>NZ_JAQQDB010000016.1:0-191561 GCF_046030135.1 Caballeronia jiangsuensis
TGCCGCCCCGCACAGGGGCAACGCTAATAGACCAACAACAAACCGGGATCCGGCAAAAAACAAAACCATCAAGGAAAAGCCGGAATCGTAGGATCGGCCCCCTCGACATCGGCCTCCGGATGATGACTCTTCACCAGCGCCTCGATTTCCTCGACCCGATCCTTCGGCACATCGACCATCATCAGCAACTCGCCCTCTTCGATCGCGTGCTCGAAGCGCCGCAAGCGCGTATTCGGAATACCCACTCCGATCATCGTCGCGGCCCAGGCGCCGAACCCCATGCTCGCGAGCGTCATGCAAACGACCGCGCCCCCGGCTATCGTCAAACCCGCGGGTGGAAACGCCATCGCCACGAGCCCCGCGAGCACGCCCGTCACGCCGCCGGCAGCCGTTCCCCGCGCCAGTGCGGGCAAGAGATCGCTGCGTTGAACGAGTGTCGCCTGCGGCAAATCCTCCAGCGGTTCATGAGGCCGCGCGAGCACATGCATATGCCGCCATTCGATTCGCTTCAGCAACAGTTCGTCGATGATCCCCTTTGCGCTCGCCACGTTCGGGAGCAGAAAATAGATGCGCCTCATGTCGCACCTCCATATCGGATCGTTATAAATCCAATATAGACCACACGAACGGGAACGCTTCGCGGCAAGCGTTAAGGCTTACGTTTTTCAAACGGTCGAGCGAATGCGCGCGCCGCTTTCATCGAAGAAATAGATGCGCTCGCGATTCACGCGCACCCCGGCGCCCCCGCCGATCTCGCCCGCAAAAGTATTCGGCACCTTCACGACCACCTGCTGTTCACCGACGTTCATCGTGACGAGCGAATGATCGCCGATCAACTCGACCGAATAGATGCGCCCCTGCAATTCGCCATCACCTTGCGCCACGAGCGAGCATTCCTCGGGGCGCACACCGAGCACCGCCCGGCCCTCGTGACGAGCCGAGGTGTCGAGCGAGATGCCGGGCGCATCGAAGCGTCCTTGCGCGAGCGTGCCGCGCAGAAAATTCATCGGCGGCGAACCGATGAAGCCCGCGACGAACAGATTCGCCGGGTCCGAATAGATGCGCGCGGGCGTATCGAGTTGCTGCAGCGCGCCCTTGTCGAGGACGGCCACGCGATGCGCGAGCGTCATCGCTTCGATCTGATCGTGCGTCACATAGATCGTCGTGATGCCGAGTTCGTGCTGCATGTGCTTCAACTCGGCGCGCATGTGGCCGCGCAGCTTGGCATCGAGATTGGAGAGCGGCTCGTCCATCAGAAACGCCGCGGGCCGGCGCACGATCGCGCGCGCAAGCGCCACACGCTGACGCTGTCCACCGGACAACTGTCGCGGAAAGCGCGACAGCAACGGCTCCAGTTGCACGCTCGCGGCCACTTCGCGCACGGCGGCTTCGATCTCGGCCTTCGGGCGCTTTCGCACGATGAGCGGATACGCGATGTTCTCGAACACGGTCTTGTGCGGATAGAGCGCATACGACTGGAACACCATCGCCACATCGCGATCGCGCGGCAACTGATGCGTGACATCGGTATCGCCGACGAACACCGCGCCTTCCGTCGCCGATTCGAGTCCCGCGACGATGCGCAGCGCCGTCGTCTTGCCGCAACCCGATTCGCCGAGCAACACGAGGAATTCGCCCGCCTGCACGTCGAGCGACAAATCGTGCAGCACGCGTGTATCGCCGAACGTCTTGCCGACGTTTCTCAACGACACGCTCTTCGACTGGCGCGCCGCCGCGATCTTCGTCAGGCGGGCGTCGTCGACCTTCACCGCCTCGCTATCCATGACCGTCATCCTTTCACGGCTCCCACGAGAATGCCCCGCACGATGAAGCGCTGCAGCGTGAGCGTCAGCAGCATCACCGGCAGGATCATGATGAGTATCAGCACCGACATGTTCCACCATTGCGGCCCGCGCGTCGCGTTCTGCGCGGCGACGAGCAAGGGCATCGTCTGCGCGTTCGCTGTCGTCAGAAAGAGCGCGAAGAGGTACTCGTTCCACGAGAGGATCAGCACGAGCAGACCCGTTGCGACGAGACCCGGCGCGACGAGCGGCAGCACGATGCCGAAGAGTATCGAGAAGCGCGTCGCGCCGTCTATCTGCGCGCTCTCTTCGATCTCGCGCGGGACGCCATCGAAGAAATCGAACATCAGCCACACGACGATCGGCAGGTTCGCCGTCGCATACGTGATGATGAGCGCGAGATGCGTGTCGAGCAGCCCGACGTCCCTGAAGGTGAGATAGATCGGGATCACCGTGACGACGGGCGGCAGAATGCGCTGCGATACGACCCAGAAAAGAATGTCGTCATTGCTCAGATGCCTGCGCGCGCGCCGCACGATCGGGCGCAGCAGCAGAAAGAACAGCGCGAGCGCGACCGCGAGCGCGATGCGCAGATCGACATGTCCCCACGCGACCGCCGCGATCAGCAGCGCGATCAACAAGACGCCGAGACCCACCGCCGCAACCGGCGGCCGATACTCGATGCGCGCGAGTGCATACGCGGCCATCGAGCCGAGAAAGACCGAAGCCGCCGTGCCGCATGTCGCGACGATCAGCGAGTTCATATAAGGCCGATACGTGTCCGGCCCGAGATCGACGAAGATGTAATGCCACGCGTCGAGATGCGGCTCGAAGTCGACGAAAGGTATGTAGAGCGGTCCCGTCGATACATCCACCGGCAGCTTGAACGACGTTATCGCCATCCAGTAAAGCGGAAACAGCACGACGAGCGACCAGAACCCGAGCAGCAGATACGCGATCGCCTTGCCGCCGATCGGCAGTTCATCCAGACGCGCGGGCACGAACCAGCGTTTCAACGCGTTCATCACTGATCTCCCCGCGCGCGCCGCACGACGAACTGGAAGAACGATACACACGCGATCGTCGAGACGAAGAACAGCATGTACGCCACCGCCGACGCACCGCCGAGATTCAGCGCGCGCCATTCGATGAACGCGTGCAGCGTCATCGATTCGGTCGCGATGCCGGGGCCGCCATTCGTCAGCACGTTCGGCAAGTCGACGATCTTGAACGCCTCGATCAGCCGGATCAGCACCGCGCTCGCCGCGACCGGCGCGATGGACGGCCACGTGACATCGCGGAACACGCGCCACGCCGATGCGCCATCGAGTTGCGCCGCTTCGATCTGCTCGCGCGAGGTGCCTTCGAGCGCGGCGAGCATCACGAGGAACATGAAGGGCACCCATTGCCATGTATCGCCGATCACGACGACGAGCCGCGCAAGCCACGGGTCCGCCGCCCACGAAATCTGGCCGAGGCCGAGCCACGACCATACCGGCGCAAGCGGTCCGATGGACGTATCGGCCATCATGCGGAACATGTAAGCGATGCCGACGGGCGTCACCATCAGCGGCAGGAAGAAGAGGAGCCGGAAGAAGCGCCCGCCCCTGAGCGGCAGCGTGCACAGATAGGCAAGCCCCAGGCCGACCAGAAATTGCAGCGCGACGCCGAGCACGACATAGAAGATCGTCACCATCAGGCTGCCGAGCGCGCCACCGCCGCCGAGCGTGTTCGCTGCGAGCCACACGAGCGCGAGAAACGCGGCCGCGCTGATCGATCGGCCGAGCGTGCCCATGATCGAGCGCCCGTCGCTTCCGAGATAGCGATAGAACCAGTAGATCACCGCGAGCACGGCAATCACGATAGTTGCAATGCTGACGATTCCCGGCGCGCGGAACACGCCGGTGAAGTGATATTGCTGGCTGCCGGAAAAGAGCCGCACGTAGTTGCGCAGGCCCGTGAAGGTCAGTTGATAGCCGCCCTCGCCCAGCTCGAAGCGCGTGAGCGAAAGATAGGCCGACGCCACGAGCGGAAAGATCGAGAACGCGAGAATCAGCAGCACCGTAGGCAACACGAATACGAAGGGCGCCTGCCGGTCGAGCCAGTTGGCGACGCGCGCGCGCGAGCCTCGCTCGTTCGCGACCACGGACGATGCGTGGGACGGCGTATTCATCGAATCTCCATTGCGACGCGGGCGCGTCGGGAATGAACGCGCCCGCTTCTTCGTCACTTCGCGCCGATCGACGCCTTGTATGCGCGCAACTGGGTGTCCTTGCCGAGATCGTCGGTGATTTCGCCCCAGCCGCTGTCGATGGCTTTCATCGTGGCATCCGCATCGATTTCGCCCGCGACGAAGCGCGCGACCGCCGTATCGAGCACGACCTGTTCATAGCGCTGGTTCTGCGGAATGCGCAGATCGATGATCATGTTCGGGCTTTGCAGGCTCTGCTGGATCGCGCCGAGATACGACTTGGCGGCCGCGTCGCTCATGCCCGCCTTCTTCCACGCCGACATGTCCGTGAATTGCGAACGCCGATACGGATTGAAGCCCGATGCACCGATCGTCACATCGACGTTCGATTGCGCCGGCTGGCTCATGAACGAGAGAAACGCATAAGCGGCGTCCTTCACCTTCGGCTTCGCCTTCGCATTGATGCCGCCCGACCAGCCGCCGAAGGCCGCGAACGGTGCGTGATTCACGCCGTCGATCGCATAAGGACACCGGGTCTTGTCGCACGGCACGAGCTTGCCCGTGTCGCGATCGACCACCTTGCGCGAGCCGGGCAGAATCACCGCCCCCACTTTGTCGATCACCTTCGACTGCTTCGGATCGATCGCCAGCACGCCGACATCGCCCCAGTCGAGCGTCAATGCGCAATGGCCAGAGATGAACGCGCTGCGTGTGTCGCCGACATCGAGATTGATTTCGTTGGGCGGTCCGTAAGTCGTCGATTCCTTGTAGACGCGCAACGCTTCCTTGAAGCCGTCGTTGTTCACGAGCGCCTTGAAGTTGCGCGGATCGAAGAACGCGCCTTGCGCCGTGCCCTTCGATTGCAGGTAACCGCCCGCGATCGAGATGATCGCCCAATACGCCTGCGCGTTACGCTTCTTCGAAATGCACGAACCTGCGACCGGCTTGCCGTCGCCGCCGAAGGCCTTGCCGTTCGCGGCTTTCGCGATATCGAGGTAATCGTCCCAGGTTTTCGGCGGCTGCTTGCCGAGTTGCTGAAGGATATCCGTGCGGTAGTAGACCATCTGGAAGTCGCCATCGAGCGCGACGAGATAGGTCTTGCCGTTGTACTTCTGCGAGAAGTCGACGAAGAACGGCATCACGTCGTCTTCCTTCAACGCCGTGTCTTTGGCGACACGCTGCGTCAGGTCTTCAAGGAAAGCGCCCTTCGTGTAATCGACCATCCATTGCGGCGCGAAAACCGCCGCATCGACGGAATTCGTGCCCGAAGCCCAATCGGTCAACAGCTTCTGATAAAGGTCAGAGAACGGCACCGTCAGCACATTCACCTTCGCGCCCGTGAGCTTCTCGAACTCGGGCGCGCGGCGTTGCAGCGGCTCGGCGATTTGCGGGCCGACAAAAGTCATCACGTTGACGGTCACGCCCTTGAAGTCCTCGGCCGCGATCGCCGGCGACGCGGCGAGCCATGCGGCCGCGAGCGCGGTCACGGCGCCCATTTGCTTGAACAGGTTCATTGTGTGTCTCCTCCATTGCGGTTGACCACATGTATCGCTCGTCTTTCTTGTCTCCTACTCCCTGAACAGGTCCGGTCTTTCAGCGGAAAAGCGCCGCAGCTCCGCGACGACTTCATCCAGGTGATCGTGCATCGCGCGCGCGGCGGCATCGCCATCGCGTGCGCGGATCGCATCGGCGATGCGTGTGTGCTCGGCGAGCGTATGCGCGTGACGCTCTGGACTCGCCATCAGACGGCGCGCGCGATCGAGCGCATTGCGCGATGCAGCGACGATTTCCTTCACACGCGGCAAGTTGATCGCATCGAGAAGCAGTTCATGAAACGCGAGATCGAGCAGATGAAACTCGCGACGCAGGCCTTGCTGCACTGCGTCGGTTTCGCGGTCGAGGTTCGCATCGAGTGCATCGAGCGTGGCTGCATCGCACGCAACGGCAAGCGTGCGCACGGTCTCCACTTCGAGCGCGCTGCGGATGAAGAGATGCTGACGTATATCGTGCATGACGATGGGCATGACGCGTGTGCCGCGCTGCGGCAAGACTTCGACGAGCCCCACGGTCGCGAGCTTGGCCAGCGCGGACGAAACCGGAAAGCGCGATACACCCATGCGCTCGCATACCGCGAGCTTGTCGATCATCATGCCGGGCTCCATCGCCAGATTGACGATGGCCGCGCGCAGCGCCTCCTCGACGGCGTCGGTGAGGCTGCCGCGCTCCGAACCGTGCAATCGGGGCAACGCGCGGTAAGGGTCGGCGGCAAGACTGTTTTCATTCGTCGATGAGCTCACGCCGCCCTTGATTTCGCACTAACATGCTAGCAGGCTAGGAGGTGCAACACGGGTTGTCAATGTCCATTGCGCCCGTGCGTTGCAGCATATTCGTGCCTTTATAAAGGCCTCCGTTCGAACCCTGAGCATCGCCGTCACGCCACCATCTGAGGAGATGAACATGACCAGCATCACGAAGCTCTCCGTGCGCGATATCCGCTTTCCCACTTCGCGTTCGCTCGACGGTTCGGACGCGATGAACGCCGCGCCCGACTATTCCGCCGCCTACGTGATACTCGAAACCGATGCGCCCGGACTCTCGGGTCATGGCCTCACGTTCACGATCGGACGCGGCACCGAAGTCGTCGTCGCGGCGGTCGAGGCGCTGGCGCCGCTCGTCGTCGGCAGGAGCATCGAAGATATCGCCGCGGACATGGGCGGCTTCTGGCGCGCGTTCACATCCGATAGTCAATTGCGCTGGATCGGCCCGGAGAAAGGCGTGATCCATCTCGCGACGGCTGCCGTCGTCAATGCCGTGTGGGATCTGTGGGCGAAGAGCGAGAAGAAGCCCGTGTGGAAACTGCTCGTCGATATGAGTCCGGAGCAGCTCGTGCGCTGTCTCGACTTCCGCTATGTGACCGATGCGATCACGCCATCGGAAGCGCTGGCCTTATTGAAGCGCATTCATGGAACACGCGGCGAACGGGAAAAGGAAATGCTCGCTCAGGGCTTTCCCGCGTACACGACATCCGCGGGCTGGCTAGGTTATGACGACGACAAGATTCGCCGGCTCGCGCGTGAAGGCGTCGCGGCGGGCTGGACGCATTTCAAGCAGAAGGTCGGCGGCAATCTCGACGAAGATATGCGGCGCGCGCGCATTTTGCGCGAGGAAATCGGCCCCGGGCGCAAGCTGATGATGGACGCGAACCAGGTCTGGGAAGTCGATGAAGCGATCGCGAACATGCGCCGTCTCGCGGAGTTCGATCCGTGGTGGATCGAAGAGCCCACGAACCCCGACGACGTGCTCGGCCACGCCGCGATTCGCAGGCGCCTCGCACCGATGATCGGCGTCGCGACCGGCGAGCATTGCCAGAACCGCGTGATCTTCAAGCAGTTGCTGCAAGCGGAAGCGATCGATTTCTGTCAGATCGATAGCTGCCGTCTCGGCGGTCTCAACGAAGTGCTCGTCGTGCTGCTGATGGCCGCGAAGTTCGGCGTGCCGGTGTGTCCGCATGCGGGCGGCGTCGGCTTGTGCGAGTATGTGCAGCATATTTCGCTGTTCGATTACATCTGCGTGTCGGGCTCGCTCGATCGTCGCGTGCTCGAATACGTCGATCATCTGCACGAGCATTTTCTCGATCCCGTCGTCATCGAAAACGGGCGCTATATGCCGCCGCAGGCGCCCGGCTACAGCATCGAGATGCACGCGGCATCGCTCGATCGATACGAGTTCGGCAAAGGAGAAGCATGGCGCGAATGAACGCCCCTTCGTGGCAGGACGTCGTCACGCAAACGCAACGCGCGCTCGCGTGCGGCGCGCTGCGTTCCTTCGACACGGTGCAAAGCGTGATCGAAGATGGCGGCGTACCGTTTCTCGTGCGGCAAGCGGCAAACCTCGCGCGCAAGGAGGAAGCATCGAAGCTCGCGGCGAAGGCCACGGCGGACGCCGCAAGCGCATGGCGCGATCCGTTTTCTCCCTGCGAGGAAGCGCTGCGCGTGGGCGATATCGGCGAGCGGCACTTTCTGTTGCTCAACAAGTTCAACGTGCTCGCGCATCATCTGCTGATCGTGACGACGGACTTCGAGCCGCAGGAATCGCTCATCGGCGAGGATGACTTCGCGGCGCTCTTCGCATGCCTCGAACGCTTCGATGGGTTCGGCTTCTATAACGGCGGCACGATCGCCGGATCGAGCCAGCCGCACAAGCATCTGCAGATCGTGCCGCTGCCGCTCGATGGTCACGCCTTGCCCATCGAACCGTTCATCGACGCCGCGCACACGAGCGGCATTTTTCGCGCGCCGCAACTCGCTTTCGCGCACGCGGCCGCATGGCTCGACGACGATGATCCCGCGCATGCACACGCGACTTATCTGCAACTGCTCGACGCGATCGGCGTGCAGCCGCTCGACGTCGCTGGCGTCGCGCATCAGAGCGCGCCTTACAACCTGCTCGTCACGCGCCGCTGGATGCTCGCGGTGCCGCGCGGCGTCTCGCATGTCGAAGGCGTCGCGGTGAATGCGCTCGGCTTCGCCGGCTCGCTCTTCGTGCGCGACGCTGCACAGCGCGACGTCGTCGAAACGCTCGGGCCGATGAAGCTGCTCGCAAACGCAACCATCTCTTGAAATCGGCGGCAGCGACCCGCATGTCGGCTTCCAGACATCGGGAGTTCTAGGAACATGGGAAGCCGGCCTCAATTCATCGACGATCTTGCGCGCGGCGCGCAGGACGCCGCGCCCTCCGCCCCGCTCGGCCATATCGACGATTCAGCCCTGCTCGACGCCTATTCGCGCACGGTCATCGGTGCGCTCGAGCGCGTGCAGCAAGCCGTAGTGTTCATCGCAGTCGAGCGCCAGGTCGCCGATCCGCGCGGCGCGCGCCGCAATGTCGGCGGCACGGGCTCGGGATTCATCTTCACGCCGGACGGCTATCTGCTGACCAATAGCCATGTCGTGCACGGCGCGACGCATATCGTGGTCACGCTCGCGGATGGCGCGCGTTTCGACGCCGATCTCGTCGGCGACGATCCCGCGAGCGATCTCGCGGTGCTGCGCATCGGCTCGGCGGAGCCGCTGCCGCATGTCGAGCTGGGCGATTCGGGCAGCCTGCGCGTCGGGCAGATCGCGATCGCGGTGGGCAATCCGCTCGGGCTCGCGCAGACCGTGACGACAGGCGTTGTGTCCGCGCTCGGCCGCTCGCTGCGTTCGACCTCGGGGCGCATGATCTACGACGTCATCCAGACCGACGCCGCGCTCAATCCCGGCAATTCGGGCGGGCCGCTCATCAATTCGGCGGGGCAAGTGATCGGCGTGAACACCGCGATCATTTCCGGCGCGCAGGCCATTTCCTTCGCCACCGCGATCGACACGGCGAAGTGGGTCATCATGCAGATCTTCGCGTATGGGCGCGTGCGGCGTGCGTATATCGGCGTGGCGGGCACGACTACGCCGATCTCGCGGCGCGTGCAGCGCTTCTTCGAACTCGCATTCGCGAGCGGCGTGCATGTGATGGAAATCGTGAAAGGCAGTCCGGCCGCGCTCGGCGGTTTGCGCACGGGCGATCGTATCGTCGCGGTGGATGGCATCGCCGTCGATAGTGTCGATGGCTTGCAGCGCACGCTGGATGCATCGCGTATCGACAAGCCCGTGAAGATCGCGGTGCTGCGCGGAACGCAGAAGCTCGATATCGACGTGACGCCCGTCGAGCAAACGGGTTGACGCTGCGGCGGCGCATGTCGATCGTCCGATCGTCACACGCGCCGCCACGCACGTCGCTTCGCTTCATTTTCTGCTGCCGGTCTCCCGCGCCAGTTCTCCCGCGTGCCCCGTATCTCGTTCGTGCGCATCGGCGAATACTTCCGCCAGGCGCTCGCGCAACGCGGCCGCATCGCGCCGCAGCGGCTCGTTCGTCGATGCGACGATCAACGCATCGATGCGCCGCTGCCAGTACTCCGGCCGCATGACCGCATACCGTTTCGGTTCGCCGCGCTCCGTCGCCGCGACGCGCTCCAGTTCCGCGATCATCCGCCCGATGTGCGCGAGCTCCTCGTGCGCTTGTTGATCGGCGCTCACAGGCTTCTCCTCCCTCGTCCCGCGTCTCGGTTCCCGCGCGGGTTCACACATGCTAAACGGCACAGTCGAACGGTTTATTCCAGCGGTGAAAGCAAACGAGACCTAAGCACATACCCGGGTCCGCGCTTTGCGCTATCTGTCATGTCTTGACGGCTATGTGCGCTAACAGCCGGTCGCGCGTGCGCGGCTCCGGCTTAATGTGAAAGCAGCAGGCAGCGTTCGCGCGCACGGGCCGCCCCGTCGAACGATCCTGCCCTGTCGGGGAAGGTCCTAAAAAGGATTGCCATGACCACGCACAAGAAAAACCAGACGGCTCCGCGCCGCGAAGCGTTCCGTTGCACCGGCGCGCAACTCGACGCCTTATTGCGATTCGCCGAGGAACGCAAGCTCGACGATCAACCGCTGCATATCGTCGTCGCTGAATACTGGCGCTATCAGGCGCACGCGAAAGCGGCCTGATCGTTCGCCATTGTTTGCACTCATCGCGGGTTTCGACGCATCGCCCATGCGGGCCGAGAGCGTCATTGTCCCGAAAGCACGCGCTGCTTGAGCACCCAGATCGCGGTGGGCACCGCGTAATAGCCGCTGACGTTGCCGGTGACGAGCTTGCCCGTCACCTGGATGCGCGCGTTTTCCGTGGGCGTTGCATCGATGATCTGCACCGCCGACACGTTCGACTGCTGCCGCGCGTTCTGGCCCGTGCTCGCGCTCAGCACGCAGATCGGGCCCGACAGCGCAAGCACCCACGCGGGCTTCGCGGACGCATCCCCTTCATGCGCGGCCTGGCGCGTCGCCGTGCCTTCGAGCGTGACGACATCGCCGTCGTTGTAGCAAGGCGCCGCCGCTGCGGAGCCTGCCATCAGTACAAGTACCCAAGCACAGGCTTTCGCAATCATTCGAACCTCGCGAAGAGCGCGTTGCGTGACGCGCGGATCCGGGAAAGAAGCTCAGCTACTTTAGGTGATAGCCGTTGGGGTCGCAACCTGCGGGAAACGGCTCATTGACAGTATTCCTTTCAAAACCATCATGCGGGAACGCCCGTTGCTGGAGATCATCTGACGAATCGAACAGCGCGGAAGCGAATCGAAGACCGCGCATGATGACATCAGTTGCTTGGTTCGAGGAAACGATGCGGGCCGAGAGAGGGGGCGACGATGAATCAGGTCATAGTTGGGGTGTTCGGATGCTATCGCGACGGACATGACGCGCTTCGCGCATTGCAGCTCGCAGGCCTGCGACGCGACGATGCGCATCTTTACCGGGCGGGACGCGGCGAAATCGACATCGATGCGCTGCTGCCACCCACGCACGACGAAGACGATGCCGAATACGTTGCGCACGGCGAACATCAGGGCGTGATCGGCGCGCGCAACCGCTACGTGCCGCAAGAGCCGCTACAGCCACCGCAGACGCCGTCAATCAGCGACGATGCTACGCCGCAGCGCACCTTGCTCGTCATCCGTATCTCCGACGACATCAAGCCGGGCGCCATCGGCGAAGTGCTGCACGAGCATGGCGCGATCGCCGTGAAGGATGCGGGCGGACACTGGCGCTTCTCGCCGTTCAGGAATCCGGCAGGCGTCTGAGCGTGCGCATTTCAATGCATGCCGGGATGCGGCTTGCGGACAACCGGTCCGATCTCCGGTTCGGCACGCTCGTCCTCTTCGGATGTCCCGACGGACGAGGTTTCGTTGGCAAGATCGCGCACTTCCTGCGCTGCCGCCGCAGCACGCAGGTTTCGGCAATGCGCCGAACGACGGAAAGTCGCGAGCATGCGAACAACTTCGCGAGTTCTCGTTCTCATTGTTGCCTCCGTTGAAGCAGTTCAGAAACTACTTTAAGTGTAGGCGTCGGAGCGAGGTTGGCAAGGCTTTCATGTGAAACAAACAAGTCCGGTTCCGATGCTTTCCCGGCGAATGTCGCGCTACTGATAGGACATCGTGAAGGTCGCCTTGCCGTGAACGCTTCCCGGAATGAGCGTGCCTGACGTGCGGACGTATCGCGCCGTGAGCGGAATCTGCATGGCGCCGCCGCTTGCCGTGCCCGCCGTCCACTGATTCGTGTTGCCCGCAACCGCCGAATCTGCGCCGAACGCCACGGGAGTCGTTCCATTCAGGATTTGCAGGCCGATTCCGGCGGCCGATGATTCGGGAGCAAGGCTCAAGGTGGTAGACCGGTTCTGTGGACTGACGACATCCGACAGCGTCACGGCAACCTTGACGCCCGCAGCGCAGTTCAGACCGAGCGACACGGTTGTATCGCCCGAAGTGGCGCCGGGCGCGACCAGATCCTTGCTCAACCCCTTCGGAAGCGCAAAGTCGAGGCTCGGCGTGGTCACGCTACATGTGTTGCTCGTCATCGCCACGCTGCCTGTGAGGTACTGCGTCGCCGTCACGGTCGTCATGCAACTGCCCGTGAACGTCACCGTCGCGGAAGGCCACGTTGCAACGGCGCCACTGCCGACCGGCCCCGTTACCACCAGATCCGCCCGCATGTAGTGCGCCGTACTTCCGTTCGGCTGTGTCAGCGTCTGCGACACCGGCACCGATACCCATGAGCCGCCCCATCCGCTCGTGATGTAAAAGTGCACGCCGATGCCCGGGACGCTCGTCTGATAGACATTCGTGCTCCCCGGAACGAGCGTGCCGCTCACCGTCACACTCTTCTGCACATCACAGGTGAAACCGGTGGCGGCAAGGCCCCCGTTGCCCGCTGCCGTATTCAGAATGCTGCCGACGGGTGCATCGCGCGACGCTGACAGGGTGGCGGGAAAGCTCAGGACAGGCATGGAACCGGCGGTCGGAAATGTTAAGGTGCCTGCCACTGCCTGGAGACACGACGCAGCTAGCGCGAGGATCGCGCATGTTTTCGCTGCTCCGCCTTTCGAAATGATCCTGCCCATCGCGCCCGAACCGTTGGGCGTGCGGTCCTTGCGATGCGTGTTGATCCATTCGCCTAAGCTCATCTCGATCACCATCGGTCTTGAGAACCCGCGTCGCCGGCTGACGCAGCAATGAATGCATGCGACGCCACGCAATGCGACTCCACCGACACATACCCCGCAGTCAACTTATTGCTTTTCGCGGGCAACGCATACGCGATGCTGCATTGCTCTCTCGCCCCGTTGCCCCATTTGACGACGAGCGTGCCCTTCTCCTCGACGCCGCGCGCGAAAATGCGGCTGTCCTGCGCAACGACGCCCACCACATGACCCGCGCCATCGGACACTTCCGCGCCGAACGGCAGCGCATCGCCGCCGAGGCGCGGCGCGCGGATCAGCGCGGCGCGTCCCGTTACCGTCTTGTACTTGAGCATGACGATCGAACCGGAACGCGGCGCCACCTGTTCCGACGTCGACTGAAGTTCCGTATCGAGCGAACTGCCCTTCGGATCGATGTCCACGTTATTCATGCTGTAGGGCGTGAGATAAGGCACGACCGCGTAACCGTGCGAATCGATCTTCACGCCGGTCGCGCTCGACACGCTGGCGCCCTCCGCGCCCTTCGCCTCGACGATCCCGAAAGTATCGCCGACCGTCTGCGAGAACGTCACGCCGCCCGGATGCGCGACGATCGATCCGCTCACGCCCGCCGACATCTGCGACGAGCCCGGACCGCCGCTTGCCGACGCGCTGACCTGCGCACGCGGCGCGCGCCACGCGCCGCTCACGCCCGCGTTCGAATCGATGGCCGTGCCCGGCTGCTGCCCCAGCGAACCATACGCGTTGTACGAATACTGATTGCGTTCCCCCGCCGTTCCGCCGATGTTCGCCTGCATGTTCGTCGCGCCGCCGCCCGTGTTCAGACTCGTCGTGAGTTGCGGCGCATGACGTGAATGACCGAGCGGAATGGTCGTGCTCACCATTAACCGATTCGACATGGCGCCGTCCGAGTTCTGCGTGCGGTCCGCAGTCACACTATAGGTGCCGTATTTGAAACGGTTCGAATAACCCGCCTGAAAAAACGTGTCGTTTCCCGGACGGTTCCAGTAGCTTTGCGACGAGACCGTCGCAAACACCGAGCCTTGATTGCCGAGCCGCTGATCGATGGTCAGTTGCACGCGGCCGCGATTGCGATCGGCCGGATTGCCGCCGTCTCGCGCGGCGTCGCGCACGCGGGCGGCATCGGCGAAGGAAAGATAGCTGCTGTCGGAATAACGGTATGCGCCGAGCGTGAGGTTGGTCCCGGTCGGATCGACGAATTTGGCATAGCCGATATGCAGGCTCTTGCCCTGCATCGCGTGTTTGCCCGGAACCTGCGTGCGCGCGACCGTGATATCGCTCGCGAATGCGCCGTACTTCGTATTGAGCGCCGCGCCGGCATTCACGGCGGCATAACCCTCCGATGCGATCGCGCCGCCGTAGAGCGTGACCAGATTCGTCAGGCCGCGCTGCAGCGTGAATTGCGCGAAGCCGGGCTTCGTGCCGAGCGAATCGTCGCGCAGTTGTCCCACCGTGACCGCGAAGCGCGTCGTGCCCGGACGCAGCGATTGCGCAACCGATGCATACGGCACCGTGAAGCGCTTCGCGCGTCCGTCGGCTTCCATGACGGTGACATCGAGATTGCCGCCCGAACCCGTCGCATAGAGATCGCGGATTTCGAACGGGCCGGGCGTCACGCCCGTTTCGTAGATGATCTGCCCGTTCTGACGCACCGTCACGAGCGCGTTCGAATCCGCCGTGCCTCGCACGACAGGCGCGAAACCGCGCAACGATTCGGGCAACATGCGATCGTCCGTGGCGATCTGCGCACCGCGAAACGCCACGGAGTCGAACACGTCACCAGTCGTCTGCGCGTCGCCGATCACGGCTTGCGCGCGCAAGCGGGTCAGGTCGTGCTGGACGTAGGTGGCGATGTTGTCGAACTGCGTTGCCTGCCCCGTCGATGTAGTCAGCGACGACTGATGACGCAGGTTCCATCCACCGACATTCACGCCCGCGTTGAGCCCCAGATAATTCTGCGTCGATTGCTCGCCGCCCGCCCGAGTCCGATAGGTGTTCGCGTTGTAACTCAGGAAGCCCGCATTCACGCCGCGATCCCACAACTCCGGCGACACGTATCCGCGCGCCGATGCGCGCATGTAACGCTGCGGAATGGAAAGTGCCAGTTTCTGCTCGCTGAAATCGAAGTCGATCGAGGCTTCCGGCACGAGCGCGCGCAAGTCGATGCAGGCGTCGGCCGGCGTCTCGTCCTTTTGCCCGCGCTCGGCCGCGAGTCGGGCGAGGTCGAGGCCCGCGCTTTCGAGCATCTTGCGCGTCAGGCACGGCATCGCGTTGCCGCCTTCGTCCGCCGCCACGAAACGCACTTCGTCACGCGCGACGCGATTGTCGTTGACGACGATATCGACCGCGTAGACTCCCGGCGACACGACGTTGCCGCTTGAAAATCGCTTTGCATCGAAATCGCCTTTCGAATCCACGCGCAGGAACGTGGTGTCGAACTCGACCACGCCGGGCGCTTCGCTGGCGAGCGCCCGCTCCGTGCTCGCAAAGGCTGCCGTCGCGAAGGTCATCAGGACCAGCGCCGTCATGCGGCTCAATTCGAGGGTAGAAAGCGATTGATGACGATGGGACTTCATATCTCAGCGGTTTCGGTTTCTCGGATATCGAAGGATCGATGTCCAACAAACCGATGCTATTTTTTATCGAGATAGAAGTACCTAGGACGAGTTCGAATTTTGAGATGGGTGAACGGTCTGTTTCAAAAGACCGTCGGCACAATTGAACTCGCGCGCTCGATTATTTCGAGACGAGAAACGCGATATGCGTGAAGACGCGGCGGATTGCTTCGGCGGCGCTACTGTCCGATGGCGGCGTCGCCCTCGATGGGACCGCCGTAATCGCTGATCGCGATGAAATGAATCTTTCCGCTCGTGACGCCGCTCATCTGCGGCACAGGGATGATTTGCGTGGAACGTGGCGCGACCATTCCACCCATTTCGTTCTTGTAGGTGCGTCCATTCGACGACACGGAAATTTCGCTGAACGAAACGTGATACGCGCTCGGATTCGACACGGAGAGCGCCAGGCCCGCGCCCTGAGGCGCCGGCACGACGCGCCATTCGAGTGTTTTCGGTGCTTCGTCCGGGCTGCCCACGAGGCGCGGCGGACGCACGAAGACTTTGATCCGCGTGCGATAGGCCATTTGCAGCGTATTGGTATTGGCATCGCCCTTGGCGTCGACCTTGGGCGGAACGTCGAGCACGTTGAGCCAGAACACCGACTCGCGATCTTGCGGCAACGCGCCGCCGCCATACATCAGGCGCAAAGTCTGCGATTTGCTCGGGTCCATGCGGAAAATCGGCGGCGTGATGACGAAGGGCGTCTTGATATCGCCGGGCTTCGCGTCCGCGTTGCCATCGTCCATCCATACCTGCACGAGCGCCGGCGTGCGGCTATCGTTGTTCAGCTTCACGCTGACTTCCCGCTGATCGAGCGGATAGATCACGCGCGTGCCGCTTATCGTGACGCTGGCATGCGCGGCGATGGCGAACAGAACCGTGAGTATTGTCGATATCGCAATCAACCACTTCGCTATTTTCATTACCGCTACCTGAATGTCCCGTCGTGCGCAGACGCCGAGCCGGACCATGCCTCATCGGGACGGTCCGGCGCGCTCATTACTGATATTGCAACGTGTATTGCACCGTGGTGTTGACGCTGCCCGCGGTTGCTTTGCCCGTTGCGTAATACTGGGCGAAATAATTCAGCATGGCGGCGCCGCCCGAGATGGCTGCGCCGTTCGTGGCCAGGTCGTTGTTCTGGTTGGTGAGGATATTGATAGGCTGCATTTTGGCGTTTAGCAAGCGAACCTGCACGTTGCCCGCCGGCGATGCCGACGCCTGGTTCACCAGATTGCCGCTGGTCTGATCGACCGTCGGACCGTTTTCGAAACGCGCGACGGCTTTCGTCGCCGCGCCGCCGCAACCGGTCAGCGCGAGCTTGATGTCGCCGAGACTCGACGTGCCGGCCGTCGTGCCCGCGGCCGGCAGCGAGCCCGAGTCCACGTTCGGCAGCGTCGCCGTGACGTTGGCCGGCGCCCCGGTCGCGACACCGTTGATCGAGCACGTCGTGTCCGAAAGCGCGCCGTTGATGGTGATGGTGCCGTCGGCGGCGTGCGCGTTCATCGACATCAGAGCGACGACGCTCATGGAAACGAAGGCGGCAGCCAGGGTAATGCGCTTTTGCATGTAATGCTCCAGAAAACTCGTGATGAATGACTTCGGACTGATTCGGCACGCATGGCTGAACTTGCATGCCATGACGCATCGGAGAACGCGTTGCGCTTTCATCCAGCGTGATGCCTGGTGGCTGGCTGTCGCGGCGATCTGCGTTGAAATGAATAGTAAAAAAGTGAGCCTAAGAAAGCTCTAATCCAATTCTCAAATTGAGATGGGCGTTCTTTAGGAGGCGAATGCCGAAGTGGACGAATCGAAGCGCTTTTCCTGTATTAGTCCGATGATTGACCGCCTCGCCCGCGCCGAATCCCAATTTGTCCGAACCGTCTAGTACATTTCCCGCATCGTGACCTGTGCACAACAAGGCGGAAAAGAACTTTACTGTCACCTTGCCAGCGCCCGGCGATGCCGGGAGAATCGAAGCAACGGTCTGAGAGCCGTTCCTTCATATATGCCGTCAGCAGAAACGCCGGGCAACGGTTCGCTGCGCGTGGCGGCGAATCACGAGAACTCGATGGCAACCGCAGAGGGCAAGACGCGATACCGCATTGATACCGATAACACCGGCGCCGGTATCGCCATCATGATCCTGACGACCGCGACCTTCGCGGCAAGCGATTCCACCGTCAAGCTTATCGGCACCGCGGTCCCTCTGCTGGCGCTACTCTGGGTACGCTATCTCTTTCAGATGATCGTGATGGGCGTCTGGCAGGTGCGGCGCCGCGCATTCGGTCTCTTTCGTTCGGGCAGCGTCAAGCTGCAGATCGTGCGGGCGGTGCTGCTGCTCAGTAATTCCGCATGCACGTTCGCGGGCTTGCGGCATCTGCCGCTGCCGGTTTCGACTTCCCTCGCGATGCTCGCGCCGCTCATTTCCACGCTGCTCGCCGCGCTCGTGCTCAAGGACGAAGTGCCGCGCAGCAAATGGGCGATGGTCGTACTCGGCTTCATCGGCATGTTGCTCGTCGTGCGGCCGGGCGGCAGCCAGTTCAGCTGGACCGTGATCTTTCCGATCGGCGCGGCGACGACCTTCGCGTGCTTTCAGGTGGTGTCGAGCCATCTCACGCGCGTCGACGATGCAATCACGACCAACTTCCTCACGGCGCTCGTCGCCACGATCCTGCTGTGCGTGCTCGTCTGGATGGATCAGGCGGAAACCTTGCCTGCGGTCGCGCAGGTGCGGATCGGGAGCTGGCTGCTCGTCGTCTTCATGGCAACGATGGCGACGCTCGGGCACGGACTCATGCTTCAGGCGCTCAAGCGCGCCCCGCTTTCCGTGCTGACGCCGTTTGCCTATGGCCAACTCGCGTTCGCGGCGCTCTTCAGCTGGCTGCTGTTCGGACAGGTGCCGGACCTCTGGATGGCGATCGGCATGTGCGTGATCGCCGCGAGCGGCATCGGCACCGTGCTCCTGCATGGACGCAAGACGGCACCGGCCGTATCGACGGAAGTCTGACGCTCAGGGGAAACGCGAGAGCCGGCGCGCCGAAGCGGACGCAATCAGTTGGCGGAATGCGCTTGCTGTGCCTGGCCCGTGCAGAGCCAGTGCGGATCGATGTCGAGCGCCCGCGCGATTCGGCTGAATGCCGCGAACGGCGGGACCGTGATGCCCCGTCGCCAGAATTGCACGTCGTGCTCGCTCACATCGAGCCAGCCGGCGGCTTTGGCGGAACTGACGTTTGCCTTCTGCAAGGCGCGGTCGAGTCGTGCGGCCATGGCGCGCCGCAAGGTGTTGTCTTCGTGACTACGTTCAAGGTGGCCAAGGGTTTGGGAATGTCGCCCCATTTTCTTCAATTCTCTCGATTTATATCTTTATGCCGTTCAGCGCCGGCTCATTCGCGCGAAGGTGAATCCTACGGATTCACGATGACGAGGCAGTGACAGAAATACCGGTAAAGACCGTGTTCGCCGAATGCCCCGATGCGCGTGTTGCAGTGCGAGATTCTTCCAATTACCACACCAATGCGTCAAGTGGGGAAACAACGCATTCGGTAAGTTTGGGCTTAGGTGTTTACGCGGGTGCGGGCTTTCCGGCTTAGCGGACAGAGCTAATTCGCCGCGTATCTTCACCGTCCGACTGGTCGGATTTTTCCGCGTACTGGAATACTGCCGAAAAGCAAATGGTCGTTCGGATTATGTGATGTGTGATCAGACCGCTTGCTTTTAATGAGCCTGCTCATTTACTTATCGGCAGCCGCGATTTTTGAATAATGCGCGACATGGTTTAAAGTCAAGCGGGGAAAACGTAATTGACACTCCACATCGTTCCCTTAGAATAGACCAATCGCTGCACTGCACAAATTCATCGCGTATTCAATTGGCAACTTCCATATGGAGTCGAGCATGAGCAGTTTTACGCCGGAAAATGTAATCGCGTCACAGAAGGCGGGCGTCGACACGACTTTTGGTCTCGCCACACAAGTTGTCGGGGGTTTCGAAAAGCTGGTCGATCTGAACGTGCGCACGGTCAGGACGGCGCTCGACGAACATCAGGCGCTGCTCGCCAAGACGTTCTCCGTGCGCGATCCGCAGGAATTCTTCGCGCTCCAGAACCAGCATCTGCAAAACAGCGCGCAGCGCGTGCAGGCGTACTGGACGAGCGTCAACGAGATCACGACGGGTGTGCGCGGCG
This sequence comes from Caballeronia jiangsuensis, assembly GCF_046030135.1. Taxonomy (NCBI): domain Bacteria; kingdom Pseudomonadati; phylum Pseudomonadota; class Betaproteobacteria; order Burkholderiales; family Burkholderiaceae; genus Caballeronia; species Caballeronia jiangsuensis. Next base: position 19,864 of record NZ_JAQQDB010000016.1, read on the forward strand.
GGTATATCGAAGCGGCGCAGGATCAGATCGAGAAGTCGCAGCGTAACGCCCAGGCATTCTTCGAAAGCCTCGTGAGCAACGCGCCGGTCGGCAGCGAAGCCGTCGTGACGGCGTGGAAAACCGCGATCGACGCCGCGACCCAATCGGCGAATTCGGCATACGAAGCCGCCAAAAAAGCTGCGAAGCAAGTGGTCGAAACAGCGCAGAACGACGCCACCATCGCGAACCAGACGGCCGTGCGCGCCGTATCGTCGAAGACGGCAAGCGCGAAGAAGTAATTTCGCGGGATATCGGGAAGCAAGGCGGACGCGTTCCGCCTTTTTCTTTTTGAGCGTCAGCCGCCGAGACTCTTCAGCACCAGTTCATGCGAGCGGCCGATCCACACGGCTGAATCGCGATGGTCGACGAGCGCGTCGCCGGTATTCGGATGCATGAAGACATCGAGCGCGCCGTGATTGAGCGTGAGCCAGGCGAGCATCGGTGCGAGCAGGTCGCCGCCGAATCCCAATTGAAACGACCACATCGGATGCGGTCCGACCGGACGCTCGTGAAAACGTCCCAGACGCAATGCGCCGCTTTGCAACTCCGTCGCGAATCGTTGCTCGATCACGAGCCGAAGCTGCCATGCGGCGTCGCGGCTCACGGCATCGAAATAGATGTGCGCATGCCAGTCGGCGATCGTGCGGGTGTCCGTGGCGTTCATCGATTCATCCGTGCGCGGCAATATTGAGACACGCTTCATTCTACCGAAGCGCTTTCAGCCATGTTCGAGCGTCCAGAGCACGGCGTCGTCAACGAATGCGCGATGATGTGTCGCCCGCATGCCGATGTCAGCGCCAAGCTGCGACAACACGAACGCGTCGGCGAAGCGCGTCAGTCCGCCGATCGCATGCGACGACGACATTGCTTCTTTCGACAATCGCTCGATCCACAGCCAGCCCGCATCGCCGGAAAGAGACTCGACGCGCGCGCTCGCGAGACGTGCTCGCCGCAACATCACGCGGCTTTGGGGCAACGCTGCATCGATAACCCAGGTTCGCGTCGATGCCCGCGCCGCCGCGCCAACGGAAATCCACGGCAATCCAGATGCCCCCGCCGCAATGAGAAACGCGCGCCGCGTCGTGCTCATCGCTCTTCCCCTTCCGCTGCATCCGGAAGCTTCGCCGGCCAGATACCCTGCTTTCCCGGCGACAGAATCCCGTTCGGATCGAGCGCCGTTTTGATCGTGCCGGACAGCCGCATCAGCGCGTGATCGTTGAAGTCGTATTGCGCGGCGGCCAGATCCATATACGAAAGATGCGTCCGATATTGCCCGTAACCCGCCGCGCCCGAATCGCGGATCAGCGCTTCGATCAACGCGCCGGCATCGCGCGATTGTTTCGGATCGTCGCGATCGAAAATCGCCGCGAAGATGTGATGCATCGCGCGCTGGCCCGCCGTGAAACCGCCGTAATAGTCAAAGCCGAATTGCGCCGCGCGCTCGCGCACCATGCGCGCCTGCTTCACGGCGTCGCGTCCGATGGGCGGGCAAATCGGCGAGAAATCGATATGCGCGCCCGAGCCGCCGCGCCAGTTCAGCAAATTGAATGCTTCGAGCCCCGGAATGCCGACTTGCGCACGATCGCCGCCGCCCTCGGGCTCGATGGATGCATCGCGATACGGCATCTCGAAGAGCGTCGCGCCCGCGATCGGCTTGAATCGCGCATGCACGATATCGCGCCGCGCGTTCACGAGCGCCGGCGGCCCGTATAAACAGAAGCGCAGATTCCAGCGCCCGATGCCGATCTTGCGCGCCATCGCGTCGATGGCGTCGTCGGGCATCGCGCCTTTGCCGTCGTACCAGGTCTTTCGCGTCGATACGCCCGCCGCCCAGCGCACCGCGCTTTCGATGACCGCGTTGCTTTGAATCGTGCCATCCATTCTGAGCGGACGCAGCGTATCGACGACGCGTTCGAGATCGTCCTCGCGTCCGAACGCATAGCGGCAAATCATGTAGCCCTCGGGCGCGGGCATGAGCCAGATGCCGAGCTTCGTGACGACGCCGAAGTTCGACTGCATAAACATGTCGTCGTAAGACGGCCCGAAGCCGCCTTTGAAAACCTGCCAGTCGCGGCTCGACGCCATCGCGCCCATGCCGGTGCGCACGACATCGCCGTTTGCAAGCACGACTTCCATGCCGCACTGATGGGCCGCGTGGTCGCCGTAAGGCGTCGTGCCGTAGCCTCGTTCGAGCGTGTTGCCGATCACGCTGCCCCAGCCCGCCGCGGGCGGATCGAGCCAGAACTTCCGTGGCGTGCCGAGCGCGCGATGCAGGTCGTAGTACGTCACGCCCGGCTCGACCAGCGCGAAGCCGAGCGTCTCGTCGATCTCGATGATGCGGTTCATCCGCCGCAAGTCGAGCACGACACAGCCGCTCATGCGTGGCGCTGCGCCGCCGTAAGCGAAGTTGCGTCCCGTCGATACGGTCCAGAGCGGCACGCGATATCGATTCGCCACCGCCAGTGCCGCGCGCACGCCTTCGACATCTTTCGGCAGCACGACGGCGGACGGCGCATGCGCGAGCGCGTCGCCGGGCGCGAATGGATCGAGATACGAAGCGGTATCGTTCGACAGCACCGCATCGCTGCCGAGCGCCGCCGCGAAGGCCGCGAGCGCCGCTCGAAACTGCGCCGCCGACAGTCCCGGCGGCAGCGTCTGCGCGGTCAATATCCGCCGCTGCTGCCGCTGCCGGATGTCGTGCCCGACGATGTCGAACTGCCGTCGGTCTGACATCCCGCGAGCAGACCGGCGAGCAAGGCGAGCATGACTGTTGCGATTCTGGCGAGCTTCATGAAAGCACCTCCGAAAGGTTTGAAAAGCCGGGCGCGGCGATTAAGCCGCTTGCTCATTAAACGCACGGCGACGCGCGGATATTCCTTCGCGAACCCGTATGAGACAATTTCGCGCTCCCTCTCCCAAGCACGCGATGAAGCGCTACCAAGCCCTTGCCGACACGATGGCCGCCGAGATTCGCGCGGGCCGCTTGCCTGTCGGCACGCGCCTGCCATCGGTGCGGCATCTGACGACGCAATACGGCGTGGGTCAATCGACAGTCTTTCGCGCGTATTACCTGCTCGAAGAATGGGGCTTGATTCGCGCGCGTGAACGTTCCGGCTACTTCGTCGCGCCCGGCGCGAAAGTGGCGACGCAGACAGCCTCGCCCACGCCGATCGCGGAGCCTGCGGCCATCGACGTGAGCAGTCTCGTCTTCTCCGTGCTCGATGCGGTCAAGCGTCCGGATGTCGTGCCGCTCGGCTCCGCGTTTCCATCGCCGACACTGTTTCCGCTGGCGCGTCTCGCGAAGTCGCTCGCGCACGCGGCGCGCATGCTCGATCCGTGGAGCACGGTCGTCGACATGCCGCCGGGCAACGAGCAATTGCGGCGGCAGATCGCGCTGCGTTACATCGGCATGGGCATCGCGCAGCCGGTCGAGGAACTCATCGTCACGAACGGCGCGATGGAAGCGCTCACGCTGAGCCTCATGGCCGTCACGAAGCCGGGCGATGTCGTCGCGATCGAATCGCCGTGCTTCTACGCGGCGTTGCAGGCGGTCGAGCATCTCGGCCTGCGGGCGGTCGAGATTCCCGTCGATCCGCACGCAGGACTCGATCTCGACGTGCTCGCCGAAGCGCTCGTCAAGCATCCGGTGCGTGCGTGCTGGTTCATGACCAACTTTCAGAATCCGACGGGCGCGACGCTTTCCATCGAGAAAAAACGCGCGCTCGTCGATTTGCTCGCGAAGCATGACGTGCCGCTCATCGAGGACGATGTCTACGGCGAACTGCATTTCGCGGCAGATCGTCCGCCGCCCGCGAAAGCCTTCGATACCAAAGGGCTCGTGATGCATTGCGCATCGCTGTCGAAGACGCTCGCGCCGGGTTACCGGCTCGGCTGGGTCGCGGCGGGCCGTTTCGCGGACGCGATCCGGCGGCTCAAGCTGATGACGAGCATCTCGACCAGCATCCCCATTCAGGCGGGCATCGCCGACTATCTCCAGCACGGCGGCTTCGACAAGCACTTGCGCAAGCTGCGCGGCGCGCTTCTCACGCAACGCGGCGCGATGGAACAGGCCATTGCGCGCTGGCTGCCGCCAGACGTCGGATTCGTGCAGCCGGACGGCGGCTATTTCCTGTGGCTTCAATTGCCCGAACATGTCGATGCGATGCAGTTGCACAGGCGCGGGCTCGAACATGGCATCAACGTGACGCCCGGGCCGATCTTCTCCGCGCGTCACGCGTTCGGCAATTACGTGCGCATCAACTTCGGTCATCCGTGGTCGCCGCAGGTCGAAAGCGCGATGAAAACGCTCGGCGAACTGCTGCGCGCGGCATCCTAGAAGGCGCGCTGACGCCGATGCCTGCGTGCTAGACTGCTGTACATGCATACAGTATCCGAGCCTGCTTACACCGTCGCCGTGCGCGCGCTGTGCGAGTTCACCGCGAAACAGGGCGATCTCGATCTGCGCTTCACGCCGACGCCGAGCGCGCAGGAAGGCGTCGCGGGCCACGTCACGGTGACGAGCCGGCGGCCAGCCGGATATCAGAAGGAAATATCGCTGTCGGAAACTTATGGGCCGCTGTGCGTGCGTGGCCGCGCCGATGGCTACGATCCCGCGCTCAACCGTCTCGAAGAGATCAAGACGCATCGCGGCAAGCTCGAATCGATGCCGCAGAATCATCGTCATCTGCATTGGGCGCAGGCGCGCGTGTATGCGCATCTGATGTGCCGCAAGCTCGGGCTCGATGCCATCGAGATCGCGCTCGTGTATTTCGATATCGCCGATCAGACCGAGAGCGTGCTCGTCGAGACGCAGACCGCCGCTGCGCTCGCCGCGCATTTCGAAACGCAGTGCGAGCGCTTCATCGCGTGGGCGCGGCAGGAGATGCAGCACGCCGCCGCGCGTGACGACGCGCTGAAAGCGCTCGCCTTCCCTCACGCGGATTTCCGGCCCGGCCAGCGCGCGCTCGCGGAAGCGGTGTATCGCTCGGCGGTGTCCGGCCGATGTCTCGCGGCGCAGGCGCCGACCGGCATCGGCAAAACAGTCGGCACGCTCTTTCCGCTGCTGAAGGCGTGGCCGGGCCAGCGGCTCGACAAGATTTTCTTTCTCACGGCGAAGAGCGCGGGACGGCAACTCGCGCTCGATGCGCTGACGACGCTCGCCGCTAAACCGTTGCGCGTCGTCGAACTCGTGGCGCGCGACAAGGCGTGTGAATATCCCGATCGCGCGTGTCACGGGGAATCGTGTCCGCTCGCGCAGGGCTTCTACGATCGCCTCGCCGGGGCGCGCGCCGACGCGCTCGAATGCGCGCAACTCGATCGCGCGGCGATCGCCGAGGTCGCGCGGCGGCACGAAGTCTGTCCGTATTATCTGAGCCAGGAACTGTCGCGCTGGAGCGACGTGATCGTCGGCGACTACAACTATTACTTCGATACGAGCGCGATGCTCTTCGCGCTCGCGGAGGCGAATCGATGGCGCGTGTCGGTGCTTGTCGACGAAGCGCATAACCTCATCGAACGGGCGCGCGGCATGTATTCCGCGACGCTCGATCAGGCCGCCTTCAACGCGATGCGACGCGGCGCGCCGCCCGTGCTGAAACAGGCGCTCGGGCGCGTCGGGCGATGCTTGCGCGAACTCACGCGCGATCAGGACGCGGCGAACATCGACTATGCGGCGCATACGGAAACGCCCGCGCGCCTGCTGACGGCGCTCGCGCAAGCCGTCTCGCTGATGACTGAAACGCTCGGCGAGCAACCCGACGTCTTCACGCCCGAAACCTTGCGCTTCTATTTCGATGCCATGCATTTCTCGCGCATCGCGGAACGCTTCGGCACGCATTCGATCTTCGACATCACACTCGGCCGAACGAGTTCGAACGCCGGGAAGCGCAATGCCGTGCTCTGCCTGCGCAACGTGATTCCCGCGCCGCATCTCGCGCCGCGTTTCGCTCGCGCCCACAGCGTCGCGCTTTTTTCCGCGACGCTCACGCCTGCGCACTTCTACGCCGATACGCTCGGCCTGCCGGAGTCGAGCGTGCGTATCGATGTCGAGTCGCCCTTTTCCGCCGAACAGCTCGACGTGCGGGCCGTCGCGGACCTGTCGACGCGCTACCGCGATCGCGAGCGCTCGGTCGACCGCATCGCCGATCTCATCGCCGCGCAGTTCGAAAGCGCCGAGGGCAATTACCTGAGCTTCTTCAGCAGCTTCGAATATCTGGCGCAAGTCGCGGCGGCGCTCGCGACGCGTCATCCGTCGATTCCGTGCTGGCAACAGTCCCGCGCGATGAGCGAAGCGGCGCAACGCGAGTTCCTCGCGCGTTTCGTCGCCGACGGGCGCGGCGTCGGCTTCGCGGTGCTGGGCGGCGCGTTCGGCGAGGCGATCGATCTGCCCGGCTCGCGGCTCATCGGCGCGTTCGTCGCAACGCTCGGTCTGCCGCAGCTCAATGCCGTCAACCAGGAAATGAAAGCGCGCATGCACGAGGCGTTCGGCGAGGGTTACGCGTACACGTATCTTTTTCCGGGCTTGCAGAAAGTCGTGCAGGCGGCCGGGCGCGTGATCCGCGGGCCGCTCGATCGCGGCGTGCTCTATCTGATCGACGACCGCTTCGCGCGCGCGGAAGTGCGGCGTCTCTTGCCCGCGTGGTGGCAGGTGAAAGTGATGCGGCAACGCGACCTGGCTGAATCGGGAAGACCGACTATTTAGACGCGCGCGACGCCGCCGTTAACTGGTCAATCGCGGGCATTCAACTTGCTGCTCCCGGGCGCCGCAGGGACACGAAGATGCCCCTACAGGGCCGAGAGAGCCCACTAAAGGAGAACCCACATGTCTGCCGCTCATACCCCGCGACCCATTGATGCGCTCGACATGCTCGAAGCCGATCACCGCGCCATCGAACAGCTTTTCGATGCCTTCGAACGCGCGGAACGCAACGATTTCGAGCGCAAGAACGCGCTCGTTCAGCGCGCGTGCGAGTTGCTGACGATCCACGCGATCGTCGAGGAAGAAATGCTGTATCCCGTCGCCCAGAAAGTGCTGGCCGAAGACCAGCGCATCGACGTGGACGAAGCCTACGTCGAGCATTTTCTCGTGAAGACGCTCATCGAACGATTCGCGAACCTGAAGGCCGGCGACGATGGTTTCGACGCGACCTTCAAGGTGCTCAAGGAGAACACGACGCATCACATCGAGGAAGAGGAAACCACGCTGTTTCCGGAAGTGCGCAAGACGCAGATGGATCTCGTCGCGATCGGCGCGAAGATGGCCGCGCGCAAGACCGCGCTGAAGGAGCGCATCGCAGAGAGCGCGATGGCGCACTGATGCGCGGCACGAATTGCACAGCAAGACCCGGAGTGCGTGCGCCGAGCGCGTAGCGCACACTGCAGGCAACTTACGCACATCCGGAGAAATGACATGAAGGTGCTCGAACGCGCGACGTCAGAGGATATCGGCGAACGGATCGACGCGCTCGACTGGGCCGATCTCGAAGCGCAACTCGACAGCTACGGCTGCGCCACGGCGACCGCGCTCTTTTCGCGCGAGGAATGCGAGGCGCTGGCCGCGCTGTACGATCGCGACGGCATCTTTCGCCGCCGCGTCGTGATGGAGCGCCACGGCTTCGGGCGCGGCGAGTACAAGTACTTCGCGTATCCGCTGCCCGAAACGCTCGAAGGCGCGCGGCGCGCGGTCTATCCGCATCTCGCGCCGATCGCCAATCGCTGGAATGAGGTAATGCGCATCGAGACGCGGTATCCGCGCGAGCACGCGGCGTTCATCGAGCGCTGCCATCGCGCAGGGCAGACACGGCCGACGCCGCTCCTGCTACGTTACGTGCCCGGCGATTTCAACTGTCTGCATCAGGATCTCTACGGCGAGCATGTCTTTCCGATCCAGATGGCAATTCTGCTTTCCGCGCCCGGCCGCGATTTCACCGGCGGCGAGTTCGTGATGACGGAGCAGCGTCCGAGGATGCAGTCACGCGTGGAAGCGGTGCCCTTATCGCAGGGCGATGCGGTGTTCTTCGCCGTGCATCATCGGCCGGTGCAGGGCACGCGCGGGCCGTATCGGGTGAACATGAAGCACGGCGTAAGCCGCCTCAGGTCGGGGCGGCGGCATATGCTCGGCGTGATCTTTCACGACGCGCAGTGAGCGCGCGGCTTATTCGTTTTCATCGAAGTAATGCCCGAAACGCGCCTGCTTCGTCTTGATGTAGCGCTCGTTTTCCTCGCGCATCGGGATGGCGAGCGCGACGCGTTCGCACACGGGAATATCGTGCTTGAGCAGCGTGTCGAACTTCGACGGATTGTTGCTCATGAGGCGCACCGACTTCACGTTCATCGACCGCAGGATCGCGGCGGCGGAGTCGTATTCGCGGGCGTCGTCGGGCAGGCCGAGATGCAGGTTCGCATCGACGGTATCGAGCCCCTGCTCCTGCAGCGCGTACGCGCGGATCTTGTTCGCGAGGCCGATGCCGCGCCCTTCATGTCCGCGCAGATACAGCAGAATCCCGCGATCCTCCGCCGCGATATAGCGCAGCGCCAGATCGAGCTGCTCGCCGCAATCGCAGCGGTATGAGCCGAACACATCGCCGGTCACACATTCGGAATGCAGCCGCGTCAGCACCGATTCTCCGTTGCTCACGTCGCCCATCACGAAGGCGATGTGCTCGACATCCGTGTGCTTCACGCGATAGACGTACGAATCGAAGGTGCCGTAGCGGGTCGGAATGGTGGCCGTCGCCACGAGTTCGACATCCGCGCACTCGTCGCACTCGCCGAAGCGGTGTTGTGGGTCCTGCACGTCCTGCGGGGGAGAAGCGGTTTTCATAGATCAATCAGCGAGTCCACGGCGCCGGACGTCGGCCGATGGATCATGCACCATCGCGCCGGCCCGGTCAGTCATGGTAAAGCCCATCGGGAAAGTTTGCAGATTGTCGCACGGCACGCGCCCCTTTCTGCGTTTTTCCGTACGGGCGTTCCGCTCATCGGCAGCCTCCTTCTACGCCGGATTCTCGAAAGTGCCTGGACTCCTGTCCGTCGCGCGCCACTCGGGCTTGCGCGCCGGATCGGCCTTCTGCAGCCCCGCGCGCACGCCGGCCGCGTCGAAATCACCGGTATAGACGGGCGTCGCGGGCTGCTGCCGCCACGAATCGTCGATAGCGCCCGCATCGACGGGATCGAAGCCGATTTCATCGACGAGCTTCATCACGACGGCTTTCGCCTTCGCGTCGTCGCCCGCGACCGGCAGCGCGATGCGTCCCGCCGTGCCCGCCGGCTTGCCGCGATTGCGCAGGTGGTCTGCATAGATATTGTTGAACGCCTTCACGACCGGCCGTCCGATCTGCTGCTCGACCCAGCGGCTTTCCGTCGCGCCCTTCTCGATGCCGTCGATACGCCCGTCGCGCTGCTGCGGATAGTAGTTGCCCGTGTCGATCACGACGACGCCCGCCGGCACGCCCGCGAACAGGTCCTTGGGCAGATTCGGCACTTTCGCTTCGGGAATCGTCACCACGACGACGTCCGCGTCCTTCACCGCGTCCCGCGCCTCGACGGCCGTCGCGCCGGTTTCCCGCTCAACGTCCGAGAGCGATGCGGGCCCGCGCGAATTGGCGATGCGCACCTCATGGCCGTTTACGCCGAACCGCAGCGCCAGCACGGACCCGATATTCCCGGCGCCGATAATTCCGATCTTCATACTGCCTCCTTGAAATAAACGCGAAAGCAACGACGTGCTTTCAAAGGAACCTCCGAGAGGCGCGCGCAATCACAGTGCCTCATGCGGGAAAACGCCAAATATCGGTACGATAGCCCTGCGCTATCCCGACAATAAAATCAATCCACTTCTCGGATACGATAGCTTTCCTGTATAGTTCACTTACTTCTTCAACACCACTCCAAAAGGAACCTGGTAAATGCCTATCATCAACAGCCAAGTCAAGCCGTTCAAAGCAACCGCCTACCACAATGGCGATTTCGTGACCGTCACCGATGAAAGCCTGAAGGGCAAGTGGTCGGTGTTCGTGTTCTACCCGGCCGACTTCACGTTCGTGTGCCCGACGGAACTGGGCGACCTGGCTGACCGCTACGAAGAATTCAAGAAGCTCGGCGTGGAAATCTACTCGGTCTCGACCGACACGCATTTCACGCACAAGGCATGGCACGACACGTCGGACACGATCCAGAAGATCCAGTATCCGATGGTTGCCGATCCGACGCTCGCAATCTCGCGCGCTTTCGACGTGCTGATCGAAGAAGAAGGCCTGGCGCTGCGTGGCACATTCGTGATCAACCCGGAAGGCGAGATCAAGCTGTGCGAAGTGCACGACAACGGCATCGGCCGCGACGCCGGCGAACTGCTCCGCAAGGTTCAGGCAGCTCAGTACATCGCGAAGAACCCGGGTCAAGTGTGCCCCGCCAAGTGGACGCCGGGCGCTGAAACGCTGACCCCGTCGCTCGACCTGATCGGCAAGATCTAAGCCTCGTTTCCACGAGCGCTATATCGAGCTTGCCGCGGTTCAGCGGCAGGCTCACCCCAGAAAACGCCTTCGTCCGGCGCTGCGATCATCGCAGCGGCGCGGCGAGGCGCGTCTGCGACACCCCAGTCAAGGAACGGACATCGCCATGCTCGACGCCAATCTCAAGAACCAGTTAAAAGCGTATTTGGAAAAAGTCACCCGGCCGATCGAACTCGTCGCCTTCCTCGACGACGGCGACAAATCGCGCGAGCTGAAAAGCCTGCTCGACGAGATCGCCTCGCTGTCTCACCAGATCAGCGTCGTCGAGAAAGAGGACGCCAGCGTGCGTCGTCCCTCCTTCACCATCGGCGAGGCGGGCAAGACCGCGGGCATCCGCTTCGCCGGCATCCCGATGGGCCATGAATTCACGTCGCTCGTGCTGGCGCTTCTGCAGTCGGGCGGCCATCCGATCAAGCTCGACGACGCCACCATCGAGCAGATCCGCAATCTCGACGGCGATTTCGCGTTCGAGACATATTTCTCGCTGTCGTGCCAGAACTGCCCGGAAGTCGTGCAGGCGCTGAACGTGATGGCGATCATCAACCCGCGCATCAAACACGTCGCGATCGACGGCGCGTTGTTCCAGAAGGAAGTGGAAGAGCGCCAGGTCATGTCCGTGCCGATGATGTTCATCAACGGCGAAAGCTTCGGCTCGGGCCGCATGGGCGTGAAGGAAATCCTGGCGAAGCTGGACACGGGCGCATCGGCGCGCGCGGCGAAGGAACTCGAAAACAAGCCGGTGTTCGACACGCTGATCGTCGGCGGTGGTCCTGCCGGCGCGGCGGCGGCGATCTACTCGGCGCGCAAGGGCATCGCGACGGGCGTCGTCGCGGAGCGCTTCGGCGGTCAGGTGCTCGACACGATGGCGATCGAGAACTTCGTCTCCGTGAAGGAAACCGAAGGACCTCAGTTCGCGACCGCGCTCGAACAGCACGTGAAAAGCTATGAAGTCGACGTGATGGACGTGCAGCGCGCCGAAAAGCTCGTGCCGGGCCGCATCAACGAGATTCATCTCGCGAGCGGCGCGGTCCTGAAGGCGAAGACCGTGATTCTGTCGACCGGCGCGCGCTGGCGCGAAATCGATGTGCCGGGCGAGCGCGAGTATCGCGGGCGCGGCGTGGCGTACTGCCCGCACTGCGACGGTCCGCTCTTCAAGGGCAAGCGCGTCGCGGTGATCGGCGGCGGTAATTCGGGCGTCGAAGCGGCGATCGATCTCGCGAACCTGGTCTCGGCGGTCACGCTGATCGAGTTCGGCAACGAGCTGCGCGCTGACGCGGTGTTGCAGAAGAAGCTGCGCAGCCTGAAAAACGTGACCATCGTCACGCAGGGGCAGACAACCGAAATCACCGGCGACGGCAAGAAAGTGAACGGCATCACGTACACGGACCGCGCGACCGGCGCGAGCCATCATGTCGAGCTGGAAGGCGTGTTCGTGCAGATCGGCCTCGTGCCGAACACCGAATGGCTGAAGGGCACGGTGGAACTGTCGAAGCACGGCGAGATCGTCGTCGATGCGAAGGGCGCGACCTCGCTGCCGGGCGTGTTCGCCGCCGGCGACGTGACCACGGTTCCGTACAAGCAGATCGTGATCGCGGCCGGCGAAGGCGCGAAGGCATCGCTGTCGGCGTTCGATCATCTGATCCGCGCGTCGGTGGAAGACGAGGCAGTGGTCGAAGAAGAAGCGGCAGCCTGAGCGTAACGCGGGCGTCGTAATGACCGGAAGGCGGACGGGGCGACCCGTTCGCTTTTTTTTATTTCGCTTCCGCCGGCTTCGGCTTGAGCACGAGCGGAAACGTCACCTCGAACACGCTGCCGTGCCCTTTCGACGACTGGAACCGCAACTCCCCGTCCAACGTGCGCGACAATTCCTTGACAATGGCAAGTCCGAGCCCCGCGCCGGGGATATCGTCGGCGGCGGCGCGCTCGAACTCCTCGAACACGCGCTCCTGATCCGCCACGCCGATGCCCACGCCCGTGTCGGCGACGCGCAGTTTCCAGCATTCGTCCGGCGCCGACGCGATCGCCAGCACGATCTCGCCCGACGACGTGTACTTGATCGCGTTAGTCAGCAAATTCAGCGCGACCTGCTTCACCTTGAGCCGGTTCGACGTGACCGTGCCGAGCACCGGATCGAACTGGCCGATGAGCTTGAGCCCCTTCGCCTCGGTCGTGACGCGGCACGCCTGCATCAGTTCGTCGAAGAGGCCGACGAGATCGAAGGGCTCGATCGTGAGCAAGGAATCGTCGCCGAGCACTTTCGAATATTCGACCATTTCATCGACGAGCGTCGCCATGTCGGCGACCTGCCGGTTCGCGAGGCCGAGCGCCGCGTCGCGCTTCGCGGGCGAGCGTGTAGCGAGCTGCAGCGCCGTCGAGAATACGTTCAGGAAGTTGCGCAGATCGTGCGCGACGCGACGCGCGATCTGCATGCGCGTTTCATATAGATCGCCGATGAGTTTTTGCCGCAGCGTCAGCTCGTAGTTCGCGCGCTCCAGCATGCCGGTGTATTCGTCGATCTTGCGATCGCGCTCGCCGATCGCCTCGCGTATCGACGCGAGCGTGACGAAGCTCACCACCTCGTCGGTCATGAGGCGCGCGTGCTCCTCGTCCGCGCGCGAAAAATCTTCGTGCGTGCTGGCGTACTCGCCGATCGCGAGCAGCAGCACCTGACGAAACAGATCGAGCTCGCGCACGAGTTCATCGACACGATAACCCTGCTGCCAGCGCCATTGGCCGTGCTGGCGCGCGTCGCGCTCGATCGCGCCTTCCTGGTCGCGCAGGTTGCGCGATTCCAGCACGATGCAGATTTCCTCGAAGATGCTCGGCAGATGATCCGCGAGCTGACGATAGGTGAGTTGATCGGAATGTTCGACTTCCTGATCGCCGAACACGAGCTTCATCCATCGCTCGGTGAGCGCGGGCTGTTGCTCGCGCAGCGCGGCCACGAGACCCTTCAAGCCGCCGACTGACGTGTCGCTCATCTGCGAGTTCCTGATAGCTTGAGGCGCCGGAGGGCGGCGCGCGTGGTGATCGTGATATGCAGTCGAAAGCATTTCCCATGTCGCCGGAGCCGACCGCGAATGCTTCGCCAGTATAGGCGCGATGCCCGCGCCGATGGTGCATATCCGAGTTTTCCCTTCCACTTTGCGACGCACCGGATTCAGTGTTCCATTCAGATGCCGCCGGGCGGTTTCGCGAGCATGGCGTAGAGCGCCTGCGCCGCCGGCGACAACGACGCCGAGCGGCGCGTCACGAGCACGAGCGAACGCGTGACCGTCGGCTCGACGAGTTCGATCGCCCGCACCGTCGGGTACGCGTCCTTCTGAATCGCGAGCGCCGGCACCACCGCCGCGCCGACGCGCTGCGCGACGAGCCCGAGCGCCGTGGAGCTGCGCTGGACCTCGTAGAACGAATGCAGTTCGATGCCGCTGCCTTCCAGCGCGGCGTCGATCAATGCGCGGTTGCCGCTCACGTCGCCGGCGAGAATGAGCGGATAGTCCGCCAGCGCCCGCCACGCGATCCGCTTGCGCCGCGCGAGCGGATGATCGCGATGGCACACGACCACGTAGCTATCCTCGACGAGCGGCTCGGTGTGCAGCTCCGGATGATGCTCGCCCGCGATCTTGATGCCGAACTCCACTTCACGATGCAGCACCGCCTGCGCGACCGCCGACGACGCGTGATCCAGAATCCGGACGCGGTTATGCGGATAGCGCGCCGAATACGCCTGCAACACGCGCGGCAGATACTGCACGCCGACGGTCGGCACGCATGCGATCGACACATCGCCACGTTGCGCCATGCCCGTCTCCCGAATCTCCATCAGCGCGGCCGACAGTTCCGCGAGCAGACGCCGCGCTTGCGGCAGGAACGTGCGCCCCGTTTCCGTGAGATTCATCGAGCGCGTGGTGCGCTCGATGAGCGGCACGCCGAGAAAATCCTCGAGCTTCTGCAGACGCTGGGTGATCGCCGTCTGCGTGATATTGAGGCGCTCGGCCGCGCCCCTGAAGCTTCCCTGATCGGCGATGGCGACGAACGCCTGCACGCCCAACGTGTCGATTTTCATAAGAAAAACCAAATAATCCGCAGCATAAATTCATTTTACGCTGGGCGCGGGCGCGTTCAGAATCGCTGCTGTCCCCTGACATACACATCGAATGGAGCCCGACATGACGACATCATCGGCCGACTGGCAAGCCCGCCAGTACACACTCTTCGAAGCGGAGCGCACGCGTCCGGTGCGCGATCTGTTGAACGCGACACAAGCACAGACCGCGCGCACGGCGGTGGATCTCGGCTGCGGCCCCGGCAACTCGACCGAAACGCTGATCGGCTACGCGCCCGACGCGCGCATCATCGGCGTGGACAATTCGCAAGACATGATCGATTCAGCGAGGAAGCGCCTGCCGGACGTCGAATTCGAACTCGGCGATATTTCCGCGTGGCCGGGCGAAGGCCCGTTCGATCTGATCCTCGCGAACGCGTCGCTGCAGTGGGTGCCCGATCACGAGACGCTGTTTCCATCGCTCGTCGGCAAGCTGTCGAAGGGCGGCCGGCTCGCCGTGCAGATGCCGGACAATCTCGACGAGCCCGCGCACCGGCTGATGCGCGAAACCGCCGCCGACGGTCCGTGGCGCGACAAGCTCAAAGGCGTGGAACGCACCGAGCGCTACAGCGCCGACGCGTATTACTCGCTGCTCAAGCCGCATTGCGCGCGTGTCGACGTGTGGCGCACGACGTACCATCATCCGCTCGACGGCGGCGTCGATGCGGTCATCGAATGGTTCAAGGGAAGCGGGCTGCGGCCGTTCCTCGCGAAGCTCGACGAGCAGGAAACGACCGCTTTCCTCGAACGCTATCGCGCCGGGCTGCAAGCGGCCTACACGGTGCTCGGCGACGGCACGGTGCTGCTGCCCTTCCCGCGCATTTTCATCGTCGCGACGCGCTGAATCTCAATGCGGCCGGCTCTGTTCGCGCAGCATCTGCACGAACTGGCGCGCGGCCGGCGACAGCTCCCCGCCCTTGCGCGTGACGATGCCGTATGTCTGCGACTTCGATTTCATGCGCACCGGCAGGATGCGCAGCATGCCGTGACGCTCGAAAACCTTCGCGACGCTCGCCGGGAGGATCGACACGAGTTCCGGGCTCTCCTGCAGCAGCGTCACGGTCATGAGCGGCGAAGCGGTGGAAATCGGATTGGCCGGCATCGGCAGGCCGGCGAGATCGAGTTCGCGTTCGAGCAGCGCGCTCATCGGCATGTAGCTCGGATAGGTGACCCAGCGATAGCGCGCGAGGTCCGCGAAACCGACTTTCTGTTCGCCCGTGCGTTCGTGGCCGTGCCCGACGACGATGCAAAGCGGTTCGTCCGCGAGCGGCTGATAGTGATATTTCGACGGCTGATCCGACACGCTCGACCTGCCGATCACGAGATCGACGCGGCCGTCGTCGAGCATCGGCAACATGCGCGCGCTCGTATCCTCGACGATTTCGATGGCCAGATCCGGATGCCTGGCGTGCATTTCGTTGACGATCGGCGCGACGACGCCCGGCACCGCGCCCATGATCGTGCCGACCGTCAGGCGTCCGCCCGTGCCCGCGCGAATCTGTGCGACTTCCTGGCACAGCGCGTTCAGATCGGCGGCCAGCACGCGCGCATAACGCACCACGCAGCGGCCGAACGGATTCGGAATCAGCCCGCTCTTCGCGCGCTCGAATAGTGGCGCTTCCAGCATCGATTCGAGTTCGGCGAGTGCCTTGCTCGCGGCGGATTGCGTCATCGCCATCGCGCTCGACGCCTTGTGCAGCGATTTGTGGTCGTCCAGCGCGATCAGCAACTGCAACTGCTTCATGCGCAGCCGCGACATCAATACTTCCAGCGTATTCTTCATCCGTCGGCCTGCGGGAAAGCGTGGGGTGATTCCAAAAAGCGATCAAGCGATGGAAAGGTTTCACTATACAGGTGCACGCGCGAAGCCGTATAGTCGGGCATGAGACAGTCATCGTACAACTGACTGCCACGAATCACTCCAAGCAAGGACGAGACAACATGCAACTCACTGGCAACCTGCTGATCGGTCAGGAATCGGTCTTCGGCTCGAACGGCTCGATCAAGGCCGTCAACGCATCGACGGGCGCGGCCATCGAACCGGCTTTCGGCGGCGCGACGCTGGCCGATCTCGACCGCGCGTGCGCCCTCGCGTGGACCGCGTTCGACGTCTATCGCGAAACCGCGCCCGAAGCGCGCGCGAAGTTTCTCGACACGATCGCGCAAAATATCCTCGATATCGGGGACGATCTGATCGAGCGCTGCATGATCGAAAGCGGCCTGCCGCGCGCGCGCCTCGAAGGCGAGCGCGGCCGCACGGTCGGCCAGTTGCGCATGTTCGCCGACGTCGTTCGCAACGGCGACTTCCTCGGCGTGCGCATCGATCCGGCGCAGCCCGAGCGCAAGCCGCTGCCGCGCGTCGATCTGCGCCTGCGCCACATCGGCGTCGGCCCGGTCGCCGTGTTCGGCGCGAGCAACTTCCCGCTCGCATTCTCGGTCGCCGGCGGCGACACGGCTTCGGCGCTCGCAGCCGGCTGCCCGGTCATCGTCAAAGCGCACTCGGCGCATCCGGGCACGGCG
Organism: Caballeronia jiangsuensis; assembly: GCF_046030135.1. Taxonomy (NCBI): domain Bacteria; kingdom Pseudomonadati; phylum Pseudomonadota; class Betaproteobacteria; order Burkholderiales; family Burkholderiaceae; genus Caballeronia; species Caballeronia jiangsuensis. The sequence continues at coordinate 37,036 of NZ_JAQQDB010000016.1, forward strand.
GAGCTGGTCGGCCGCGCGGTGCAGAAGGCGGTGAAGGACTGCGGCATGCCCGAAGGAACGTTCTCGCTGCTGTTCGACAGCGGCCGTGACGTCGGTCAGGGTCTCGTCAAGGACAATCGCATCAAGGCAGCGGGCTTCACCGGCTCGCGCGGCGGCGGCACGGCGCTGATGAAACTCGCGGCGGCACGCACCGAGCCGATTCCCGTCTACGCGGAAATGAGCAGCATCAACCCGGTTCTGCTGTTCCCGGCGGCGCTCGCGAACCGCGGCGAAGCCATCGCCAAGGCGTTCGTGGGCTCGCTCGTGCTCGGCGCGGGCCAGTTCTGCACGAACCCGGGTCTGGTGCTCGCCGTCGACGGTCCCGATCTCGACAAGTTCATCGCGGCGGCATCGGCGGCGCTGTCGGAAACCGCCGCGCAGACGATGCTCACGCCGGGCATCTGCAAGACGTATCAGGGCGCCGTCGAGCGTGCCGGCGAGCATGCCGGCGTGACGACCGCCGCACGCGGCGTTGAGGCGAAGGGCGAGAATCAGGGCCGCTCGGCCTTGTTCGTCACCACCGCCGACGCGTTCCGCAAGAGCCACGAACTGCAGGAAGAAATTTTCGGCGCGTCGTCGCTCGTCGTGCGTTGCCCGGATCTCGCGACCATGCTGGATCTGGTCGAGTCGCTGGAAGGCCAGTTGACCTCGGCGCTGCACATCGACGAAGCGGATTACGCCGATGCCAAACGCGTCCTGCCCGCGCTCGAACGCCGCACGGGCCGTCTGCTGGTGAACGGCTTCGGCACGGGCGTGGAAGTCGGCCACGCGATGGTCCACGGCGGCCCGTTCCCGTCGACGGCGGATGGCCGCTCGACCTCGGTCGGCAGCCTCGCGATCAACCGCTTCCTGCGTCCGGTGAGCTATCAGGATCTGCCTGACGCGCTCCTGCCCGACGCATTGAAGACGGACAATCCGCTCGGCCTGAACCGCCGTATCGACGGCAAGCTGCAACTGGCCGAATAAGGCTTCCGCTTACGGTCGGACTGACGAGGGCCGCGGCGCGAATTTCGCGTCGCGGCCCTCGCCATTTGCGGACGCCATCGGCATTTCGGGCGATGCTTCGGATGCCTGATCAATCTTCAACCGACATCCGGCGATCCGGCCAATCCGTGTTTACGCGTCCGCCGTGGGCGCGAAACAACGCTTTGCCGGGCGTGCGAATCGCTTTGGCATCAGTGGGTTATCCGGCGATCGCGCGCCCTTGTCGTTTAACGGCTAAGGATTGGCGGTTCAAAACCGCCGGCGCGATCCCAAAATGTCAGAAATTATCGTGAGCGAGAGAAGCGAGGCGCGCGGCGTACCGATTCGAAGTCGTACGCGCGTCGATCCGACGCTTTCACATCGACATCAGGGCCAATGTGCGGAACTCCGGTCCGTACGCCATCAGCCACACGACGCGCGGCGCAATGGTGTAGTCGCTTAAGTTTCGCGGCCCGGAAATAGGTGCGAAAGGCAATTGACGTCCGATAGTGGTTGAACCATAGTCGGAATGTCGTTTCCCGCCGGCGCGCATGGCGCGCGGGGAGAGAATACGAAGGATTGCTGTTGCGGGACTGCGTTCCTGCGTACAGGCGCGACGACCCGGCGCGCATTGGCGGCCACGCGATTTTGGCAACCTCACGCACATGTCCTTCGAGGGGCTCCAGCATGACCACGCGTCTGACGTTTCCCGCATCCATGTTCTCCGTCGTCTGCCAGCGGTGCGGCAGCACGGTGCGCAAAAACGCCGACAGTTGCCCCAATTGCGGCGCCGATCGCAACGCCGCGTTCGGCCAGCAGCGCGAAGCCGCATCGGGCAAGCCGCGCACAAACGTTTTCGAAGAAGCGGGCGCGCCGCTCGCATCGGCGGCGGCTTCGGCATCGACTTCTTCCGCCGCGCTCGGCACGGACGGCGCCGAGCGCGTCGAGCCGGGCATGCGCTCGCGCTGGACCGAGCGCGCGAGCGAGCGCATCGCGCAGAAAGCGGCGGAATATCGCGCGCGCCGCGCCGAAGAATCCGCGCGTAACGCCTATGCCGAATCCGGCAATGATCCCGACGCGCTGCCCGGCTCGGAGCGCTGGAACACGAAGAAGACGGTCATCGCGGGCGCTTGCGGGCTCGTGCTGCTGCTCGGCGCGATGTTCTATTACCAGCTCGGCGATTCCGATGGCGGTGGCGGCACGCCTTCCGCCGATCACAGCGTCTCGGGCGCCATCGATTCCAAGGTCGGTTCGCTCATGCGCGGCGCAACGACGGACGCTCCGGCCGTCGCCGAACGTCGCGTCCCGGCGGACACGCGCGTGCCCGGCGGCGATACGCTGCAAGGCGTGCGCACCGCGCTGGATCAGCACGACCTCGCCACCGCCCGCGCGCGGCTCAGAGTCCTTCCGGCGCAGCAGCAGGCGCGCGCGGACTACGAAAGCCTGAAAGACGAACTGCTCAAGCGCGAATCGCAACGCGACGCCGCGCTGCAACTCGCGCGCGCCTGCGAGCGGACTTCCGCATGGGCCTGCGTGCAGCAGAATGCGGGCGAGGCGCTCGCGCTCGACGGCAGCAACATGGAATCCCAGACCATGCTCGAACGCGTGGTCTCGCATGCGGGCTGGCTCGCGCCGACGGCAGCGGCGGCGCTCGCCAAGAAGGTTCCGGGCACGGCGCCTCCGACGGCTGCGCCCAATCCGCCCGATGCGACGAACACGGCAGCCGCCACGCAGCCGAAACCGGCCGCCGCGATGCCCGCGCCGCTTCCCGCGCAGGCAAACGTTGCAGCGGTCGCGCCGGCTACGAAGCCGAACACCATCGCGCAGAAACCCGCCGCCGACCGGCGTGTTGCGCAACGCAGCGCCGCCGCGCGCCACGCCGAGGACGACGCCGCGTACGAAGCGCGTGAGGAGAAAATCGCGCGTGCCCAGGCGGCGACCGCCGCGATCACCGCGACGACCGTCGCACCGCCCGCCGCGCCCGCCGCGCCCGCCGTCGCCACGACGATGACGAAGCCCGCGCCCGCCGCACCAGCGCCCACGCAGGCCACGGCGGCCGCGCCTTCGCAGCCGGCGGCGAAAGCGGCTCCCGCGCCCGTCACGCAGACGGCGCGCACGCCCTACTATCTCGGCGACGAAGACCCGCAGCCTTCCGCGGCGGCCAACAACAACACGCGTCCCGCCAATCCGCGCGCGCCCTATTATCTCGGCGACGAGCCGCCGCAGCAGGCCGCTCGCCCGGCGAATCCGCGCGGCGCGTATTACCTCGGCGAAGATCCCCCGCAACCGTCGGCGCCGGCCACGCCAGCCACGCGGGCCGCCGTGCCGCGTCCGCCGCAACCCGGCAACCAGAGCAGCGCGCTGCCGCCATCCACGGCTACGACGCAGGCCGCCGTGCCGCGCCCGCCCGCGGCGCAACCTGTCGCGCAGACTGCCGCCGCGCAGCGTGTCGCGCCGGTCGTGAGTCAGCCCGTCGCGCAGACGAACGCACCGGCGCGAAGCACGCAGGCGAGCGCCGGCGCGTCGCCCCAGTTCGCCAATATGCCGGCGGGTTCACACCTGGACTCCGACAAGTCCGAGGAGCTCGAACGCGCCATCAAGCAATACGGCTGGAGCGGCGGCGATCCGGCTTCGAAGCCGTCGCGCTGAGCAGAAAAGCAAAAGCAGAAGAACACACCGAGACAACAACGACGCACGGCAAGCACGCGCCACGCGCCTTCGCGTTGAGCCGCATGTGAGTGACCGGGCATGAGCGAATTGCGCGCTTTGCGGACTCTTTTCCGCGTCGCGCGAGTTTCAAAAGTACCCGTCCAACTCCGATTAAAGGGTCAATCATGTTCACCACAAAAAGCATGCGCAACGCCGCACGGGGTGCGCTGGCGCTCCTTGCCATCGCCGGGCTGATCGGCGCGGGGTCGAGCTTCGCCGCCGATCCGATCCCCTACAAGATCACGACGGGGCAGGAACGGGGCACGTATATCCAGATCGGCCAGGACTTGTCGAAGTACGTAGCCGAACCGGCGGGCATCGAGCTGGAAGTGCTGCCGTCGAAGGGATCGGCGGAAAACGTGCAACGCATGCGCTACGAGCCCGGCGTGAAGTTCGCGCTGGTGCAGTCGGACGTGTATCAGGCGTACATGGACATGGCGACCTCGGGCAACGCGGACGCGGGCAAGATCATCAAGCCGTTGCGGCTCATCATGCCGCTTTACGACGAGGAAATTTACTTCGTCACGCGCGCCGACTCGCCGATGAAGTTCATCCACGAGATCAAGGGCAAGAACATCAGCGTGGGGCCGATCGGCAGCGGCACGGCGCAATCGGCGGAGACGCTGTATCGGCTGATGTTCGGCGAGCCGATCGCCGAGGCGAACGAGCAGCATCTGAACAACGAGGATTCGCTCGCGCGGCTGATCGTCGGCAAGATCGATGTGGCGGTGATCGTCGCGGGCCAGCCGGCGAAGCTGTTTCAGGACATGAATCCCGAACTGCTGAAGCAGATCAAGCTGCTGCGCCTCGATTCCAGCGCGCAGGAAACCGCGCGCGCGAAGCAGACCTACTTCCCGGCGACGATTCGCACGTCGAGCTATCCGAACTGGATTCAGGAAGACACGCCGACGCTCACCGTGAAGGCGTTCCTCGTGACCTACGACTACGGTTTGCGCGGCACGGTCGGCGCGCTGTCGAAATTCGCGGATTCGCTGTGCACGAACTTCGACACGCTGCAGGCCAACGGCCATCCGAAGTGGAAACAGGTGCACCTCGAACTGCCGCCGCTCACGCGTGGCTGGAAGTACTATCCGCCGATGGAAAAGCACCTGCGCGCGTGCATCGCGCAACGCACGGCGGCGGCCGAGCAGTCGCAGACTCCGGCGCGCAAGGTCGCGGCGCGCGACGCGGATGCGGCCGCGCAGAAGCCCAAGAAGGCGAGTTGCACCGCGCAGGAAAAGCTCTTGCTGCTGTGCGATCAGTGATGCCGCGAAGCTAGCGGGCGAGCGTCGGCATGAGCGCGGCGAGCCGCTTCATGCCGCGTTCGATCGCCGCGGCGCTCGTTCCGCCATAGCCGAACAGCACGCCTTGCTGCGCCGGCTCGCCCGCGTAGAACGCGCGGATTCCGTACAGTCCGACCGATACCGCGCGCGCCGCCGCGACCACGTCGTTCTCGTGCAATGACCCGGCAAGCCGCGCGACGAGATGGATGCCCGCCGTCGATGGCAACGGCTCGAACCAAGGCGCGAGCTCGCCTCTCAGACGCTCGATCAGAATCGCGCGGCGTTCCGCATAAGCCTTGTGCATGCGGCGCAGATGCTTTGCGTATTCGCCGTCGAGCATGAACGCGCCGAGCGCCGTTTGCGTCAGCATGCAACTGTGCCAGTCGCAGGTCTGCTTCGCGTTCCAGATCGGCTCCGACAAGGTCGCGGGCGGCACGACGTAGCCGAGCCGCAAATCGGGAAAAAGCGTCTTCGAAAATGTGCCGACATACGCGACGAGCCCCGCGCGATCCAGACTCTTCAGCGATTCCACCGACCTGCCTTCGAAGCGGAATTCGCCGTCGTAATCATCCTCGACGATGACCGCGCCGCGCTTCGCGGCCCATTCGAGCAATTCGATGCGCCTCTCTAGGCTCATCGGCATGCCGAGCGGAAACTGGTGCGACGGCGTCACGTAGACGAGGCGGGTGTTGCGCGGCAGCTTTTGCACGACGATGCCTTCGCCATCGACCGGCACATGCGCGATGCGTGCGCCGAGCGCCGCGAACAGTGCGCGGGCGGGCGGATAGCCCGGTTCCTCGATCGCGACGACATCGCCCGGCTGGATCGTGACGCGCGCGAGCAGATCGAGCGCCTGCTGCGCGCCCTGCGTCACGATCACGTCCTGCCAGTTGCACACGACCGCGCGGCTGAACCCGAGATAGCGCGCGATGCCGAGCCGCAATTCCTGCTCGCCGCCCGGATCGCGATAGCCCGCGAAGCCGTCGGTCGCGCGCGCCTGCGTGCGCAATGCCTGATTGAGACAGCGCCGCCACGCATCGTAGGGAAAGAGCGTCTTGTCGGTCACGCCGCCCTTGAAATCGCAGTCGAGCGTTTCGTGGGCGGGCGGCATCGGCATCGCCATGCGCTCGGGCATCTTGCGCCAGATGCCGGTCGCGCGGGCGCGGGCCGAGACGGGTTCGGCCTGCGCCGACGGGAGCCGCGTGAGGCCTTCGGCGACGAACGTGCCGTCGCCCGCGCGCGTATGCAGATAGCCTTCGGCGATGAGCCGCTCGAAGACGTCGAGCGTGGTCTTGCGCGAGACCCCGAGCTGCGCGGCGAGATCGCGCGTGGACGGCAGCCGCGCGTTCGCGGCAAGCCGGCCTTCGACGATGCCCGCGCGCAACTGGCCGTAGATCTGGCCGGTGAGATCGCGACGGCCGTGCAGTGTGATGTGGATGTCCAAGGGCGGTAGCGACCGGCGCGACTACAGTTGATAGGGCATCCGCACGCCTGGATCGTCGGGCGGGAAGTCCTTCGAGTTTCGTGAAACCAGAAGCGCATTCACCGATTGCGCCGACGCCCACACGATTGCGTCCGGCAGCTTGATGCGCGACTTCTTGCGAATCCCGATGGCGAGGTTGGCGACGGCAGTATCGAGCGGCACGAGATCGAAGGTCGCGAGCCACGCTCGAAGCGACGATTCGTTGTCCGGCGTGGCGCCCACGAGGACCTCCATCAACGTGATGATGCTGATCGAACGCTCTTCATAACGCTCGATCTCGGTCCTTGCGGCAGCGATACCCAGCAGGTAATCAATCAGGATGTTCGTGTCGAAAAGCGCTCTTACCATTCTTCGCGCAGCTCCCGCTGATACTGCAATCCATCGATCTTTCGCTCTTCCCACAGGCCAAACACGTCGACGGCAGGACGGCGCTTCTTGCTGGCGACATAAGCGCTGATCGCGTCCCGGATGATGGCGGCGCGCGGGCGTTGCTGCGCTTCGCCGATCGCCGCAAGCTCGTCTATCTGCTCGTCAGGCAGGTCGATCAAAATCCGTCCCATCTTGTCCTCGCTATACGATATACATATCGTATATCAGTCTAGTTCATTTTTCAGCTTTCCGTGTCCCCGAAGACCGATTGACACAAATTCACGCCCTCCTCCGTCAACCACGCGCTGCCCGTCCCCTCCTCGCTCATCTGCATCGCGACCAGCCCGCCGTCCGTAAGCCCGGTCAATTGCCGCCTCAATGCGCTCATCGGCAAACCGGCCTGTTTGGCGAGCCTGGCGAGCGACCACGCGCGCCCCGGCGTTTCCGTCCGCGCGCGCCACAACTGCGCCAGCACGGCGACGAGCGCCGGATCGATGTCATCGCTCATGCGCGTTCTCCCATGTTCGTGTCCTTGCCCGCACGCGCGCCGATCTCCCCGACGAGTTCGCCGAGCCGCTGCAACGCGGCCTCGCTCTGCGCGGTCCACGGATAACTGTAGTTGAGCCGGATGAAGTGGCTGAAGGCATTGCGCGTCGAGAACATATAACCCGGCCCGACCGTGATGCCGCAGTCGAGCGCCGCGCGATACAGCCGCATCGAATCGACGCGCTCCGGCAATTCGACCCACAACACATAGCCGCCCTGCGGCGCGGAAGTCCGCGTGCCCGGCGGAAAGAAGCGCTCGACCATCGCGCTCATGATGCGCGACTGCTGCCGATACAGCCTGCGCACGCGCCGCAGATGCCGGTCGTAGCCGTCCTGCCGCAAATAATCCGCGATCGCCACCTGCGGCACGGAGGGCGTCGTCAGCGTGTTGAGGAACTTGAGTTTCTCGACCTGTGCGCGATACCGCCCCGGCATCGCCCAGCCGATCCGATACGACGCCGTCAGGCTCTTAGAAAACGACGCGCAATGCAGCACGAGTCCCTTCGTGTCGAAGTTCTTGAGCGTCGACGGGCGTGCATCGCCGTAATAGAGCTCGTGATAGACATCGTTTTCGATGACCGGAATCTCGTGTTCCGACAGCAGATCGACCAGTTGGCGCTTCCGCTCGTCGGGCATCTGGAAGCCGAGCGGATTCTGGAAGTTGGGCATCACCATGCACGCGGCGACCTTCCCGCGCGCGATGATCTGCGACAGCGCCTCGATGTCGATGCCCTCGGCCGGATGCGTCGGCACTTCGATCGCGCGCATGCCGAGACGCTCGATCGCGTGCAGCATCGCGTAGTAAGTCGGCGATTCGACCGCCACCGTGTCGCCCGGCTTCGCGACGGCCTGCAGGCTCAGGTTGATCGCCTCCGTCGCGCCGACGGTGATGACAATCTCGTCCGGATCGACCGGCACGCCGTTTTCCGCATAACGCCGCGCGATCTGGCGGATCAGTTCCGGATTGCCCGGCGGCAGATCGTCGATGAGATTCCAGCTCGCATGCCGTCGCGCAATCGCGTTCGCGTACTGGTTGATGCGTCGCCACGGAAACGGCCCGGGATCGGGATACGGCGAGCCGAACGGCACGGCGTCGTGCGCGCCGATGCTGCGCAGGGTCGAGAGCACGAGCCGGCTGACATCGACTTCCGACGCCGTCGCGATCACGCGCTTCGGCCGACTCTGCGCCGCGCCCGCCTGCGGCTTCGCGCGCACGAAATAGCCGGACTGCGGACGCGTCTCCAGAATGCCGCGGCTTTCCAGGATCGCGTAGGCGTGCAGCACGGTCTTGATGCTCACGCCATGCTGCTGGCTCGCCTGCCGCACGGACGCGATCTTTTCACCCGGCGCGAACACGCCGCGGCGCACGGATTCCTCGATTTCATCGGCGAGCTTTTCGTAGAGCTTCAACGCGCTGGCTCCCTTTCGTTTCGACGTGATCGCAGTCTATGTCAAAACGTCGCAACTGTACTCCTCCGATTTCATATTTTCTGTGCGCCGCGTTCGATTCGGGACACAGTAATCTTGGTCCCATCGCATGCTTTATCGAAGACGAACGCCATGAAGAAGCCGGAACCACGCATCGAACCGTACACGCACCCCGCCGCGGGCTGGGGCGCGCTGAAGCAGGTCGCCATCAATCTCGTCAAGGAGAAGGTGGCGGGCGGGAATTACCGGACGCTCTTCAAGCAGAATCAGCCCGACGGCTTCGACTGCCCCGGCTGTGCGTGGCCGGACCGCGAGCACGGCTCGACCTTCGAATTCTGCGAGAACGGCGTCAAGGCCGTCGCCGCCGAAGCGACCAGCAAGCGCGTGACGCCGGCGTTCTTCGAAGAGCACACCGTCTCCTCGCTGATGGCGCAAACCGACTACGAACTGGAGCAGCACGGCCGGCTCACGGACCCGCTCGTCTACGATGCGAAGCGCGATCGATACGTGCCGATCGAATGGGACGACGCGTTCGAACTGATCGCCTCGCATCTGAAAACGCTCGACGATCCGGACCGCGCCGCCTTCTACACCTCAGGCCGCGCGAGCAATGAAGCCGCGTTTCTGTATCAACTGTTCGTGCGCATGTACGGCACCAACAATTTCCCCGATTGCTCGAACATGTGCCACGAAGCGACGAGCCGCGGCTTGCCGCATACCGTAGGCATCGGCAAGGGCACGGTCACGCTCGACGACTTCGAGCACGCCGACACGCTCCTGCTCTTCGGCCAGAATCCGGCGACGAATCATCCGCGCATGCTCGGCGAGTTGCGCGACTGCGCGAAACGCGGCGCGACCATCGTGTCGATCAACCCGCTGAAGGAGCGCGGCCTCGAACGCTTCGCAAGCCCGCAGCACACGCTCGACATGCTTTCGCCGAAGGGCGTGAAGATCAGCTCGGTGTTCATTCGCCCGAAAGTCGGCGGCGACTTCGCGCTCATCAAGGGCGTCGCGAAACGCGTGATCGAGCTGGACGACGAAGCTCACGCGAAAAGCGGCGAGCGCGTGCTCGATGTCGATTTCATCGCGCAGCACACGGTCGGCTTCGACGCTTTCGCCGACGACCTGCGCGCCGAAAGCTGGGACGCGATCATCGCAGAATCCGGCGTGGAGATGGACGACGTGCTCAAACTCGCCGATATCTACGCGAAAGGCCGCGCCGTCATCTCGACGTGGGGCATGGGCCTCACGCAGCACAAGAACTCCGTGCCGACGATTCAACTGCTCTCGAACCTGATGATGATGCGCGGCAATATCGGCCGGCGCGGCGCGGGGCTGTGCCCGGTGCGCGGCCATTCGAACGTGCAGGGCGATCGCACCGTGGGCATCGAGGAGAAGCCGACGCAGGAATTTCTCGACCGGCTCGGCGCCGCCTATGATTTCGAGCCGCCGCGCGAGCACGGCTACGATGTCGTCGAAACCATTCACGCGATGCTCGAAGGCAAGGTGAAGGTGTTCATCGGACTGGGCGGGAATTTCTCCATCGCGACGCCCGACACGCCGCGCACCTGGGAAGCGATGCGCTCGTGCGATCTCACCGTGCACATCACGACCAAGCTCAACCGCAGCCATCTCGTGCACGGCCGCGACGCGCTCATTCTACCTACGCTCGGCCGCACCGAAATCGATCTTCAGAACGGCGTGCCGCAAGGCGTGAGCGTCGAGGATTCGATGAGCATGGTGCACATCTCGTACGGCATGAACAAGCCGGCTTCGCAGAATCTGCTGTCCGAAGTGGCGATCGTCGCGCGCATGGCGCATGCGACGCTCGGTTCATCGAAGATCGACTGGCGGGCGCATGCCGGCGACTATGCATTGATCCGCGACGGCATCGAGAAAGTGCTCGACGGCTTCGAACGCTACAACGAACGTCTGAAGCAGCCCGGCGGCTTTCATCTGGGCGTGGCCTCGCGGGACCGCGTGTGGAAGACGCCGAGTGGCAAGGCGCAGTTCATCGTGCACGAGATCGCGTTCGATACGCCGATTCACCGTGCGCGCGCGCTTTATGGCGAGCGCCTGATGACGCTCATGACGACACGCTCGCACGATCAGTACAACACGACGATCTACGGCCTCGACGACCGGTATCGCGGCGTGTACGGCCAACGGCACGTGCTGTTCGCCAACCGCGACGATATCGATATGCTCGGCTTCGAGCCGGGCGAGCTTGTGGATATCACGAGCGTGTGGGACGACGGCGTGGAGCGTCGTGTGAACGGCTTCAAGCTCGTTGAATACGACATTCCGCGCGGCTGCCTCGGTGCGTATTATCCGGAGACCAACCCGCTCGTGCCGTTGTCATCGGTTGCGGATGGCGCCGGTACGCCGACGTCGAAGTCCATTCCCGTGTTGTTGACGTCGTCCAGTCAGGCCATTGCTGCCTGAAGCTGCTCGCCGCCGACATGTTGCAAAGCGCGTAGAGACGCGCCTTCTCTCGCTGACGGATGCGGCGTTCGAGCGCGGCTGCGCCGCTGAACCGGCGATCGATGAAACCGCCCAGCATGGCGAGGATCGCGACCCACGCGATCCATCCGGCGGCGAAGCTGTCGAATTTGTCGCTGAACCATGCGCCGCCCAGCATGGCGGCGGCGAACACCAGCATGACCAGGGTGAGCGGCGGACAATACTCGTGTTCGACATGGGTGTTGCGGCTTCCCATGCCTAACTGATAGCCGCTCAGCGAATACGCCCCGAGGGAGTGATTCATTCTGTCCTCCGAACTGTCATCGATCTGTAAGTGCACAAATCTACGCAGTCGAGGAGAGGGGCAACACCAGATTATTCCGAATATCGGTTTCGGCGTTCTACGATTGACTTTCCCGAGAACGCCGAAACCGGGCGGCGCGCTACTTCGCCCCGGCGAACTCCTGAATATCGGCATCGGCTTCGCCCGCGAGCGGCACGACGCCGGACGGTCCCGTCGCGTGCGGCTGCAACAGCAGCGCGACCAGTCCGCTCCAGCCCGTCTGATGCGATGCGCCCACGCCGCGCCCATTGTCGCCGTGGAAATACTCGTGAAACAGAACGAGATCGCGTGAGCGCGGATCGGCCTGAAGCAGCGGATACGCGGCCATCACCGGACGTTCGCCGTTCTTGTCGAGCAGAAAGAGCGTCGTCACGCGGCGCGCGAGTTCATCGGCGATCTGCGCGAGCGAGAACTTCTGCCCCGAGCCCGTCGGATACTCGACGCGGAAATCGTCGCCGTAATAGCGATGAAACTCGTGGATCGATTCGATCAGCAGATAGTTCACCGGCATCCACACCGGTCCGCGCCAGTTCGAATTGCCGCCGAACACGCGCGAGTCCGATTCCGCCGGCAGATAGCGGATGCTGAAGCTTTCGCTGTTGTGATAGAAGACGAACGGGTTGTCGAGATGCACGCGTGACAGCGCGCGCACGCCGTGATCGGAGAGAAATTCGGTTTCGTCGAGCATGCGCCGGAGCAATGCCTTCATGCGATGCCCGCGCAGCAGCGACAGCAGCACGCTGTTGCCCTGCCCCGCGACGTTCCAGCGCGACACGAGCCGCGCGAGGTCGGTGCGATGCTCCAGGAACCAGTGCAGGCGCTCGCGCAACTCCGGCAGCGAGCGATACACCTTCGGTTCCAGCACGTGCACGGCGAAGAGCGGGATCAGTCCGACGATCGAGCGGATGCGCATCGGCACGTTCGAGCCGTCCGGCAAGCGCAGCTTGTCGTAGAAGAACTCGTCCTCGCTGTCCCAGAGACCGGTGTCGCAATTGTCCTCGCAGCTCACTGCCTCCGCGATATACAGGAAGTGCTCGAAGAACTTCACGGCGATATCGACGAACACCTTGTTCGCATACGCGAGCTCCAGCGCGATGCGCATCAGGTCGAGCGCATACGCGGCCATCCACGCGGTGCCGTCGGCCTGATCGATGTGGCCGCCCGTCGGCAGCGGCGACGAGCGATCGAAGATGCCCACGTTGTCCAGCCCGAGAAAGCCGCCCTGGAAGACGTTCTTGCCGTCGGCGTCCTTGCGGTTGACCCACCACGAGAAGTTCAGCAGCAGCTTGTGGAACACGAGTTCCAGGAAGTCGCGGTCGCCCTGTCCGGTGATCGCGCGGTCGATCTCGTAGACGCGCCACGTCGCCCAGGCATGCACGGGCGGATTCGCATCGCTGAAAGCCCATTCGTAGGCGGGCAACTGGCCGTTCGGATGCTGATAGCGGTCCTTCACGAGCAGGAGCAACTGGCGTTTCGCGAATTCCGGATCGATCAGCGCGAACGCGGCGGCATGAAACGCGAGATCCCACGACGCGTACCACGGGTACTCCCACTTGTCCGGCATCGACACGATGTCCGCGTTGCACAGATGCCGCCAGTCGACGTTGCGCCCCGCGCGCCGCTCCTTCGGCGGGTTCGGCTGGAGCGGATCGCCATCGAGCCAGCGCTGCACGTCGAACTGGTAGTACTGCTTCGACCACAGCATGCCCGCGAGCGCCTGGCGCTGCACGAGCCGCTGATCGGCATCGGCGATGTCGTGTTGCAGCGCGCCGTAGAACTCGTCCGCTTCCGCGATGCGGCGCTCGAAAAGCCCGTCGACGTCGAGCGGCACGGCGTCCGGCGCGGACTCGGGCCGCCAGCGCATGTACACCACGGCCTTGCCGTGCGGCTCCAGTTTCAGATGCGCGTGCGCCGCGGCGCGCGTGCCCTCGTCGCGGCGGATCGCGTTTTCGTCGCCTTGCAGGATGTAGTCGTTGAAGCCGTCCTTGAACGGTCCCGCGCCTTCCATGTGAAAGAGACGCCTGACATTGGTCTCGTTTTCGCAGAAGAGCCATTCGATGCCGCCGGCATCCGCCGACCATGCGGTGACGACCATCGGCTCGTGATTGCCCTGTTGCGCGAGCACGTAGGTACCCTCGCCCTGCACCGTCTCCACTTTCAGAGACGGCTTCACCGGCGCCGGCTTCCACGACCACGTATTGCGCGCCCAGATCTGCGGCAGCACGTCGAGCGTGGCCCACACGCCGCCGCGATTCTCGATCGTCACGCGCATCACGATGTCGTCGGCGGTGTGCTTCGCGTATTCCACCTGCACGTCGAAGTAACGCTCGTCATCGAACACGCCGGTGTCGAGCACTTCGTATTCGGGCGTGTCGGCGCCGCGCCGCGCGTTTTCATCGACGAGATCGGCGTACGGAAACGCCGCATGCGGATACTTGTAAAGCATGCGCATGTAGGAATGCGTCGGCGTGCCGTCGATGTAGAAGTACAGTTCCTTCACGTCCTCGCCGTGATTGCCCTCCTGGTTCGTCAGACCGAAGAGCCGCTCCTTGATGATCGGATCGCAGCCGTTCCAGAGCGCGAGCGAGACGCACCAGTTGAGCTTGTCGTCGCCGAAACCGGCGAGACCGTCCTCGCCCCAGCGATACGTGCGGCTGCGCGCATGATCGTGCGGAAAGTACTCCCACGCGGTGCCGAACTCGCTGTAGTCCTCGCGCACCGTGCCCCACTGGCGCTCGCTCAGATACGGCCCCCAGCGTTGCCAGCGCGAGCAATCCTTCGAATGGAGCCTGGAGCCCTCGACGGTATCGAGCTGGTTGACGGGGCGCGATTTCGGCATGGGGCTCTCCTCGTTGGCGGCGTGCAAAGCCGCGGGCAAGACACGTAATTTAGCGCGTTTCGATGGCAGCACGCGCGCCGTGCGCCTATGGTGCGCCGAGCAGTTTTTCGATACGCAGGAGTTCCGCGAGCGACCACGCCTGGAACGGCGTGCCGCCGGGCGCGTGAGGCGCGTCGCCATCGGCGACTTCGCTGATGTGATCGAGGCCGTAATGGTCCAGATGCGCGTAAAGCGGCGCGAAAAAGCGCTCGCGCGCGCCCGCCGCGCCGTGCACGCGCACCCACGCTTCCACGAACGGACCGATCAGCCACGGCCACACCGTACCCTGGTGATACGCGCCGTCGCGCTCCAGCACACCGCCCGCATAGAGCGCCTTGTAGGCCGGATCGGACGGCGCGAGCGTGCGCAGGCCGAGCGGCGTGAGAAGCTCCGTCTCGACTTGCGCGACGACCGCGCGGGCGATATCGCCATCGACAAGCGCAAACGGCAGCCCGCCGACCGCGAAAATCTGATTCGGGCGAATCGAGCGATCGACCTTGCCGGGCTCGTGATCGGCGTCGACGACATCGAAGAGCGTATGCGAATCGGGATCGACGAAACGCGCGGTGAACGACAGCAGCGCCTGATCTCGCAGCGCCTGCCAGTGCGGATTCCACGCGCTGGCGATCGAGAGCGCGTTGATCCACAGCGCCTGCACCTCGACCGGCTTGCCGATGCGCGGCGTCACGACCCAGTCGCCCGCCTTCGCGTCCATCCACGTGAGTTGCACGCCGGGCGTGCCCGCGCGCAGCAGGCCGTCGGTATCGGCGGCGATGTTGAAGCGCGTGCCGGACGAATAGCCCTGAAGGATCGCATCGGCGGCGCTTTGCAGGCGGCTCGTCGTGGCGGCGTGGGCGTAGCCGGTCGCCAGAAAGTCGTGCACGGCGACGACGAACCACAGCGATGCATCGACCGAGTTGTACTCCGGCAAACCGCCGCTGTCCGGGAAGCGGTTCGGCACCATGCCTTCGGAGATCGTGTCGGCCCATTCGAGCAGGATCGATTCCGCTTCCTGATGCCGGCCGGATGCGAGCAGGAGGCCGCGCATCGAGATGAAGGTGTCGCGGCCCCAGTCGGTGAACCATGGAAAGCCCGCGATGATCGTGCGCCCGACGTTGCGATTCACGACATACGCATCGGCCGAGCGTGCGAGCCGCGAGCCGAGCGCCGCACGGCGCGCCATTTCGCGCGATGCCAGACGCGACGCATGCGCGAGTGCGCTGTCTTCGAACGGCTTGTCGTGGCCCATGTGTGCGTGCAGGATCATCACGGCTTCGCTGCGCGTGAAATCGAAGGAGAAGGTGAACACGCCGGGCGTGGCGAGGTCTTCGGTGAAATCGAGTCCGCGCTCTCGCTCGCGCGCATAGCAGAAATTGCGATACCAGTCGGGCGCGTGCTCGTAGGCGCCGTTCGACGTTGCGCAGATCGCGGGCAGATCGCCATACGGTTGCCATTGCACGCGCTCGCCTTCGAGCGTGGCGTCGAATGACAGCGCCGGGTTCTCGTGATGCAGCGCGTGATAATCGCGGCCGGAGAGAAGCGGACGCACTTCGAGTTTCGCCGCTATCGATGCACCTTCGAGACGCCAGCGCAGCACGGTTTCGCGGCTTTCCTTCGCGACGAACACTTCCGCGACGATGATCGTGTCGTTGCCGATCGCGTATCGCCATGTCGGCCAGGGTTCGGTATCGAAGGACGACAGGCTCGCGGATGCGTCGGGATAGAGCACATCGGGCGCGTAGCGTTGCATCGTCAGCGGGAAGCGTTTGCCGTCCAGTTCGAGCCATGCTTCGATGCCGTTGACGAGCACGACGCGGCCCGCGGGCGGCTGCGTCGCGGCGAGCAGCAGCGCGTGATAGCGCCGCGTGCGCATCGTGCCGACGGTGCCGGATGCAAAGCCGCCGTTGGCATCGGCTTCGAGCCATTCGTCTTCGAGATTGCTTGCGTCGGGGCGGTCGATCCGGGTCATGACGTCGCTGCCTTTTGACGATAGTCCCTGAGCGCCTTGCGCGCCTTCCCCTGGATCGCGCGCTGCATCTGCGGCGTCCAGCCGAATAGCCAGCCGCTTACGCCGAGCGCCTGACGGCTCCAGCGCCAGAGATCGAAGACATCGGTTTGTTCGACGATGAAGCCGTCGCGGATCGCGAAGCGCGAGTCGATTTCGTTGACGACGCTGTGGCCCGTCGCCGAATACGTGTAGCGCGCGATGGCTTTCGCGCTCGCCGTCTGGCCGGTCGATGCGATGTTGTCGTAGGTGAGCGTGAAGTCGGCGGCGCGGCCGAGGAGCATGCGCCACATGTCGCCGGCTTCTCTGCCCCGCAGCACGCCGAAGGCGGGGTCCTGGAACTGGATGTCGGGGGCGTAGCAGGCGGACATCGCTTCGGCATCGCGGTTCTGGAACGCTGTGTAGAAGCGTTCGATCAGGTCGGTGTTGGCGTTGGGCATTGGTTTTTTTGCGCTTTCGCTCGGCGGTGGGGGGTTGCTTGTTTGTCCTCTTTGCGCTTGGTCGTGGAATCCTGGTTTCGTGGTGGTCTATTGGCACTGCCCCTCCCCGGGGCGGGGGTTACTTTCTTTGCTGCTGCAAAGAAAGTAACCAAAGAAAGCAGCTTCTCACCGCCCGCGGTCACACGCAGTTTGGCCATGCTTGCCAGCCGCCAGTGGCACTCGCCTAAGTGTCGCCCACAAAGGCCCAATCGGGCTTGGCTCGCGCACGATCTGCCGAACTAGTTCTTTAAATTTTTGGGTTCAGCAATCATACATCCGGCACAGCGCTACGCGCTGCCGTGGGGTATGCGAGGGAAACCATCGAAAGAGGACGAACGCACGCGCGGACCCGATTGACCCGTCGGCCGCGAAGCGGGCCGGAGCCATTTTGGTGCTGAACCAATAACGCAAGCGATGCGATGCGGCAGACCGTGCGCGAGCCAAGCCCGATTGGGCCTTCGAGGGCGACACTTAGGCGAGTGCCACCGCGGGCTGGCAAGCATGGCCAAACTGCGTGTGACCGCGGGCTTAAACGAGCTGCTTTCTTTGGTTACTTTCTTTGCAGCAGCAAAGAAAGTGACTGCCGCCCCGCACAGGGGCAGTGCTAATAGACCACCGCGAATACGGGATCCAGCGACACAAAAGACAACCCCCTCACCCCACCCAAACCATCACGGCGTGAATCAAAATCCCCACCGCTCCCCCCACCAGCGTCCCATTCACCCGAATAAACTGCAAATCCCGCCCGATATTAAGCTCGACATCCCTCACAAGAGTCGCGTCATCCCACTGCTTGACCGTCGCGGCAATATGCTTCGCGATCCCATCCCGCAACTCCGGCGCCAGCGCCTTCAACGCATCGCGCATATGTTCGTTGATCGAATCGCGCAACGCCGGATCACTGCCGAGCGCTTCGGCGAAACCGCCCGCCATCGCCACGACCTTCGCGTGCAGCGCCGAATTCGGCCGCTTGATATCCGCATCGAGCCACGCGATGAACTCGTCCCACAGCCCGTTCACATAACCGCGCAGCTCAGGCCGCTCGAGCCATTCACGCTTGTGCTCGTCGATGCGCGCCTTGAACGACGGATCCGTCTTCAGCCGCCCGACGAATCGCTCCACGGCCGCATCGAAAGCCTTGCGGCGCTCGTGCTCCGGATCGCTGCTCACGTCGTGAAGCCATTGATTCGCGCCGCGCACCAGACCCGCCGCGAACTTGTTGCCGAGGTCCTCGGCGTTCAGTCCGACGAAACCCAGCATGCCGATGAGCTTCGGATACTCCTCGCCCGCCACTGCGACGATGCGCGTCGCCAGCATCTCCTGCACCTCGGGCTTGTCGAGCCACGCGGCCATCTGCTTCAGACCTTCATCGAGCAACAGTTGATGCCGGCGGTCGGACGTCAGCGTCGATAGCACGCTGCCCGCCGCGCTCGCGAGATCGAATGAATCCGCGCGACGGCGCAGCGTGTCGTAGAGCATCGTCTTGACGCGTTCATCGTCGACGAAAGACAGCAACTGGCCGACCGCCGTCACCGCCTTCCTGCCGAGCAGCTCCGAATTCTTCGGCTCCGCGAGCCACGTTGAAAGACGGCTCGCCGGATCGAACGCGTTCACGCGCGCGACGAGCGCATCGGTGCCGAGAAAACGGTCCCGCACGAATACGGCCAGGTTGTCCGCGACGCGCGCCTTGTTCGCCGGCAGAATCGCCGTGTGCGGAATCGGCACGCCGAGCGGATGGCGAAACAACGCAACGACCGCGAACCAGTCCGCGAGCGCGCCGACCATCGCGGCTTCCGCGAACGACGATACCCATGCCCATACGCCCGCATCGTGCTGGCTTTTCGCGAGCGCGAACAGGCAACCCGCCGCGACGAGCAACGCGGCGGCGAACCATTTCATTCTTTTGAGCGCGACGGCTTTGTCCTGCGTTTCCATCTATGTCGATTTCATGGTTTTGGTGAGGCCGAAAGCTTACCAGCAGTGCGCTGCAAATCCCGCAGGACATCGACGGCCCGCTCGCCATCATCGACGGGAACGAAGATGTGGTCGTGGTACG
This sequence comes from Caballeronia jiangsuensis, assembly GCF_046030135.1. Taxonomy (NCBI): domain Bacteria; kingdom Pseudomonadati; phylum Pseudomonadota; class Betaproteobacteria; order Burkholderiales; family Burkholderiaceae; genus Caballeronia; species Caballeronia jiangsuensis. Next base: position 56,080 of record NZ_JAQQDB010000016.1, read on the forward strand.
CCGCCGCGATCACATTGCAACTGATGTTCGCCTCGCCGAGCGCACGCGCGAACGCCGCCGTCAGACCGACCGCGTTCAGATCCGAATGCACGGTCAGCGTGATCCACGCCGCGCGAAACAGCGGCGCGATGCCCGCCGCCTGCGCCGCGCGCTCCTCCATCACGACCGTCAATCCTTCGCGCTCGCGAAACGTCGCGACGATGCCCGCGCCGCTCGTCACCGCATCGTGCGGCAACGAGGCGAACACGTACACGCCCGGCTGCAGCTCGGGTTGCATCGACGCGATCAGCGTATCGAGATCACGCAGCATTTTCGGCCTCGCGTGTACGTCCCAGAACCGGCCGCAGCGCCGCGCCCGTGTGGCTGCGCGGATGCGTCGCGAGCGTGTCCGGGTCCGCCGCCGCGACGATCGTGCCGCCGTTCACGCCGCCCTCCGGCCCGAGATCGAGCACCCAGTCGGCTTCGGCGATCACATCGAGATCGTGTTCGATGACGATCACGCTATGCCCGCCATCCACCAGCCGATGCAGCACGCGGATCAGCTTCGCGACGTCCGCCATGTGAAGCCCGACGGTCGGTTCATCCAGCACGTAAAGCGTATGCGGCGGCTTCTGGCCGCGCCGTGTGATGTCGTCGCGCACTTTCGACAACTCGGTGACGAGCTTGATGCGTTGCGCCTCGCCGCCCGACAGCGTCGGCGAAGGCTGGCCGAGCGTCAGATAACCGAGGCCGACATCGCGCAGCAATTGCAACGGATGCGCGATGCTCTGCATCGACGCAAAGAATTCGACGGCTTCGTCGATCTCCATCGTCAGCACTTCGCCGATGTTCTTGCCGCGCCACGTCACCGCGAGCGTCTCCGGATTGAAGCGCTGGCCGTGACAGACGTCGCACGGCACCTTCACGTCGGGCAGGAAGCTCATCGCGATGGTGCGCACGCCCTGGCCTTCGCACGCCGGGCAACGCCCTTCGCCCGTGTTGAACGAGAAGCGCGACGGCGTATAGCCGCGCGCGCGGGCTTCGAGCGTATCGGCGAACAGCTTGCGGATGGTGTCCCACATGCCGATGTAGGTCGCTGGACACGAGCGCGGCGTCTTGCCGATCGGCGTCTGATCGACTTCGAGCACGCGATCGATCGCCTCGAAGCCGGTCACGCCACGGCAGCCCTGCCACGCGTGCGCGACGTCGAACTTCGGACGCGGCGCCTCGCGCGCGAGCACGCTGGCGCGCGATCGCGTGGCGGGTGCATCGGACTGCGCCGCCTTGCGCGCACGCCGCACCGCGGGCGACGACAGCACCGAGCGGCCGACGGCATCGAGCAGGTTGGTCATCAGCACGTCGCGCGCGAGCGTCGACTTGCCCGAGCCCGACACGCCCGTGATCGCGACGAGGCGATTCAGCGGCATGCTCGCCGTCACGTTGCGCAGATTGTGCAGCGTCGCGCCTTCGACCGTGAGCCATTGTTCGGGCGTCGCCGGACGTTTCGCGGTCCCGGCACGCACTTCGCGGCGCGGCTGCAACGGATGCACGATCGGGTTCGCGAGGAACTGGCCCGTCAGCGACGCCTTGTGCGCCGCGAGATCCGTCACGGTGCCTTGCGCGACCACCGTGCCGCCGCGCTTGCCCGCGCCCGGCCCGATATCGATGATGTGATCCGCGCGACGAATCGTGTCCTCGTCATGCTCGACGACGACGAGCGTATTGCCCTTGTCGTTCAGCTTCTTCAGCGCCGAGAGCAGGATGAGGTTGTCGCGCGGATGCAGACCGATGGTCGGTTCATCGAGCACATAGCACACGCCTTGCAGATTGCTGCCGAGTTGCGCGGCGAGACGGATGCGTTGCGCTTCGCCGCCGGAAAGAGTCGGCGCGGCGCGATCGAGGCTCAGATAGCCGAGCCCGACTTCTTCGAGAAACTGGAGTCGGCCTTCGATTTCGCTAACCACGTCGCGCGCGATATCCGCATCGCGGCCTTTCAGCTTGAGCGCAGCGATCCACTCGCGTGTATCGCTCACGGTCCAGCGGCCGACTTCCGTGATCGGATAATCGCCGAAGGTCACGGCGCGCGCGACCTCGTTCAGACGCGTGCCTTCGCAGTCCGGGCACGGCTGATCGACGATATCGTCCGGTTCCTGATCCACCGAGCCGATGCTCTGCTCGCGCCCGCGATCGTCCTGCGCGAACAAGGTGTCATCGAATGCGGCGCGCTGTTCGCGCGTGAGCTTCACGCCCGTGCCGACGCATGTATTGCACCAGCCGTGCTTGCTGTTGTACGAGAACATGCGCGGATCGAGCTCGGGATAGCTCGTGCCGCAGACGGGACACGCGCGCTTCGTCGAGAACACGCGGGTTTCTTCCTTGCCGCGACGCGCGCCGTCCTGCCACGAACCATGCAGATCGTCGAGCGGCGCGCACAGATGCATCACGCCCTTGCCGATCTCCAGCGTTTCGTCGAGCAGGCGGCGCAGATCGGCTTCGTTGTCCGCCGATACGACCAGATCCGCGACCGGCAATTCGATCGTATGTTCGCGGAATCGATCGAGCTTCGGCCACGGACTCACCGGCAGGAACTCGCCATCCACGCGCAGATGCGTGTTGCCGCGCGCCTTCGCCCATTTCGCGAGATCGGTGTACACGCCCTTGCGATTCACGACGAGCGGCGCGAGCAGCCCGACATGCTGCCCCTTGAAATCGCGCATGATCTGCGCGGCGATCGATTCCGAGCTTTGCGACTGCACCGGCGTGCCGTCGTGGATGCAATGCTGGATGCCGAGCTTCACGTACAGCAAACGCAGGAAGTGCCAGACTTCCGATGTCGTCGCAACCGTGGACTTGCGCCCGCCGCGCGACAGACGCTGCTCGATCGCGACGGTCGGCGGAATGCCGTAGACGGCATCGACTTCGGGACGTCCCGCGGGCTGCACGATGGAACGCGCATACGCATTCAGCGATTCGAGGTAACGCCGCTGGCCTTCGTGAAAGAGGATATCGAACGCGAGCGTCGATTTGCCGGAACCGGACACGCCCGTCACGACGTTGAACTTGTTGTGCGGGATATCGACATCGAGCGACTTCAGATTGTGCTCGCGCGCGTTGACGATGCGCACGACATCCTCGCCCTGCAATGCGCGCCGCGCGCTCGCGACTTCCGCCGCGAGTTGCAGCGGCACGCCCGCGCGTTTTTCCGCCGCGCCGGGCGCCATCGCTTCCTCGTATTCGATCAATGCGCGGCCCGTATGCGACTGCTCGCAAGCGGCCACGTCATCGGGCGTGCCGACGCACACGACCTGTCCGCCGCCATCGCCGCCTTCGGGACCGAGATCGATGATCCAGTCGGCCGCGCGAATCACATCGAGATTATGCTCGATGACGATCAGCGAATGCCCGCGTTCGAGCAGTCGGCGCAGCGCCTGCATCAGCTTGGCGATGTCGTCGAAATGCAGGCCGGTGGTCGGCTCGTCGAACATGAAAAGGCGGCTTTCGCTGGTTTTGGCTTGCGATGTTTCGGCCAGGAAACCCGCGAGCTTCAGACGCTGCGCCTCGCCGCCTGAAAGCGTCGGCACGGGCTGGCCGAGCTTCACGTATTCGAGGCCCACATCGACAATCGGCTGCAGCACGCGCAGCACTTCCTTGTCGTTTGCGAAGAGCGCGACGGCTTCGCTGACCGTCAGTTCGAGCACATCGGCGACGCTCAATTGACGATCGCCGCGCTCGATCTTCACTTCGAGAACTTCAGCGCGATAACGCCTTCCGTCGCAATCCGGGCAGCGCAGATAAACGTCGCTCAGGAACTGCATTTCCACATGCTCGAAGCCCGAGCCGCCGCATGTCGGGCAGCGTCCGTCGCCCGAGTTGAAGCTGAACATGCTCGCGCTATAACCGCGCTGCAACGCGAGCGGCGCCTTCGCGTAGAGCTTGCGGATCTCATCGAACGCGCCGACATAGCTCGCCGGATTCGAGCGCGCCGTGCGCCCGATCGGCGACTGGTCGACGAACACGACATCGCTCAGATGCTCCGCGCCCTTCAATGCGCGAAACGCGCCGGGCGTTTCCGTCGCCTTGCCGAAATGGCGCATCAGCGCGGGCGCGAGCACGTCCTGAATCAATGTCGATTTGCCCGAGCCGGAAACGCCCGTCACGCAGACGAGACGTTGCAGCGGAATATCGACCGTCACGTCCTGCAGGTTGTGATCGCTCGCGCCTTCGAGCGTGAGACGCGGCGTGTTCGCATCCACGACGCGCCGGTTCCAGTTCGACGCATGCGCGACATGTTTGCGGCCGCCGAGATACGCGCCGGTCAGGGTGTCGGTGCCTTGAATGTCGTCGGGCGCGCCGTCGTAGACGATCTGCCCGCCGCGCTCGCCCGGCCCCGGTCCCATGTCGATGAGGCGATCCGCCGCGAGCATCACCGAGGGATCGTGCTCCACGACGACGAGCGTATTGCCCGCGTCGCGCAGCCGGTGCATCGCCTCGACGATGCGGTTCAGATCGCGCGGATGCAGGCCGATGCTCGGCTCGTCGAGCACAAAGAGCGTGTTCACGAGCGACGTGCCGAGCGCGGTCGTCAGGTTGATGCGCTGCACTTCGCCGCCGGACAACGTGCGGCTCTGGCGATCGAGCGTCAGATAACCGAGGCCGACATCGCAGAGATATTTCAGACGCGTGCGCACTTCCGCGTGCAGCAGCTTGAGCGCTTCGTCGAGCAGGGTCGAAGGCAGCGTCAGCGAATCGAAGAAGCGGCGGATGCGCTCGATCGGCATCAGCATCAGATCGTGGACCGTGAGACCCGGCAGCGCTTCGAGTTGCGCGCGTGTCCAGTCGACGCCTGCCGGCATGAAGCGATTCGACGGCGGCAACACCGCGTCGGCCTGCTCCTTCGTGCCGAGACGCCACAGCAGCGACTCGGTTTTCAAACGCGCGCCGGCGCAAACCGGGCACGTCGTATAGCTGCGATATTTCGACAGCAGCACGCGGATGTGCATCTTGTACGCCTTCGACTCCAGATAGTCGAAGAAGCGCTGCACGCCGTACCACTGGTTCTGCCACTTGCCGGTCCAGTCGGGCGAGCCCTTGATGACCCAGTCGCGCTCTTCTTGCGTGAGATCCTTCCAGGGCACGCCGAGCCGGATGCCCGCCTTCGCGCCGTACTTCACGAGATCGTCCTGGTTCTCTTTCCACGCGGGCGTCTGCAACGTCTTGACCGCGCCTTCGCGCAGCGTCTTCTTGTCGTCCGGAATCACGAGCCCGTAATCGACGCCGATCACGCGGCCGAACCCGCGGCACGTTTCGCACGCGCCGTAGGCCGAATTGAACGAGAACAGCGCCGGCTGCGGGTCCGCGTAGCGCAGATCGCTTTCCGGGCTGTGCAGACCGGTGGAGAAGCGCCAGATTTCCGGCTCCGCGTCCTCCTTCAGCACGTAGACGTCGACGCGGCCGGTGCCGCGCAGCAACGCGCTTTCGATCGCTTCCAGCGCACGCGAGCGCTCCGTGTTCTGCAGGCGAAAGCGATCCGCGACGACATCGAGCATCTGCCGCGCGCCGGATTCCGTCTGGATGCGGCGCTTGGCCTGCACGCGCGTATAGCCGCTCGCGGATAGCCATTGCGCGACTTCCTCGTCGCTCGCGGTATCGGGCAGTTCGACAGGAAACGTGATCGCGAGACGCGGATCGTCGGCGCGCGTGCGTTCGAGCAGCTCCGCGTAGATCGTTTCGGGCGTGTCGTGGCGCACGCGCTGCGACGTCTTCCTGTCGAAGAGTTCGGCGGCGCGCGCGTAGAACAGCTTCAGGTGATCGTTCAGCTCGGTCATCGTGCCGACTGTCGAACGCGAGCTGCGCACCGGATTCGTCTGGTCGATGGCGATGGCGGGCGGCACGCCGTCCACGCGATCGACCTGCGGGCGGTCCATCCGGTCGAGAAACTGGCGCGCATACGCGCTGAAAGTCTCGACGTAGCGGCGCTGACCTTCCGCGTAGAGCGTATCGAACACGAGGCTCGACTTGCCCGAACCGGATGGCCCGGTCACGACCGTCATCTGGCCGGTGTGCAGGTCGAGATCGAGATTCTTGAGGTTGTGCTGACGTGCGCCGCGAATGCGGATTGCGTTGTTCGATGCCAATTTTTCAACCGGTTCAATAGGTTAGGCGGCTCTCTGAAAGCCTTGGGCGAGGTTGCACGAGTGTTCGGAAGTGCGTGGCCGCCATAGCGAACAGTACTGTACACGCATACAGTGTTCGTCGCCAAACGTGTCACGGGTGTCCGCTTCCGTGCGCAAGACGCTCGCCTGATCGGCGCTTCACTTCAGATGCGCGATGACGGCATCCGCGACGGCGTCCGGCGCCTCGCGCAGCGGAAAATGCCCCGCGCCATCGATGACCACGCGCCGGTATCCCGCCGGAAAATACTTGTCCTGCCCTTCCGAGCTCGCCGGTTCGTCGCAGGAATCCGCGCCGCCCTGGATCATCAACGCGGGCACGTCGATGCGTTCGATCGTCGCGAGCCGCGCATACAGTTCGGCGAGCGCGGGATCGGATGGCTGGTCGCCGCGCCAGCGACGTCGGTATGCGTTCAGTGTGATCGGCACCCAGTCGGGATTCTCGAAGGCGCGTGCGGTCGCGGTGAATTCGATTTCGTCGAACCAGCCGGGCGGCGACCACGTTTCCCACTGGATGCGCGCGAAGCCTTTGGGATCGGCGGCGACGGCATCCGGGCCGCCATCGAGCGACATGAACCATTGGTACCAGAAGCGCCGCGCCTGCGAGAAATCCGGCAATTCGAAGACGCCACGCGGCTGATAGGCGAGCGCGAGCGCGGCCATGCGGCGCACGCGATCCGGAAACAGCGCGGCGATCGTGTACGCGGCGCGCGCGCCCCAGTCGTGACCGACGACATCGAATTGCGCGATGCCGAGCGCATCGGCGAGATCGACGGCATCGTTCGCAAGCGCGACGCCCGAGCCGTCGCGCACGGTGTCATCGCGCAAGAAGCGCGTGCCGCCCGCGCCGCGCAACTCCGGGACGATGGTGCGATAGCCGGCTTCGTTGAGCCGCAGGGCGACCGCGTTCCATGCGCGCGCCGCATCGGGCCAACCGTGGATCAGGAGAACGATGCGACCATCGGCGGGACCGGAATCGGCGTAGGCGATATCGAGCGTCGGCGTGCGGGCGTGGCGTGCGAAGTCCAGCATGGCGAGACTCCTGCTTGAGGAAAAAGCCATTCTAAAGCGAGTCGCGTACGTGAGTCGCGAGCCGGATTCGAGGGCGCAACGACAACGGACTACGGTGTTGAAAGGCCTGTCCCGTGTCTCAAATTTTCGTTCGTGATACGAAGTGCTATGATCGAAATTTATGTCGGAGTTCGACCCTTGGTTAAAGGAATGTTTTCCGTTTCTCCCGCTGCACGATGCAAGTGCTGCGACGGTCCAAGTGCGCTTTGCGGAGTCGTGGACTTGTCACGCGGCGGCGCCGACCACGCTGCGGGAAAGAAAGTCGATCCGTACTCGGGCGTACCCATTTACTACTATCGATGCGAGCGCTGCGGCTTCACCTTCACCTCCGCGCTCGACGACTGGACATCGGCGCAATTCAGCGAACATATCTATAACGCCGACTACGTAAGGCAAGATCCGGATTACGTCTTCGCCCGCCCGGACGAGAACGCCCGGACCATCGCCGAGAAATTTTCCGCGTTGGCGAAAATGAAAATTCTGGACTATGGCTCAGGATCGGGCGTGTTGGAACAGCAACTGCGCCTGCGCGATTTCCATGACGTACGCTCTTACGATCCCTTCCACAGCAGCTCGGATCCGTCTGTTCTCCAGGAACAATTCCGTGTCGTTTTCGCGTTCGAAGTATTCGAGCACAGCGTCGATCCTCGTCAATTGATGCAGACACTTGCCGCCTTGCTCGACGACGATGGCGCCATGCTCGTAAGCACCCTCTTTGTACCCGACAATACTGCATCCGAAGGCATCGATAAATGGTGGTACTGCATGCCTCGCAACGGCCATGTCTCGTTCTTTACGCCGACATCGTTGTCTCTGCTGGCGTCGCAGTACGGATTGAAGGCGGCCTCGTTCAACAGCGGCTTTCATCTTCTGTTTCGATCGGAGAAACCCGACTGGGCGAAGCCGTATGAATTCATGACTTCGCCGGACTAAAAGCGTCTCACGCCCCGATCAGCACCCCGCTTCTCACCGCCTTCTCCCCCGTCACCCGTCCCATCGGCGCGCCCGCGTACACGAAACGGATCGCGCGACGCATGTAAAACACGCCATCGTTGTTCGTGGTGACCGTGGTCACCGCATCGGTGATCGGATCGACGATATCGAACACCGGATCGCCCGCTTTCAAAATCGCGCCCACCTTCGCCCGATACACGACGATCCCGCTCACCGGCGCGCTCAACTGCTGGCTGCCCGCGAGCGGCGTCGCGGCTTGCGCGAGCGGCGGCGCGTCCTTCTCGTCGCCATCGATCACGCCGCGCGCGATCAGATAATCGACGATGGCATCGGCATCATGCGCGGCGGTCTCGTAATCGACGTCACGCTGCCCGCGATGCTCGATCGTCGCCGCGATATTCGGCGCGCCGAGCGGCGTGTTCTTGCCGAGGCGTTCGCGCAGTTCGTGCCAAAGCAGCGCATGAACCTCGTCGAACGACTGCCCGCCGGAATCCGTCGCCAGCAGCACGCCGTTTGCGCCGAGATGGCGCGCGAGCGGCTCGATCGCGGGCCAGCTCGCGGGGCTCGTGTAGATGTGCATCGTCGCTTCGAGCGAGCAATGCAGATCGAGCACGATATCGGCTCGCGAAGCCAGCGTGAGCAGCGCAAGCCGCAGCGATTCGAACTCGTTCTTCGCGTTCATCTCGCCGAGCATTTCGACGAGCGCGCCGCGCAGAAGGCGCGCGTTGTGCGCGGCATCGGCGGACGAGAAGCGCGCGCCCACGCGCTCGATCAGCGCGGCAGCGGACGGCATCGGAAAGTTGCGGTTGAAGTTGTGGCCGCTGTTCGCTTCGAAGCGCCCGAGAAACTGCCCGAGTACGTGCTGCGACAGGCCGATCGGATTCGCCACCGGCACGAGCACGATCTCGCCGCGCACGCGGCCTTCGGCGTCGAGCGCGGCGAGCCGCTTCTTGAGCGTCCATGCGGTGAGCATCGCAGGCGTTTCGTCGGCATGCAGCGAAGCCTGTATGTAGACGGTCTCGCCGTCGCGCCCGGCGTCGCCGAAATGAAAGCTGACGAGTTCGCGCGACGTGCCGAGCGTCGTCGAGACGAGTGAATGGCGTTTCGTTTGCATCGAAGAATCCTTAGTCGCCGTACACGTCGAAGTCGAAATACTTGCGCGCGATCTTCTGATACGTGCCGTCGGCGCGCATGTCGTTCACGGCCTTGTCGATCTTCGCCTTGAGCGCGGTGTCGTCCTGGCGCAGGCCCATGCCGACGCCGTGATCGCCCATCGAAAGCGGCTCGCCGACGAACGCGAAGCCCGCGCCGTGCGGCGTCTTCAGGAAGCCGTGCTCCGCTTCCACCGAGCCGAGCAGCGCGGCGTCGATACGCCCCGCGGTCAGGTCGTTGAGCACGCCTTCCATGCTCTGATACGACACCACCTCGACGCCGCCCGGCTGCCAGTTCTTCAGCGCGTAGGTTTCGAACTGGCTGCCGCTCTGCACGCCGACGCGCTTGCCGCGCAAGCCCTGCGCGCTCGCGGTGAGCGGCGTGCCCTGCTTCGCGATCAGGCGCGAGCGAAACTGAAAGAGCTTGGTGGAAAACGCGATCTGCTTCATGCGCTTGTCGGTGATCGCCATCGACGACATGATTCCGTCGATCTTGCGTGCCTGCAGCGCGGGAATCATCCCCGAGAATTCGAGCTCGACCCACTGGCAGCGCATCGCGATGCGGCGGCAGATTTCATCGCCGAGATCGACGTCGAAACCCGCGACGTGGCCATCGGGCGTCTTCACGTCCATCGGCGGATAGCCGGGATCGATGCCGAGCCGCAGGGCGTCGGCGTCTTTCGCGTGAACCGGTGCGGCCGCGACGAGCGCCGCGGCCAGGAAAAGTGAGCTGAGTCTGAACATGAACGCGGTGTCTCCGTATGGTTGCCACCGATGGTAAAGGCGCAAAACGCTCGCAAAAAGAGGCGTTTTGCTTATCATGATCACTTTTCGAGATCACCCGACGGAGACGCCGAGCGTGGATTTGACTCTGACGCAGTTGCGCATGTTCGTGGCCGTCGCCGACGCGGGCAGCGTGCGCGCGGCCGCGCGGCGGCTCGATGTCGCGCAAAGCGGCATCACGCAGCAGTTGCAGAAGCTCGAAACACTGGCGGGAGGGCCGCTGTTCGAGCGCGATGTGCGCGGCGCGCGCCTGACGCCGGTCGGCGAGCGCTTGCGCCTGCGCGCCGATCTGATTCTCGGCGAGTGCAGAAAGACCGAAGACGAGATGCGCCAGCTGCGCGGCGAGCTGACGGGGCGGGTCGCGCTCGGGCTTGCCGCCGAAGCGACGATGCGCCTCTTCCCCGCATTGCTCGAAAGCTATCGCGAGCGCTGTCCGCTCATCGACGTGCATCTGACGAGCGCGACCTCACGCATGTTGACGTCGTGGGTTCGCGACGGCAGCCTCGATTTCGCGCTCGCGCTGATCGCGCCCGACGCCGATATCCACGACATGGACACCGCGCCGCTTTTCGATACCGAAGTCGCGGTGATCGCGCGGCGCGGTCATCCGCTCGGGCGTTCGCACGCACTTCGCGACTTGCAGGACGCCGAGTGGGTCAGCACGCGGCAGCGCGGCGGCGGTGCGCTTGGCAACAAGCTGTCGGCGCTTTTCGAGCAGGCGAAGCTCGGACCGCCACGTATCGCCGCAACGACGGAAGCCGTGTTCGACACGCTGCACTGCATTGCATCGAGCGATTATCTCGGGCTCGAACCCGCGAGCCTCGCCGGACATCCGTTCTTCCGCGAGCACGTCGAGATCGTGCCGATCGCCGAGCGCGCCGCGAGGACGCCGGTGTGTCTGGTGCGGCGCGCGGGCGTGCCGCTCACACCCGCGGCGCAGGAACTCGCGACGATGGCCGTCTCGTTCGCGCGGATGCTCCCGGCTCAGCGCGACGCGTGACGCGTGCGCGAACCCTTCGCTGCGTTGGCGCGGCGCGTCGCCCAGCCCTTCTTCGCGGCGGCTGACCGATCCGCCGCCGAGCGCCTGCTCGAAGCCGCATGCGACTGACGCGACAGCGCCTTGGGCGAAGCGGCCTTGGTGCTTTCGCGCTTGAGCGCGCGTGTCGACGCGGCCGAGCGCTTCGCCTTCGATTCGGTGCTCGGGCTCTTCTTCGTGCGATGCGAAGCCTTCGTGTCCTGCGCGGCCTTCCTGCGCGTGGCCTCGGACGTCGTGCCCTTCTTGGGCGCCTTCATCTTCACGCCTGAGCGGCGCGCTTCGGACAGCCCGATCGCAATGGCCTGCTTCGCCGACTTCGCGCCGTGCTTGCCTTCGCGAATGTGATCGATCTGCTCCTTCACGAACGCACCCGCCTGCGTGCTCGGGGACTTGCCTGCGCGCTTCGCTTTCGATGCGCGCTCGAGGGTTTTCTGTTCGGGCATGTCGGACCTCCGTATGAAGTGGACTTGCCCCTGGCGGGCGAGCAACGTGCGTGCCCGCATCCTCACCTGCAAACGTTTGCCTTCTTATCTGGCATGCCGGGCAAACGCATACACATCCGAGAGACGGCACTTTCGGCGAACCCCTTCGACCTCGCGATTATTTCTCAAATCGGTTAAAGCCCGTCAAGGCGTTGCCGTTAACGCGCTTATCCATACCACCCGGGTCGATTCAATTCGAGGCCTGTTTGGCCCTTGTGTTCTTGCGTTTGGCCTGGGCGGCCGTGGATGTGATCCAAATCGGTAAGCACTTCCCGCTGGCACTGCAAACCCAACTCTCACCCATCAAGGAAGCAACATGCAAAAACTTCTGAAAGCCTTCGTGCGCGACGAACGTGGCGTCAGCGCCATGGAATACGCGATTCTCGCGGGCATCGTCGTGGTCGCGCTCGTGGCGGTCGGCTCCGCTTTCAGCACCAACATGACGGGCATCTTTTCGAATCTGACCGACAAAGTGAAGGCCGCCGCGGGCAACTAAGCAGTCGCGCCCCAGGTCCGGGCCTTCACACGCCCGGACCTCGATCTGACCCAACCCGATTCGAGCCCATCGTGACCGTACTGTCTCTCGTCATTCGTCTTGTCGTGCTGGGCGCCTTGCTCTGGCTCGCGATCACCGACGTTCGCACCCGACGTCTGCCGACGAGCATCGTCCTCACGATCGGCGCACTCTTTTTCGTCGATGCGCTCATCGCCGGCATGCCGCTCGACGATGTCATCTCGCATCTGCTGCTTGCGGTCGTCGTGTTCCTGGCCTGCGCCGTCCTGTTCGCCGTGCGCATGCTCGGCGGCGGCGACGCCAAGCTCGCTTCCGTCATCTTTCTGTGGGTGGGATTCGGCCTTTCGCTCGCCACGCTGACGCTCGTCTCGGTGATCGGGACCGTGGTGTCGCTCGTGAGTCTCGCTACCCGCAACATGAATCCCTCTCAGCGCTTCGTGCCGCTGCGCGCGCTCGCGATGTTCTCCGCGGCGCGCGGCGTTCCGTACGGCGTGGCGCTCGCCTTCGGCGGCGGTTTCGTCATCGTGCTGCCTGCCCTGCTGCACCTCATCTCGACGCAATAGGACGACGTCTCCATGTCCAACATCATCAAATTCGCCGTGCTGCTGGTCGGCGCACTTCTGATTGCGCTGATCGTGCGCGTCGTCCTTGCGAGCGCTTCTCACACCGCTAAGCCCGCCGTGACGAGCGAGAAGGTGCTGGTCAGCGCCGCCAATCTGCCGCAAGGCCTGTTGCTGCGCGACGAGGATCTCGCCTGGAAGGCGATCCCCAAGACGGAGATGCCCGCCAACGCCATCGTCGCGGGCGTCGCGAGCGCGCCCGACCTGAAGGGCGCGCTGCTGCGCCATCCGGTCGCGGCCGGCGCCGTCCTCGTGTCCGACGATGTCTTTCTGCCGAGCGCCCCGGGCTTTCTCGCCGCGACGCTCAAGCCCGACATGCGCGCGGTCTCGGTCGCCGTCGACGATGTGTCCGGCAACGCAGGCCTGATCCAGCCGGGCGACTATGTCGACCTGCTGCTCACCCAGCAAATGGACCGGCGCACCGAATCGCCGGATCTCGCGGTATCGAGCGAAACGGTGGTCGAGCATGTGCGCGTGCTCGCCGTCGGCTCGGAAATCAAGCGGCCGAAAAACGATGGCGACAACGACGTCGCCGTGGCCCGCGCCCGCACCGTGACGCTCGAAGTCACGCCGCGCATGGGCGAAGTCGTCGCGGTCGCTGCGCGGCTCGGCAGCCTGTCGCTCGCGCTGCGCAGCTTCGCGACGGTCAGCCGCGACCCGGCGGCGCCCGCGGGGGCGTCGGCGCCCGAGCGCAAGCCCATCTGGGCCGGCGACATCTCCCGCGCCGTGCGCGATCTGCCGCGCACGCGCCCCGTTCAGTCGGGCGCACCGAGCGCCGCGCCGGCCATGCCGCGCACCGTGACCATCTACCGCGGCTCCGAGAAGTCGGATACGTCGAGCGTTGCCCAGGCGGGCGGTTCGGGCCAGGGCGTCCCGCCGCTGCCCTCCGTGCCCGCGGAGCGTTGACACCGTGCCCCCGTTCGAAAGCGTGCCATCGCCAGGATTCACATTCATGAAAACGCAGTTCAGTTCGAGTCGCATGACGGGTCGTGCGGATAGAGCGCCAGGCGCCCCGGTTCTGGCATGCGCGGCGCTGCTCGCGTGCGCCGCCGCGCATGGCGCGCAGCCAGCGAAGATGCCGCCCAATGCGGGCGCGCCCTCGCCCGTGCGTGCCGCGAACGTCGCGCGTCCCGGCATGACGGACGCGATGGCGCCGGCCAGCGCGCAAGGCGCGCTCGTACTCGACGCGGGCAAGGGCACGATGTTGCAACTGAATGAAAACGTCGTGTCGGTCTTCGTCGCCGATCCCGCCGTTGCCGACGTGCATGTGCCCTCGCCCAAGGCCGTTTTCGTGCTCGGCAAGAAAACCGGCACGACGACGCTCTACGTGCTCGGCGCCAACAACCGGCCGCTCGTGCAGCGCACGATCGTCGTCTCGCGCGACATGATCACCTTGCGCGCCATGCTCGCCGCGCGCTTTCCGAACACGAACGTGCAGGTCGCGACGGGACAGGGTTCGCTGATGCTGAGCGGGCAGGCGTCGAACTCGGCGGATGCCGACGCCATCGTTCAGGCGGTGACGCCCTTTCTCGCCGAGAAGGAAGTGCTCGTCAACCGCATGACGATCGACCGCCCGCTGCAGGTGCAGTTGCGCGTGCGCATCACCGAAGTGGATCGCAACATCACGCAGCAGCTCGGCATCAACTGGCAGGCGATGGGCAACGCGGTCGGCAACTTCTATGGCGGCATCTTCAGCGGCCGTCCGATCTACAACCTGAGCCAGCCGATCACCGGCGCCAACGGCGCCGTGAGCTATCCGGTCAATCTGCCGACCAACAACGCCTACTCGATTCTCGGCGCCTTCAAGACGAACAACGTGGACATCCGCGCGCTCGTCGACGCGCTGAATCAGGAAGGCCTGCTGACGGTGCTCGCGGAGCCGAATCTCGTCGCGCTGTCGGGCCAGACGGCGAGCTTTCTCGCGGGCGGCGAGTTCCCGATTCCCGTCTCGCAGACCAACGGCGCGATCACGGTCGAGTTCAAGCAGTTCGGCGTCAAGCTCGATTTCACGCCGACCGTGCTCACGGACCGGCGCATCAGCCTGAAGGTGCGCCCGGAAGTCAGCCAGATCGACACGACTGCGAGCGTGACCACCGGCGGCGTTACCGTGCCGGGACTTTCGGTTCGCCGCGCGGACACGACCGTCGAGCTTGCGAGCGGCCAGAGCTTCGCGATCGGCGGGCTGCTGCAGAGCAATACCAGCGACGTCGTTTCACAGGTGCCGGGCCTGGGCTCGATTCCCGTACTGGGCAAGCTGTTCTCGTCGACGAACTACCAGAACAACAAGACCGAGCTCGTGATCATGGTCACGCCGTATCTCGTCGAGCCGACCGATCCGTCGAAACTGCGCACGCCGCTCGATTCGCTGATCTCGCCGTCGAGCGATGTCGAATACAGCTTCCGGCGCCAGAACGGCGGAGCGCCGGCACAGGCCGGACAACCGCGTCTCGTCGGCGCGGCCGGCTACGTCTATTGAGCCCGTCATGAAACACACACGACTGCTTTCGCTTCTTCTCGCCGGCACGTTCGCCGTCGCCGCCGCGGGCTGCTTCAAGCCGCCGCGCAACATGCCGAACGAAACGGTGATCGGCTACGACGGCGCTTCGGCCGTGCCGCCCGATTGCGACAGCCTCGCCCGGCCATCGCTGCTGACGGACGCCGGCATCCGCCGCCCGAGCATGCAATGGGGCTGCGCGACCTATACGAATCTGGCCGCCCAGCTCGCGCGCCCGGAAGACGCCGTGCATCCGCAGACGCTCGGGCCGGCGAACGCGGCGGTGGCGGCGAGCGCAGTGCGGCGTTACGAGACCGGCCGCGTGATCCCGCTCGACAAATCGACCTCGCGCGACAGCAAGTGATGCGACGCACTACAGCCAGAAGCACACAAGGCCAGCCATGAGCACAGAGTTCTCCTTCTCGAAGACCAAGTCCGGCACGCGCAACGCGGATTTCATCGCCTTCGTGTCCGATCGCAAGACCGAGCAGATCGTGAAGAGCTTCGTGCTCGAACAGGCGATGCCGCACGCGCATATCGTCGTGGGCAACGTCGACGACGCGATCGCGTATCTCGCCCGCGTCGACCGCTCGCCGCTCTTCCTGCTGGTCGATCTGCAGGACTCGGTGATGCCGCTGTCCGACCTCGGCCGCCTCGCCGAAGTGTGCGAGCCGTCGGTGCAGGTGGTGGCGCTCGGCGAGCGCAACGACGTCGGCCTGTTCCGCAGCCTGCTCAAGATCGGCGTGCGCGATTACCTCGTCAAGCCGATCACGGTCGAACTGCTCAAGCGCACGGTCAATGTCTCCGAGGGCAAGGTGAGCCCGGTGATGCTCGCGCGCGCCGGCAAGACGATTGCGTTCACGGGCTCGCGCGGCGGCGTCGGGGTGACCACGCTCGCGCTCAACGTCGCCCGCCATCTGTCGGAAGACACGCACCGGCGCGTCGCCTATGTCGATCTGAACCTGTACGGCGGCGCGGCCAACTCCATGCTCGGTCTGCAGAGCAACAACGGGCTCATCGACGTGCTGCAGAACGTACATCGCCTCGATCCGCAATACGTGGAGCGCACGCTCGTCGCCAAGGGCACCCGGCTCTACATGCTGTCGGCGGAACACGACTACGGCGCCGCGCGTCCATTCGGCCCGGGCGCTTTGCCGCGCGTGCTCGAACTTCTGTGCGACAGCTTCCACTACGTGATCCTGGACATCGGCACGGTGACGGACCCGCTCGCGCAGGAAGCCTTCGATCACGCCGCGCGCGTCTATGTGGTCGCGGACCGCTCGGTGCATTCGACGCGCGAGACGATCCGCCTCCTGCGCCATATCGAGGACCGCGACAACAATCCGCCGACCTCGCTGCTGTTGAACAACCCGAACGCCGTGACGAGCGGCAAGGTGCAGGCGAACGACTTCATGACGGCGATCGGCCGCAACGTGCTGTACGAAATTCCGTTCGAGGCGAAGTCGCTCGCGACCGCCGAGAACCTCGGCGAAGCGCCCCGGGAAAAAGGGGCGAACGGCTTCAATCAGATGATCACGCGCATTGGCGGTGACCTCACCGGCCAGCAGATGAACGCCGAGCGCTCGTTCTTCCAGAAGCTCCGGCTCAGGAGAGGCTGATGTTCGGACAGAAGCAGGTTCCCCGCCCCGAGTCCGATCCGGACGCGCCGCCCGGCGCCGAAGCCGCGCAGGTCGCCGAGGCGCCGCCTCCGGTCGCCCCGCTCGCGCGCCCGCACGCGTCGGAAGGCGGTGAAGTGCTGGTGCGCTCGGACCTCTTCCGGGTGATCCGCAACGGCGTGTTCGCGGCGATGAACGCCTCGGCCGCCGTCGGCAAGACACGCGAGCAGATGAAGCCGGGCGTCGAGCAGCTCGTGCTCGACGTGGCGGAGCGCGAGCGGCTGAACATCACGCTCGCGGAGCAGGGGCAGATCGTCGGCGAGTTGCTGAACGATATGTTCGGGCTCGGTCCGATCGAACCGCTGCTCGCCGACGACACCATCACCGACGTGCTCGTCAACGGACCCGACCAGGTATGGGTCGAGCGCCACGGCCGGCTCGAACTCACCAACTGCAAGTTCCGCGACAACACGCATGTGACCAACGTCGCGCAGCGTATCGCGGCGGGCGTCGGGCGGCGGGTCGACGAAAGCAGTCCGATGGTCGATGCGCGTCTCGCCGACGGCAGCCGCGTGAACGTCGTGCTGCCGCCGCTCGCGATTCACGGCGCATCGATCTCGATTCGTAAATTTTCGAAGCGCAACATCACGCTGCATCGCATGTCGCAGCAGGGCAACATGTCGGGCGCGATGGCCACCGTGCTCAAGCTCGCGAGCACGTGCCGGCTGAACGTGATCGTCTCGGGCGGCACGGGCTCGGGCAAGACGACGCTGCTCAATGCGCTGTCGCACTTCATCGGGCACGGCGAGCGCACCGTGACGATCGAGGATGCGGCCGAGTTGCAGCTCGTGCAGCCGCACGTCGTCAGCCTGGAAACGCGCCCCGAGAATGCCGAAGGGCTCGGCGCCGTCACGCAGCGCGATCTCGTGCGCAACGCGCTGCGGATGCGCCCGGACCGCATCATTCTCGGCGAAACGCGCGGCTCCGAAGCCTTCGACGTGCTGCAGGCGATGAACACGGGCCACGACGGCTCGATGACCACGATCCACGCGAACACGCCGCGCGACGGCATCACGCGTCTGGAGTCGATGGTGATGATGGCGAACGGCAATCTGCCGCTCCTGTCGATCCGCCGGCAGATCGCGAGCGCGGTGCACATGATCGTGCAGATCGAGCGCATGCGCGACGGCATGCGGCGCGTCACGCGCATCACCGAACTGGTGGGCATGGAAGGCGAAGTCATCATCACGCAGGATCTGTTCACGTTCCGCTACGATGCGAGCGCCTACAGCGAGGAAGTGAAAGGCGTGTTCGAGACAGGCGCCGTGCGGCCGGCCTTCGCCGCGCGCGCCGCGTATTACGGTCTCGAAGACGCGCTGCTGGAGGCGATGCGGCCATGAGCAACGTCGACCTCATCACATTCGGCACCTTCGCAGTCGCCCTGCTGCTCGGCGTCATGCTGCTCGTGGTGCAGGACATGCGCCGCCAGCGCCCCGACGCGCGCATCCAGGCGCGCGTGCAGGCCGCCTTTCCCGCGGCCGGTTCGGTTGGGCGCGAGACGCGCCATGAAGACTCCGACCTCTTCACCTTCAGCCGCAACGACAACATCTTCAGCCGCTGGTTCGCCCCGAAGATCGCCCGCCTCAAGACGGTGGCCGGCGCAAGCGGATTGCGCGCGGTGATCATCACGGCGGTGCTCGCCGAAGTCCTCGCGCTCGCGATGTCGAAGCTGCTGCCGCTGCCCGCGTTCGCGACGCCGGCGCTCCTCGTCGGCCTGCCGGTGCTCGGCGCCATGCAGGCGTACCGGTTTCTCGTCGAACGTTTCAAGCGCCGCTTTCTGGATGGCTTTCCCGATCTCATCGACCTGATCGTGCGCGCCGTGCGCGCAGGCGTCCCGGTGACGCACGTGATGGGCGTCGCGTCAGCCGAATGCGCCGAGCCGCTCAAGAGCGAATTCCAGTTGATGGGCGACGGACTCAAGGTGGGTCTCGATCTGGAAGAGGTGCTCGCCACCGCGGTCACGCGCATCGGCATCGCGGATTTCTCCTTCTTCTGCGTGTGCCTGCTGCTGCAGCGCGAGACCGGCGGGCAGCTCGGCGAGACGCTGGAAAATCTCGCGGGCATCGTGCGCAGGCGCCGCGAGATCCGTCAGAAAACCAAGGCGCTCACGGGCGAGGCGCGCATCACGACCAAGATTCTCGCGTCGGTGCCCTTCTTCATTCTGGGCAGCATGTTCATGCTCAACCGCGCGTATCTGATGGTGCTGTTCAACACGTCGGGCGGCCAGAAAGTGCTGACCTGCGCCGCGATTTCGCTCTCGATGGGACTGTTCATCGTTCACAAGATGTCGAAACTGGATACCGCGCGATGAGTCAGGACAACATCGAAACACTCATCAACCTGCTGATGCTGCTTGCGCTCGTCGTCGCGATCTTCATCTGGTGGGCGACCAAACACGGCGGGGTCCGCGGACGCATCGCCGAGCGCACCCGGCAGGCCGCCGTCGTGCAGCGCAATGAAAGCGCGCTCGCCGAAGAAGACGACGACGAAGGCTCCATGGCGCGCTTCACGCACCGTCTCGCGCGCCTGGGCGACCGGTTGCCGCTCTTCGATGCCAAATACCGCGCGAAGCTGCGCACACAGATGGTCCGCAGCGGTTATCGCAGCCAGTCGGCGGTATCCGTGCTGCTCGCGATCAAGTTCGTCGTCGGCCTCATCTGCGCCGCGTTCGCGGTGATGCTCGGCTCGCACATTCCCATGGTCGGCGGCTACCCGGCGGTGCGCGGCGCCATGATGCTGCTGGTCTTCGTGGTCGGCATGATCCTGCCGGAATACGTGCTCGCCTTCTTCGCGGCGCGGCGACGCAAGGCCATGGCGTCGTGCCTGCCCGATGCGCTCGATCTGCTCGTCATCTGCACGAACGCGGGCAACAGCCTCGGCGTGTCGATCCGGCGCGTGGCCGACGAACTGAAGACCATCTGCCCGCCGCTTTCCGGCGAGTTCTCGCTGACCGCCGACGAACTGAAGCTGTCCGGCGACAGCACGCGCGCGCTACAGGCGCTCGCCGATCGCATCGACCTGCCGTCGATCCGCGCGCTGATCGCCACGCTCACGCAATCGATGCGCTACGGCACGCCGATCACGCAGGCGCTGCGCACGCTGTCGCATACCGAACGGCTTGCGCACATCGTGTCGCTCGAAGAAAAGGCGGCCAAGCTCGCACCCAAGATGGCGGTGCCGATGATGCTTTTCATTCTTCCCGCGGTGATGCTGATCGCCGCCGGGCCGGCCGTCATCCAACTCATCAGCGTCTTTGCAAAAAAATGAAGACCACACAGATCCCACTTCCCGGCATGCGCCGTCTCGGCCTCGCGGCCTGTTGTGCGACGCTCGTGGTCGCACTCGGCGCATGCACGACGACCACCCGCCAGAGCGTCGACAGCCGCCCTGTCATGCGCAATTCCGCGCCCAGCACGATGAGCGAGCTGCGCATCGCCGACACGGCGCTCGACTCGGGCAATGTCGAACTCGCCACCTCGCTCTACGAAAAAGCCGTGCAGGCCGACCCGCATTCGGTCGCGGGCCTGACGGGACTCGGCAACACGCTCTACGCCGTCGGCGACTTCACGCGCGCGGGCGTCTACTACGCGCGCGCCAGCAAGACCGACGCGAGCGCGACCGCACCGCTCATCGGACTCGCGCGCGTCGCGATGCGCCAGCGCCGCTTCGACGACGCCATCGTGACCTACCGGCGTTTGCTCGCATTGACGCCCGACGAGCCGCTCGCCTCGGCCGGGCTCGGCGCGGCGCTCGACATGAACGGCGATCACAAGGGCGCGCAGGCCGTGCTGCGCCAGGCGCTCAGGAAGAATGTCGGCGATCCGCTGCTCTCCGTGAATCTCGGATTGTCGCTGACGCTCTCCGGCGATCCGCGCGAAGGCGCGAACGTGCTGCTCGACGTGACGCGCTTTCCCGCCGCGCCGCCGCAGGCGCGCCAGGATCTCGCCCTCGCCTACGGACTGCTCGGCAACCGCGAGGCGGCCGCCGAAATCCTGTCGCGCGATCTGCCGAAGGCATCGGTCGAAGACAATCTCCGTTACTACGACATTCAGCGCGAGCTGATGTCCCGGCGCGCGACACCGGCAGCGACCGTTTCGTCCGCGCAGCCCGCTGCGCCGTCCGCGATTCCGACCGCCTTGGTGCAGACGACGCGCCTCAAATGAAAGCCTCCGCGCGCCGCCTCCGACTGCCAGCCGTCGCCACGCGAATCCTGCGCGACGAGTGCGGCATCGCGTCGATCGAATTCGCGTTCGTCGCGGTCTTCGCGATCATCCTCTTCCTCGGCACGGTCGAGATCGCGCTGGAGATGATCGCCGATGCATCGGTGCAGGCCGCCGCGCAGGCGGCGTCGCGCGTGGGCCTGACGACGACCGCGCCGAGCACGGGCAGCCGGGTGCAGGAGGCGCAGACGATCGTCCAGTCGATCCTCGGCGGATGGAAGAACGTCAGCGGGACCATCACGGTCACCGAACTGAACTACGGCAACTATGGCTACGGCAATGTCGCCAGTTCAACCTACACGCCGACACAAGACATGGGCGGATACGGCGATGTCGTCGCCTACAACATCCAGCTCAAGATGCCCGGCATCACCGGCATCCCGAAGCTGTTCGGCGTCAATGAGCTGACCTTCGAGCGCAATTTCATCGTGCAGAACGAAAAATGATGACGAACAGCGAAACGGTGCGATCGATCTGCCGAAAGCTCAACCGCATGCTGCGCTCGGATCGCGGCAGCGTGTCCATCGAGTTCGTCCTCATCGTGCCGATGATGATGATCGTGCTGCTCGGCTTCACCGAGGTCTACATGTACATGCGCGCGGTCAGCGCCGTCGATCGCACGGCCTTCACGCTCGCCAATACCATCGGTCAGATGACCTCGATCATCGCCGACAACAACGACACCACCGATGCGAACAGCTATGCGTCGCTGTGGCGGGACGCCGCGCTGCTCGCCGCACCGTATCAGTTGCAGGCGAACGGCATGGTGTACGTGACCTTCCTGTGCGATCCGGATTCGAGCAGCAAATGCAAGGACATGGATAACTCCATGACGGCGGTCACGCCGAAGATTCGCTGGACGGCGTCTCCGACTTCATGGACCAACAGCAAGAGTACCGGCATGGCGTCGAAGATTTCGAGCACGAGTCCGTTGCCTGCTTCGTGGCCTTTTCGCACGGGGGATTCGGCGATCATCGTGGAAGTATTTTTGTCGTACAACCCGTTCACCATGACCTCCAATTTGATCTCGGGGCTGCCGGGTCAGCAGACCGTGTACCGCCGCGTGTATGTGCGGCCGCGTGCGCCGAGAGCGTTCTACTGACGCTCGCGGGATCACGGACGCCCACATGGAAATCAAACGGAAAGGGTTCAGATTCATGACGATTTCGTCGACGCTCCGCTCATGCAGCCGGCTGCCGAAAAGCGCAGAGGGCAGCGTCGCGATGATGTTCGCGATGTGCGCGAGCATCATGATCGGGTCCATGTGCGTGTCGCTCGACTCGATCGACTATGTGATGACGCAGGGCCGCATGCAGATGGCGCTCGATGCCGCCACTTTGTCGGCGGGCGTCGATCTCCAGCGCTACGGCAACACGCCGACCGGCACCAGCCTCGCGAACTGGCAGAAGGACGCGCGCGCGTACTACGACGCCAACAGTCCTTCCGGCGTGCTGGGCTTCGCCATGCCTGACGCGAGCTTCAGCGCGAGCGTATCGGGCGCACCCGCCACCGGGCAGACCATTCATCTGTCGGCGTCGGGATCGCTGCCCCTGCTCGCGCCGAAGGTTTTCAGCAACACATCGGGTAGCGGCTCCGGCACGGGCTCTGGCGGCGGCGGGACATCGCCGGATACGTCGACGGTATCGGCGAACAACACCGCCCTGCGGCTGCCGCAGAGCACGCTCGAACTCGTGATGGTGCTCGACAATACGGGTTCGATGAAAGACCCCGCGAACGGCGTGTCCGGTCCGACCAAGATGAGCGGCCTGCAGGCCGCGGCCAATTCCCTGATCGGCGATCTGCTGCCGAGCGGAAGCACCTCCACGAGCAAGAACTTCATCGGGCTGGTGCCGTTCGCGAGCACCGTCAACACGACGGGCGCCCTGCCATCCGGCGGAAGCTGGCTCAGCGCGACGCTGCCGACCTACAACACCAGCAACGTGACGACGGGCGCGTGGAGCGGCTGCGTGATCGAGCCGCGCACCAACAACAATCTCTCGCCCGAAGCCTACTCGCCGGGCGACCCGCGCAAGTTCCAGCGCTACTACTACAACGTGCCGCCGAGCAAGCTGAAGGTGGTCACGTATAGCTCGTCGAGCCGGTATAACTCGTGCAATACGTCGGGCAGTTCGTCGTCGACCGTGTCGAACGTGCCGTTCACTATCGGCTCGTCGGGCTCGGCGAACAAGTGCAATAGCCCGAGCGGCGGCACGGGCACGGGCATCGGCACCCAGTTCGACGAGACCAACACGACGGGGCAGAACCTGACGCAGAATTCGGGCTGCCTCGCCACTTCGATGACCTTCCTCTCGCAGAACGCCACCACGCTCACCACGGCCGTCAACAAGATGACGCCATCGGGCTCGACGATCATTCCGGTCGGGCTCCTGTGGGGCTGGCGCATGCTGGAGCCGACGTGGTCGCAGAACCTCGCGGGCACGAAGAACGGCTGGACTTCAACCGACCCGAGCCTGCCCAAGCCCACCGATGGCTCCGTGCAGAACCTGCAACGCGTGATGATCGTCCTCACCGATGGCCTGAATCAGATCGGCGCGGCGGGCTCCATTCCCAACACGCTGTATTTCAACGGCCTGTCGGGCGTGGGGAACAACAGCCTGTCGGCGCCGACGGTGATCCGGGCCAATGGCAACAAGATGACGGACGGGCTCACGGACTCGTCGGAGCTGCATGGCGGCAGTCCCATCGACACTTCGAGCGGCAACAATGCGGGCTACCCGGACGATGCCAACACCTACCAGTTGGCGATCTGCTCGGCGATCAAGGCGGCGGGCATCACGATCTATTCGATCACGTTCGGCGCATCCGCATCGAGCTCGACTGCGCAGACCACGATGCAGAACTGCGCGAGTCCGGGGAACTATTATCACGCGCCCGATAACACCACGCTCGATAATATCTTTCAGCAGATCGCTGGTAATTTGGGGGTGTTGCGGCTTACGAAGTGACACGCTGGCGCTTGGGGGGTTTTCTTTTCGCCGGATCCCGGTTTCGTGTCGGTCTATTTGCACTGCCCCTGTGCGGGGCGGCAGTCACTTTCTTTGCTGCTGCAAAGAAAGTAACCAAAGAAAGCAGCTTTCCCCAGCCTAAGCACTTCACACCGGCCGCGGCACAGGCGATTGGCCTAATGGCCCGGCTGTAGCGAGTGCCCTCGTAGGTCTCGCGGGGCTTGGATCGCGCACGGTCTGCCGCCCCAAATGGTTTGGCGCGCTGGTTCAGCACCAAATAGCTCCGGCACAGCGCTACGCGCTGCCGTGGGGTATGCGAGGGAAACCATCGAGGAAGAAGCACGCGCAAACCCGATTGACCCATCGGCCGCGAAGCGGGCCGGAGCTATCTGGTGCTGAACCAGTTTGTTCTGTGGTGCGATGTGTCAGACCGTGCGCGAGCCAAGCCCGACTGGGCCTTCGAGGGCGACACTTAGGCGAGGGCCACCGGCGGCTGGCAAGCATGGCTAAACTGCGTGTGACCGCGGGCGGTGAGAAGCTGCTTTCTTTGGTTACTTTCTTTGCAGCAGCAAAGAAAGTGACCCCCGCCCCGGGGAGGGGCAGTGCTAATAGACCACCGCGATTACGGGATCCGGCAACAAAACAAATCCACCCTCACCCGCAGCTAAAATACCGCTTGTGAACAAGAAGCCCAAACCCATCGACTTCAGAGCCTCGTCCGAGATCGTCGCGCAACGCCTCATCGGCGCGATCGTGACCGTCGACGGTGTCGGCGGCCGTATCGTCGAAACGGAGGCCTATGACCGCGTGGACCCCGCCTCGCATAGCTTCTCCGGACCAACGCCGCGCAACGCGGTCATGTTCGGGCCGCCCGCCTACGCCTATGTCTACCGTTCCTACGGCATTCACTGGTGCCTGAACTTCGTGTGCCGCGAAGCCGGCCACGGCGCCGGTGTGCTGATTCGCGCGATCGAACCGCTCGTCGGCATCGACGTAATGCGCGAGCGTCGTGGACTGGAGCCGATCAGACTCCTATGCTCCGGACCGGGCCGCGCCGCCCAGGCGCTCGGCATCACGCACAGAAACAACGGCATGTCGCTGCTCGAAGCGCCGTTTCATATCGAGCCGCCCGAGGAAGACTTCCCTATCGTTCACGGGCCGCGCATCGGCATCACCAAGGCGATCGACGTGCCCTGGCGCTTCGGGCTTGCCGGTTCGAAGTTCGTCAGCAAGCCCTTCCCCAAAGCGTGACGCGTCATTCCGCCGGACGCAGCTTCTTCACTTCTTCATCCGATGGCTGCACGCTCGCGCCATCGACATAACGGAACGATGTCATCACGCCCTTGCCGTCCTTCTGGCCCGTCACGCCGACATAGGCGCCCATCGTCGATTGGTTGTCCTGCTTGCGGTAGATGATCGGGCCGAACGGCGTATCGACGGGCAAGCCCTTGAATGCGGCGGCGAGCTTGTCGGCGTCGGGTGAGCCGGCTTTCTTCAGGCCATTGGCGATCGACATCATCGCCGTATAACCGACCACCGAGCCCAGGCGCGGATAGTCGTGATACTTGGCCTCATAAGCGGCGACGAATTTCCTGTTCGCCGGCGTATCGATCGAATACCACGGATAACCCGTGACGATCCAGCCAACCGGCGCTTCCTTGCCGAGCGGATCGAGATAATCCGGCTCGCCCGTCAGAAGCGACACGACCGCGCGATCCTTGAAGAGTCCTCGCGTGTTGCCCTCGCGCACGAACTTGCCGAGGTCCGCGCTGAACAGCACGTTGAAGATGGCGTCGGGCTTCGCATCGGCGAGCGCCTGCGTCACCGCGCCCGCATCGACGTTGCCGAGCGGCGTCGCCTGCTCCGCGACGAATTCGACATCCGGTTGCGCCGCCTTCAGCAAGCGCTTGAACGTGGCCACCGCCGACTGGCCGTATTCGTAGTTCGGATAGACGAGCGCCCAGCGCTTCTTTTTGAGCTTCGCGGCCTCGGGCACGAGCATCGCGACCTGCATGTACGTCGATGGGCGCAGACGATACGTGTACTTGTTGCCGTCCTGCCAGACTATCTTGTCGGTGAGCGGCTCGGCCGCGAGGAAGAAGATGCGCCTTTGCTTCGCATAGTCCGCAAGCGCCAGGCCCGTGTTCGACAGATAACCGCCGAACAACAGCTTCACCTGCTCGCGCGCGACGAGTTCCTGCGCGACGCGAACGGTATCGCCGGGATTGCCGTTGTCGTCGCGGGAGACGACTTCGAGCTTGTTGCCATCGATGCCGCCCGCCGCGTTGATCTCGTCGAGCGCGAGATTCCAGCCGTTCTTGTACGGCAGAAGAAATGCAGGTTGTGCCTTATAGCTATTGATCTCGCCGATCTTGATGGTATCGGCGTGCGCGGCGAATGCGAGACTCGCCGCAATGGCGGCGATGGTAAAGCGCGGTGGCGTCATCGGGTTTTGTCCTCTCTGTTTGGATTCGTTTCGTTCATACGCCAAGGAACTCGCGGCGCGCGGCATCGTCGCGTGCGAATGCGTTCATCGCGCCTTCATGGCGTATCTGGCCTTTCTCCAGCACATACACGCGGTCGCTGACGAGTTCCGCGAAG
The DNA here is from genome assembly GCF_046030135.1 of Caballeronia jiangsuensis. NCBI lineage: Bacteria > Pseudomonadati > Pseudomonadota > Betaproteobacteria > Burkholderiales > Burkholderiaceae > Caballeronia > Caballeronia jiangsuensis. Next base: position 82,797 of record NZ_JAQQDB010000016.1, read on the forward strand.
TGCAGGTTCTGTTCCGACAGAAGAATCGCGAGTCCTTCGCGCTTCAGTTCGAGAATCATATCGGCCATCTGTTCGACGATCACGGGCGCAACACCTTCCGATGGCTCGTCGAGCAGCACGAGGCGCGGATTGCCCATCAATGTGCGCGATACGGTGAGCATCTGCTGCTCGCCGCCACTCATGCGGCTCGCGCGGCGCTCGCGCATTTCGCCGAGATTCGGGAATACGCGAAAGAGCTTGTCGGGCGTCCATAACGGCGCGTTCTCGCGCGGCGGCTGGCGGCCCGTGTCGAGATTCTCCATCACGGTGAGATCGCCGAACACGCGGCGATCTTCCGGCACATAACCCAAGCCCCTACGCGCGATGCGATACGGCGCCATGCCCGCGATGTTCTCGCCCATGAACGACACTGTGCCCGATGTGCGCGGCAAGAGTCCCATCACTGCTTTCATCGTCGTGGATTTACCCGCGCCGTTGCGGCCCATCAACGCGACCACTTCACCGCGGCCGACTTCGAAGCCGACGTCGAACAGGATCTGCGCGCGGCCATAGAACGCATTCAGCGCTTCGACTTTCAGAAGCGTCATGTCAATGCTCCCGCGCGCGGCGCGAACGATGCGCCCGTGCCGAGATAGACCTCGCGCACGCGTGCATCGTTGCGGATGGCTTCGGCGTCGCCCTGTGCGATGAGGCGGCCACGCGCAAGCACGATGAGCTTGTCCGCATGCGAGAACACCACGTCCATGCTGTGCTCCGTGAACAGCACGCCAATGTCGCGCTCTTTCGCGAGACGCGCGGTAAGCGCCATCAGTTCATTGCGTTCCTGCGGCGCCATGCCCGCGGTCGGTTCGTCCATCAACAAAAGCTTTGGATGATTCGCCAGCGCGATAGCCAGTTCGACACGCTTCACGTCGCCGTATGCGAGCACCGCGCAACTGCGCCGCGCGTGCGCCGTCATGCCGACGAGATCGAGCAAGGCCATCGCTTCATCTTCCCTGAACGACGCGGCGCGCCCGAAAAGACTGTAGATGCGCCGTTCGCGCGAGAGCAACGCCATCTGCACGTTTTCGAGCACGGTCATCGAATTGAAGGTCGCGGCGATCTGGAACGTGCGGCCCACGCCCCTGCGCCAGATATCGCGTGGACGCATGCCCGCGATGTCGTGGCCGTCGAAGCGGATCGCGCCCGCGCCCGGTTTGAGCTGGCCGTTGATCATGTTGAAGCACGTCGATTTGCCCGCGCCGTTCGGGCCGATCAGCGCGAGCAACTGCCCTCGTTCGAGATCGAACGACACGTCGTCGACGGCTTGCACGCCGTCGAACGACTTCGACAGATGCGCGATCGAGAGCAGCGTCATTGCGCCTCCCGGAAGAAGCGATCGCGCACGAAGCCCGCGATGCCTTGCGGAAACGCGATGACGAGCACGAGAATCGCGGCGCCGAGCAGCGCTTGCCAATAGTCGGTCTGACGCGCGACGGTATCCTGCAGCCACGTGAACACGCTCGCGCCGACGATAGGGCCGGCGAGCGTCTGGATGCCGCCGAGCAGGACCATCACGAGCCCATCGACGGAACGGCCCACGCTGATCGCTTCGGGCGAGATGTTGCCCTTCGAGAACGCGTATAGCGAGCCCGCGAGTCCGCATACGAGCGCGGCGATGACGAACACGGCCCATTGCACGCGCGCGACATCGATGCCGATCGCTTCGGCGCGCAAGGGCGAATCGCGACCCGCGCGCATCGCGAGGCCGAGCGGCGAGAAGAGCATGCGACGCAGCAGCCAGACGCCGATCACCGCGAACACGAGCGTGAGGTAGTAGAACGCGACAGGCGATGCAAGCCACGGCGACGGCCAGATACCCAGTATGCCGTTGCTGCCGCCCGTCACTGCATCCCATTGAAAGACGACGGACCAGACGATCTGCGCGAACGCGAGCGTGAGCATCGCCAGATAGACGCCCGACAGGCGCACGCAGAACCAGCCGAACACGATCGCGCCGATGCCCGCGATGAGCGGACCGAGCACGAGCGCGGCTTCCATCGGCAGCGCGAATACTTTGAGGAACAACGCCGCGCCGTATGCGCCGAGCCCGAAGTAAGCCGCGTGGCCGAACGAATGCATGCCGCCCGGTCCCATGATGAAGTGCAGGCTTGCCGCGAACAGCACCGCGATCATGATCTCGACGAACAGCACGGGCATGTACGGGAACGCATCGGCGGCGAGCGGCGCGAGTGCGAGCGCGATTCCCGCGACAGCCGCGGCGATCTTCATGTTGCGCGTGGCGGGACGCAAGGGCCGGTCGGCGGGCGCGGCGGAACGTGCGATCGTCTGCGCACGGCCGAAGAGTCCCCACGGACGCAGCACGAGCACGACGGCCATCACGACGAACTCCGCGACGAGCGTGAACTTCGACAAAGAAAAGTCGATGCCCGCGATCGACACATGCCCGATGCCGATGCACATCGCCTTGATCTCCGCGATCAACAGCGCCGCGACGAACGCGCCCGGAATCGAACCCATGCCGCCGACCACGACGACAACGAACGCATTGCCGATGGTTTCGATATCCAGCGACAGATTCGCCGACATGCGCGGCACCTGAAGCGCGCCGCCGAGTCCCGCGAGCAATGCGCCCACGAAGAACACGCCGGTGAAGAGCCACGCCTGATTGACGCCGAGCGCGCCGAGCATTTCACGATCCGCGCTCGCCGCGCGCACGAGCGTGCCCCAGCGCGTGCGCGTGAGCGCATACCAGAGCGCGAGCAGCACCAGTGGCCCGATGACGATCAACGCGAGATCGTAAGCGGGCAACGCATGGCCGAGCATCTGCACGGCCCCCTCCAGATGCGGCGCGCGCGGGCCGAACAGATCCTCCGGTCCCCACACATAGAGCGCCGCATCGCGAATGATCAGGACCAGCGCGAACGTCGCCAGCAGATGAAACAGCTCGGGCGCGCGGTAGATGCGCCTCAGCACGCTCACTTCGATCGCCGCGCCGATTGCGCCGACGACGAGCGCCGCGCCGATCATCGACGCCCAGAAGCCCGCGACGCTCTCGCCGAAGCGGCTCGTGAGGCTATACGCGACATACACGCCGAGCATATAGAGCGAGCCATGCGCGAAGTTGACGATGCGCGTGACGCCGAAGATCAGCGACAGACCCGACGCGACGAGAAAGAGCGCGCAGGCGTCGGCGAGGCCGTTGACGAGTTGGACGAGCAGGTTGGCGAGCATCGGGCTCAGTGAAGGTATCGGCTGAAAGAGCCGACATTATCGATGAATTGAGCAACATGCTCCCTGCCCGCCGAAATGACCACGGCGCGCGGCCGCTGGAAAAAACGTATTGACGGCGTTTATGGCTTGTATATGCTCATTGAAGGGCAATTGTCGGTTTCCGCAATCGCTCTGCCAATCCACTCGCCAAACGAGTCTTATCGTGAGAGTCCAAAGCCCTCTGGCACGTCGGAGCCGCGGCTCCTGCGCCGATCGCTGCGGCAAGCTTCCCGATCGCCGCTTCCATTCGGTTCTGACCGTCCTCTCCCGCCGCTGCGTGCGGCGTCGCAACGCCATTTCCGCGCGCGCGTTCATCGCCGTGCATTGCGTCGGTGCGGCTTCATTGCTGCCGTAGCGCCTCTTCCGTTTTCCCTTTCCTGACTGACTGGTCCGCGCGCGTGCGTCCGCACGCGTGAATGCGCGCGCCTTCCTTACTTGCGCCTTTGCGATGCATCGCGAAGGCCGTGGAAGCATGCGCGCCTTTAAAACACGAGAACGAAAATGGAACGCATCGACGAATTCCTTCGCAAACATCACATCACCGAAGTTGAAGCGATCATTCCCGACATGGCGGGCACCGCGCGCGGCAAGATCATTCCGCGCAGCAAGTTCGAGTCGGGCGAATCGATGCGCCTGCCGCAAGCCGTGATGATCCAGACGGTCACGGGCGACTATCCCGTCGATGGCAGCTTCACCGGCGTCACCGATCCCGACATGGTGTGCGTGCCCGATCCCGCGACGATCCGCCTGATTCCGTGGGCCACCGATCCCACGGCGCAGGTCATCCACGATTGCGTGCATTTCGACGGCACGCCCGTCGCGATTTCGCCGCGACGCGTGTTGAGACAAGTGCTGCAGAAGTTCGCCGCGAAAGGCTGGCGTCCTGTCGTCGGGCCCGAGCTGGAGTTCTTTCTCGTCGATATGAATCGCGATCCCGATCTGCCCTTGCAGCCGCCCGTCGGCAGAACCGGCCGCGCGGAAACGGGACGACAGGCGTATTCGATCGATGCAGTGAACGAGTTCGATCCGCTCTTCGAAGACATCTACGAGTATTGCGAGGTGCAGGAGCTCGAAGTGGACACGCTGATTCACGAAGTCGGCGCTGCGCAGATGGAAATCAACTTCATGCACGGCGACGCGCTCAATCTCGCGGATCGCGTGTTTCTCTTCAAGCGCACGGTGCGCGAAGCGGCGCTGCGTCACAAGATGTACGCGACCTTCATGGCGAAGCCGATGGAGAACGAGCCGGGATCGGCGATGCACGTTCATCAGAGCGTCATCGATGAAGAGACCGGCCGCAATCTCTTCACGAATCGCGACGGCGAACCTACGGGCCTGTTCCATAGCTACATTGCGGGCCTGCAGAAATATACGCCCGCGTTGATGCCGATCTTCGCGCCGTACATCAATTCGTATCGCAGGCTATCGCGCTTCATGGCCGCGCCGATCAACGTGCAATGGGGCTACGACAACCGCACCGTGGGCTTTCGCGTGCCGCATGCGTCGCCGCAGGCGCGGCGCATCGAGAATCGCATACCGGGCGTTGATTGCAATCCCTATCTCGCGATCGCGGCGACGCTGGCCGCGGGTTATCTCGGCATGACGCAGCATCTGGAGCCGACCGAGCCGCTCGCGAGCGATGGCTATCGCCAGCCGTATCAGTTACCGCGCAATCTCGATGAAGGTCTCACGCTGATGGGTGCATGCGAGCCGCTTGCCGACATGTTCGGCGAGAAGTTCGTGCGCGCCTACCTGGCGCTGAAGGAAACCGAATACGAGGCGTTCTTCCGCGTGATCAGCTCGTGGGAACGCAAACATCTTCTGCTGCACGTTTAAACGGAGACGACGACATGAACGATCGATTCGATTCGACGGCGCATTACCGCGCGCTCGATGCCGCGCATCATCTGCATCCTTTCTCCGATATGGGCGAGCTCAATCGCGCGGGCAGCCGCGTGATCGTGAAGGCCGAGGGCGTGTATCTCCAGGACTCGGAAGGTAATCGCATCATCGATGGCATGGCGGGATTGTGGTGTGTGAACGTCGGTTATGGACGCCGCGAACTCGCCGATGCCGCGCTCAAACAGATGCACGAACTGCCCTTCTACAACACCTTCTTCAAGACGACGCATCCGCCGGTGATCGAGTTGTCCGCGCTGCTCGCGGAGATCGCGCCCGCGAAGTTCAATCGCTTTCTCTATTGCAGCAGCGGCTCGGAAGCCAACGACACGGCGTTACGCGCGGTGCATCGTTATTGGGCCGTGCAAGGCCGGCCGGCGAAACGCTATGTCATCGCCCGCACGAACGCGTATCACGGCTCGACCATCGCCGGCGCGACGCTCGGCGGCATGAGCTACATGCACGAGCAGATGCCATCGAAGATGGAGCATGTCGCGCATATCGATCAGCCGTATTGGTTCGGCGAAGGCGGCGCGATGGATGCAGAAGCATTCGGCGTCGCACGTGCGCGTCAGCTCGAAGAAAAGATTGTCGAGCTAGGCGCTGAAAACGTCGCGGCGTTCATCGGCGAGCCGTTCCAGGGCGCGGGCGGCGTCATCTTTCCGCCATCGAGCTATTGGCCGGAAATCGAACGCATCTGCCGCAAGCATGATGTGCTGCTGATCGCCGATGAAGTGATCGGCGGATTCGGGCGCACGGGCGAATGGTTCGCGCACGAGCACTTCGGTTTCGAGCCCGACCTCATCACGATGGCCAAAGGCCTGACAAGCGGCTATGTGCCTATGGGCGCGGTCGCGTTGTCGGATCGCATCGCGGATGCGATCGTGAATAGCGGCGAGTTCAATCACGGATTCACGTATTCGGGGCATCCGGTAGCGGCCGCGGTTGCGGTGGCCAATCTGAAGCTGTTGAGGGACGAAGGCATCGTCGCGCGCGTCAAGCACGATGCAGGTCCGTATTTCCAGAAGCGTTTGCGTGATGCGCTGGGCGATCATCCTATCGTCGGCGAAATTGCGGGCGCGGGACTCGTCGCAGGCATTCAGCTTGCCGAAGATCACGCGACGAGGAAGCGCTTTTCGAACGGCGACGATATCGGCACGATATGCCGCGACTTTTGTTTCGCAGGCAATCTCGTGATGCGCGCGAGTCACGATCGCATGTTGTTGTCGCCACCGCTCGTCATCACGCATGACGAAATAGACGAGATCGTCGACAAGGCCAAAGCCGCCATCGACGCAACCGCGCATCAGATCAGGAACGCCGCTTAGCGAAGTATTCCGCCGCCATGTGCCTGAAAGCCGTGACGGCGGGATTGTCCTGATCGGAACGCCATGCCATGCTCATTTCGGCCTGCACGGTATTGCCGGCAATATCCCTGAACTCGACATTGTCGTAATGAAATCGCCGCGATGACGCCGGCAGGATCGAAACGCCGAGCCCCGCGCGAACGAGCGACAGAATGGTCGGCGTCTGATCGATGTATTGCGTGAAATGCGGCTTCACTTCATCGGCAACGAGCATGCTCACGATGCGATCGTGGAAGTATTTGCCGTGCGTCGGCGAGTGCATGATGAACGCCTGCTCGTGCAACTGCGCAAGTTCGAGTCGATCGAAGCGGCACAGCGCGTGTCCTGCCGGCAGCGCGACGATCATCGGCTCGCGGTCGACGAGAAGGAACTCCACTTTCTGCCGCGACGGTAGCGGCCGCATGAAGCCGAGATCGATTGCGTTCGCCTCGAAAGCTTCGATCTGCGCGACGGAAATCATTTCGAGCAGTACGACATCGATATCCGGCAGATCGTGCTTCGCCGCGACGAGCAATTCGGGTATCAACTCATAACCCGCGGCGCCCGTGAAGCCGATGCGCACACGTCCGGTCTTGCCCTTGTTCGCGCGCCGCACGGTGCTTTCGGCCTGCTCGGCCAGATTGAGCAGGCGCGCCGCATCCGCGAGAAACACGCGCCCTTCCGTGGTCAGCCTGACCGTGCGGCCAACGCGCTCGAACAGCTTCACGCCCAGATTCTCTTCGAGAAGATGAATCTGCCTGGAAAGCGGCGGCTGCGTCATGTTGAGCAAAGCGGCCGCGCGCCTGAAGTTCAGCTCCGTCGCGGCCGCAACGAAGCAACGCACTTGTCCGAGATCGAGCATTCGTAATCGACGTTGAAGTGATAGCCGATCATTATATGTTCGCCCCGGACGGGTTCATGCGCGTGCATCAGGTCGTGAGACTGCCTTCCGGACGCTGACCCGCGAGACCCTGCGCGAGACTCGCGAGCACCATCTCGCCCATCGCAGTACGCGATTCCACCGTCGCGCTCGCGCGATGCGCCTGCAGCACGACGCGATCCATATCGAACAATTCAGCCGGCACGTTCGGTTCATCGACGAACACATCGAGGCCCGCGCCCGCGATCGCGCCACGCGACAGCGCTTCGACGAGATCGCTTTCCACCACGAGTTTGCCGCGCGCGATGTTGATGAGATAACCGTCCTTGCCCAATGCATCGAGCACGGCGGCATTCACGATGCCTTTGGCCTTGTCGGCCGCGGCGGCGAGCACGAGAATGTCGCTTTCGCGCGCGAGCGAAAGCAGATCCGGCACGAAGCGATATTCGACATCGTCCATCTGGCGCATATCGGTATAAGCAATTGGGCAGTTGAACGCGGCTGCGCGCTGCGCGATCGCGCGGCCCACCTTGCCGAGACCCACGATCCCCACGCGCTTGCCGCTGAAACGGCGCGACAGCGGAATCGCGCTCGGGCTCGGGTTCTTCACCCATTGGCCCGTCTTCACGAAATCGTTGCCGGGGCAAATCTCGCGCAGCGCGGTCAGGATCAAACCGATCGCGAGATCGGCGACATCCTCGGTCAACGCGCCGAACGTGCCCGTCACCGGAAGGCCGCGCGAGCGTGCGAATTCGAGATCGACCGCATCGGTGCCGACGCCGTTCACCGCGATCACCTGCAACGCGGGCAAGCGCTCGATGAGATCGTTCGAGATGCCCGTATGCCCGCCGGTGATCACGCCGCGAATCGATGCGCCGTGCTCGCGGATATACGCGTCCTTATCCTCTTGTTCGAAGAGGCGATGCATCGTGTAGAGCGCATCCAGCTTGTCGTTGATGGCGGGTACGAGGATCGGGTTCAATTGCAGAATGCTCGGCTTCAATTCGCGTGCTCCGTGGTGTTCGTTTCCGATGTGGAGCGGATGATGTCGGCTTTTACCGGAGACGTCCAATCCCAAAAGGCTATCAATTGATCCACGAATCGATCGATTCAATCCGGGAATCAGGTAATAGCAATAAAAGATTGGACGCTATTGCGCACCCTCTCCACAATTCGAAGCATCAGAAGGCATATCGACAATAAAGCCTTGAAAATGAAATCGGAGACAACAGCGTGAGCCTGCGCCCTACCCGCATTGCATCGATTCGCCTCCTTCAAGTCGCAGCGCAAGCAGGAAGGGAGGCATCGTGATGAATAACGCCGACGGCATCATTGCTCCTTCGAAGGCCGAACCTGTCGCGGAGAAGCGCACGAAGCACCGCTGGGTCGTGATGGGACTGATCTTCTGCATCTGGGCGATCGCGTGTGCGGATCGCGCCAACTTCGGCATCGCGTTGCCGTATCTGAAGAAGGAATATCACATCACCAACACGCAGGCCGGTCTGATCGTGAGCCTGTTCTCGTTCGCGTATGGCTTCGTGCAGATTCCCGTCGGACTGCTTTTTAAGCGGCTCAGCGACAGGACCACTGGCTTGCTGTTCTCGGTCTTTATGATCCTCACTTCCGTGTTCACGGGATTGATGGGCACCACGTCGTCGGTCATTCTGCTGATGACGTATCGCGTAGGGCTCGGTCTATCGGAAGGGCCGCTCGGCATCGGCTGCACGAACGTCATCAATCGCTGGTTCCCCTCGAAGGAAAAAGGCACGGCCACGGGCTTGTGGATCGCGGCATCGAAACTCGGACCGCTGATCGTGCCTTCGGTATGCATCATCGTGATTCAGTTGTGGGGATGGCGCGAGATCTTCTATGTGTTCGCGGTGCCGGGCATTCTGCTCGCGGTGGTGTGGATGTTCTTCGTCACCAACTCGCCGGGCGAAAACCGCTTTTGCTCGCCCGCCGAACGCCGCTATATCGCCGATGAAACGACCGTCGGCGGCAACGACGGCAAGTCGCTGTCCCGCGCGCACATGACGCCGATGCCCCGGCTCGACGTGATCAATCGCACGAAGCGCGTGCCGCAGCTCGAAACGATTCGTCAGGTGTTCGGCTCGTGGAATATCTTCGGCATCGCGCTCGGTTATGGCTGCATGATCGGCATCAGCAATATCTTTATCTCGTGGATTCCCACTTATCTCGTCACGGTGAAGGGCTTTGCTTCGGTAAAGATGGGCTTTCTCGCATCGGCGCCGTTCATCGGCGCGGTGACGGGCAACATGCTCGGCGGCATCATCTCGGACCGCCTGCTCGGCGGCCGCCGCAAGCCGATGATGATGCTCGGCGCACTCGGCACGATGATCATGACCTTCCTGCTCATCGATGCACCCGACAGCGTCGCGTACCTCGGCGCAGCGCTGATGCTGGCGGGCCTCATGCTCGGCATCGGCTTCGCGGGTTACTCCGCATATCCGATGGGCCTCGCGACCAAAGCCACGTATCCGACGGCCTTCGGCATCGTGAACTCGCTGGGTCAGATCGGTGGCGCGTGCGCGCCGCTGGCGGTCGGCATGCTGCTCGACAGCTATAGCTGGACCGCGGTCTTCCTGTACATGGTCGGAACGGCGGCGCTGTGCCTGTTGTTGCTCTTCAGCGTGGTCGAGCCGATAGCCGATGAGAGCCGGCCGGCGAAGTCGAAATAAGCAGGTGAATCGCGCCGCCCGATGCGGCGCGTTCCTTTTTCAGCGAACGCAAAATTCATCGTTTCACGAAAGCCTCTCCTCATTCGCGCGCGACCCCGGCATAGTGACAGCTTCATCGAAACCGGGAGGTTAGCGTGACCAGATTAAACGAAGCCGTACAGTCGGCACAACAGATCGAAGCCGTGCTGAAGGCATGGGCCAAAGCCGCGGCAACGAAAGACGCGCGCAACATGAGGCCGTTCTACGCGGACGATGTTGTCGTGTTCGATATCTTTCCACCGCTCGCTCACCAGGGCGCCGAGGGGCATTGCGCCGTCTGGCAAGGCTGGTTCGACAAGCTCGATGGACCGATTTCGTTCGAACTCGAGAACGCCGTCATGCAGGTGAACGGCGATCTCGGCACGGTGTTCTGCGTCACCCGGATCAATACCGGGCAAACGCATGATCTCGTCAGAACCACGCTGGTCCTGTCGAAGACCGACGAAGACTGGCTGATCAGTCACGTCCATACTTCGGTGCCGCTTCCCGTGGAACTGGTGCCTCCGGTAACGCACTGAAGCAACGTCCCGCGCGACACATGCTTCAAAGCCCGCTTTCGACCATATCGAGCAGGCGCCCGGCAAGCGGCTCGATCTGCGCGCGTTTCAACCCCTGCAACGGGCCTTCGATCACGAGCAGCGCGAAACCATGCACGGCGCTCCACGCGAGATATTCCGCTTCTGGCCTGCGCGTCGCTTCGAGCGCGCCCGCATCCACCATCTCGTCCAGCGCGCGGCTGAGCAACTCAAACGGATCGAGTCCGCTCGGCCCCGCGCCATACGTCCCGTCATGCTCTGCCCATTCCGCTTGCGGCGCCACGAAGGCCGTGCGGAAGAGCCCCGTTTCCGTCTGCGCAAAGCGCAGATAACCTGTTCCGATAGCCCGCAATCCCGCGCGTGCCGCATCGGCGCGGCGACGCTTTCTCGGGCGCGCCGCCAGTTCCTCTTCCATCGCCTGCGCGACGAACGACAGCGCCGCAGAGCGCACCGCCGATAGCAATTCCTGACGGCTCTCGAAGTGACGATAGGCCGCATTCGGAACCACGCCCGCGCGACGTGTCGCCTCACGCAGCACGATCGCATCCGGCCCGCCTTCGCGCGCCAGCTCGATGCCCGCATCAATCAGCGCGCGTCGCAAATCCCCATGCCGGTAGGTGCTGCGCGGCTTGCCATTTGTCATTTCGATTCGTCGGGCTTTCCATATGTGGACACTGTCCATTATCTCTGCTACTTTTTGTGGACGGTGTACACAACGCAAAAAATAATTCCGTGTCGGTGCTTGCCGTTGCTTTGTCACGACGCGGCGGCATCGTGTGCAATGCGGACCGTCATACGAAGGAGGCAGCCATGACAAACCAGAACGATCGTGCGCATGCGAATGAAGATGTCGCGCGTATTCGCGAACTGATCGAAGCGTGGCGGCAGGCCGTGCTCGCGAAAGACGTCGATGCGCTCGTCAGCCATTACGCGCCGGATGTCGTCGTGTTCGATGTCGTGCCGCCCGCGTCTATTCGAGGCGTCGAGCACTATCGCGAGAACTGGCGGCGCTGGTTCGACAGCATGAAAGGCCCGCTCGCGTTCGAGATGCGGGAAGTGGAAGTCGCCGCGAGCGGCGATCTGGCTTATGCGCACACCGTCAACCGCGTCGCCGTGGGCGAGCAGGAAGACATCGTGCGCGCCACCGTGTGCTTCAGGAAGATCGACGGCGACTGGCGTGTCGTGCATGAACACGCATCGGTGCCGCTCGTGATGGATATGGACCCTGACGAGAAGTCATAAACCCAAGGAGCAGACATGCAAGTGCAACCCTATTTGTTTTTCGAAGGCCGCTGCGAAGAAGCGATTACGTTCTATCGCGAGAACCTGGGCGCGCAAGTCGTCATGATGATGCGCTACAGCGAAAACCCGGAAGCCGGCAAGGCTGAAACGGCCAGCGGCTGCGGCATTCCGCCGGGATCGGAAAACAAGATCATGCACTCGGCCTTCACCGTCGGCGATTCCATGCTGATGGGTTCCGACGGCATGTGCAGCGGCAAGCCGGAGTTCAAGGGCGTATCGCTCTCGCTCACGGTCGACGACGAACAGCAGGCGGAAAAATACTTCAACGCGCTCGCCAACGGCGGGCAGGTGCAGATGCCGCTGACGCAAACGTTCTTCGCCAAGCGCTTCGGCATGGTGGCCGACAAGTTCGGCATTTCGTGGATGGTGCTCGGCGGCGTCGAAGGCAAGCCGGCGTGATCTTGCAGTACGTCCAATAGCCGCCTGGAACGCGTCTTGCGCGCCTTTCATCGCATCAATTCGAAAGGAGCAGCGACATGAGCAATTACGCCGGACGTTCTCAGGAAGACCGCATCGCGCAGCGCAAGGGCAAGCAGCAAACCTCGCAGGAACAGCCGGGCGGGCCTATGGCCGAGCCCGGCACGCAACCCGACAAGGATCACAGCAGCGGCCAGTTGTCAGAGGAAGGCAAGCAGGCATGGCGCACGGGTTCGGGTATCGATGGCGGCGGAAAAACCTGACACGCATATCGATCTTCGGAAACGTGGAACAATGGCGGGGTGCCATATGCACTAATTGCATCTTGACTGACAGGAGCTTTCGATGAGCGCCCCGCGCAAAAACCATCTTTCAGGCTCGGACATGCCCGCTGACACAGCCGATCGTCCGACCCGCGAGGAAGCCGAAGCCGCCGTGCGTGTTCTGTTGCGCTGGGCCGGCGACGACCCGAGGCGCGAAGGTCTGCTCGATACACCGGGCCGTGTCGTGCGTGCATATGAAGAGTTCTTTGCAGGCTATACGCAAAATCCGCACGAAATTCTCGCGCGCACGTTTTCCGAAGTGCAAGGCTATGACGAGATGATCGTCCTCAAGGACATTCGTTTCGAAAGTTATTGCGAACACCATATGGTGCCGATCATCGGCCGCGCGCATGTCGCGTATCTTCCGAACAAGCGCGTCGTCGGCATTTCGAAGCTCGCGCGTCTCGTCGATGCTTTCGCCAAGCGTCTGCAGATTCAGGAGAAGATGACCGCGCAGATCGCGGATACGCTGAACGAGGTGCTGCAGCCGCTCGGCGTCGGCGTCATTCTCGAGGCCGCGCATCAATGCATGTCGACGCGCGGCGTGCACAAGGCGGGCGTTTCGATGGTCACGTCGCGCATGCTCGGTTCGTTCCGCGACGATCCCTCTACGCGCCGCGAATTTCTTTCCATCGTCAGCGATCAGAACGCGTTCAGCGTATCGAACACGTAACGGCCATCGCAAACACGCGCACGCAAAAAGAAAGGGCCTCGCGGCCCTTTCGTCGTTTCATGCGCCGAATCCGTTGCCCGGCGCATCGGGCCCGCTGCCCTCGCGAATCTTGCCCTGCGACACGTTGCTGCCCGGCGGCACGCTGTGCGTGAGCCACACATTGCCGCCGATGACCGAACCTTTGCCGATGGTCACGCGGCCGAGAATGGTTGCGCCCGCGTAAATCACGACATCGTCCTCGACGACCGGATGCCGCGCGTTGCCTTTGACGAGAGAGCCATCGCTCATCGAAGGAAAGCTCTTCGCGCCGAGCGTCACCGCCTGATAGACGCGCACATGCTGGCCGATCACCGCGGTCTCGCCGATCACCACGCCCGTGCCGTGATCGATGAAGAAACTCGGCCCGATGGTCGCGCCCGGATGAATGTCGATGCCCGTCAATGAATGCGCAATCTCGTTGATGAAGCGCGCGAGCAGCGGCACGCCGAGCTTGTGCAACGCGTGCGCGAGACGATGATGCGTCATCGCCCAGATGCCCGGATAGCACAGCAGAATCTCGGTGATGTGCTGCGCGGCCGGATCGCCCGTGAACGCGGCCTGGATATCGCTGACCAGCAACGCGCGAATCTGCGGCAACTGCGAGCCGAATTCACGCGCGATCGCGAAGGCATGCGCGGAAAGATCGGCATCGCTCGTATCGCGATGCTCGGGCAGGAAGCGCAGCGCGCGGCGAATCTGCTCGTGCAGCAGACGCAAGTTACTTTCGAGCGTCTGGCCGACGTAGTAATCGACGCTTTCGTCGGTCAGATCGGGCGCGCCGTAATGCGTGGGAAAGAGCGCCGAGCGCAAGCCGTTCACGATTTTGACGATCGCGTCGCGTGAAGGCAGCTCACGTATGCCGAGCGGATGCCGCGTGCGATGCAGTTCTTCGCGCGACTGGCGCAAGTCCGCGACGATCTGCGCGAGGCCCCACTCGTGAGGCGTGTCGCGTGCGGTGTCGCGGGATGTTTCGATGGGCGGTAGGGTGCCGGGCGTGGGCGTGTTCTGCATGTCGGCCATGAAGCAAGAGAAACGGCCGCCGCGCTCGTGCACGACGGATGAAACGTCAAGGGTAACCCGTTTTGGAGAAGCCTGCCGCCCGGCGGCTCGCGCGCCGGTGGTCCCGCTGTTTCATCCGGACATCGCTCACACTGTCACGTTGCTTGCGTCGATCCAGCGCACGGCCCAGTCGCGCGCGTGCGCGATGGCATCGCCCTCGCTGCGAAATCGCAGGTCCGATGGGAAGAAGCGGTTCGCGACGAGTTCGCCATCGCTCGATCGCGAGATCACCACATACGGCTGATAGCTGCCATCTCCGGCCCGGGCGGGCGCGCAGTTTAGAAGGTAGCCTCGATGTGAGAAGGCTGCATCGTGTTGCATGAGTCACCTGTGTGAAAGTGCCCTGCTCGTTCGAATCGCATTGCTCTTCTTCGACGGCAACGAGACGCGCCCTCCTGATTGCTCGCATCTCTTTCTGTTGCGCTTTGCCGCCGACAGGTTCCAAATAATACTTGCAGGAAATCGGCTTGGGGTCGAAAAAAAAGCCTGAAATTTTGGGTATCCGATAAGGCGCCCTCCGGCAAGGCTCGCGGTTCCGTCGCCAAATAGCCGGAACGAGTCTTGCGTGCGGGCTTGGTCAATTCAGGTCCAACGGAGCAATGCGATGAGCAACGATGAATCGAACCAGACGCAGCAGACGCAGGACAAGCAGAAGGATCAGATCGCCGATAGCCCGATCAAAACGCCCGCCGCGGAAACGGCTCACGTGAAGATGAGCGACGCGATGAAGGCCGCCTCGGGCGGCGAAGCGCATGCGGGCGCAGGCGCTGCCGTGAAAGCGGAAACGACGAAGGAAGGCATGCATGTCGGTCCGCAAGGTCTTTATGAAAAGCCACCGCGCGGTGTCGATGTCGCGAACGACGACGGACCCGATGACACCGTCGATGCCGACGCGAAGAGCATCCACGCGCGGCGCGAGGCGGAGATGCTCGCACGCGAGCCGGACTCGGTCATCAACTCGAATGCGACGCCGGTGAACTACGTGCCCGAACCGGGCGACGGCCTCGGTGGCTTCGACAGCCGTCCTGGACGCAATGGTGTCTTGCTTGCGCTCGAACGCGGCTATCGCCTGATCGATCGCGGCATGGTCGCGCCGACTGTGCCCGAGGTTGAAGACAAGTTCCGCTTCGAAGGCCGCGATCCGCATGGCCACACCTTGCGCGGACGCAAGCACTATGCGCTCAATCACATGCGGCCTTCCCGGCTGTTCGAACTCGAGCGTGGCTGAAGACACCGTTCATTCATAAGCAAAGAGCCGCATGGAATATGCGGCTCTTTCTGCCTTCAGTTGCGTTCAGCGTTCCTGCTTTTTGTTTTTCTCTTCATCATCGGATTCGATGCGCGTCACGCCGCCCGTCGCGGGCGGATCGCTTGCGGGAAAAGTGTCTTCGACAGCCTTGTCCAGATCGTCTTCGTCACGTTCCGAATGAGGACGTTGTTCCTTTACGTTGTTCATCGCGCTCTCCTGTGGTCGTTAAGTCGTCAATATGATGGGAAGCAATACGTGTTCCCCGGAGCAGGCACGGCGTATGCGCAGTGACACGGCCAACGAAGCGCCGCATCGCAGCAAATGCGATCCCGGCCGACAAGACGACCGCCCGGAATCGACAAAGGGGAAAGACCAGATGACGACGATCCACGCCTACGACGCCTGTCCGCCGGAATCCGAGGAACCGGCGCAGCTTCAGACGACGACCCGCCACACCGTGACGCCCGAGCAGCGCTTCACATCCGCGATCGCGTGCCTCGGCGCGGCCTACGCGCTCTCCTGGGCGGAGTTCGCGCTGACGCTCGCCATCGGCCTTCCGGGCGACGCGTCGAGCCATCCGCTCGCGGCATCGGTCGCTTCGCGCGTGCTGGTCGGCTTGCTTTACGTGTGCGTCGCGTCGCGGCTGCAATGGGCGCGCTGGCTCGCCGTCGCCCTCGGTTTCGCTTCGGTCGCGCTCGTGGCGCCCACGCTCGCGCTGCAATGGCACGTGTTTCCGGCGGCTGCGTTCGTCAGCGGCGCGGGACTCGTCTGCAAGTTCGCGGCATCGCTATATCTTCTTTCGCCGATGCCCGCGCGCCTCGCTACTCGATAGCCATTCGAAACCCACGCTTTGCAATCCTTGAAGCGGACGCGCCTTTTTCGCGCGTCCGCTCGCTCGCACAATGCAAAGTTCATCAACCGTTGCGAGCCCAATCATGAAAATCGCTGTCATCGGTGCAACCGGCACGGTCGGCCGGGCGATCGCCGCCGAACTCAAAGCCCGTCACGAAGTCTTCGAAATCGGTGCGACGCGCGGTGCGCATCGCGTCGATCTGCTCGATCTCGCCAGCATCAAGCGGCTCTTCGATGAAATCGGCCGTGTCGATGCGATCGTCGCGGCAGCCGGTCACGTGCATTTCGGCCCGCTGGTGAAGATGACGCCCGAGCAGTTCCGCCTCGGCCTCAACGACAAGCTGATGGGCCAGGTCAATCTCGTGCTCACCGCGCGCGATTTTCTGAACGACGGCGGCTCGTTCACGCTGACGAGCGGCATCGTCGGCGCGGCGCCGATCCGCGAAGGCGCGAGCGCGGCGGCCGTCAACGGCGCGATCGAAGGCTTCGTGCGCGGCGCGGCGATCGAACTGCCGCGCGGCCTGCGCATCAACGTAGTGAGCCCGACGATGCTCGAAGAAGCCCGCGAAAGCTTCGGTCCGTATTTCCGCGGCTTCGAGGCGGCGAGCGGCGCGCGCGTGGCGCTGGCGTACAGCCGCAGCGTCGAGGGCGCGGAGACCGGACGCATCTACAACGTGCACTGACACTGACAGGCGCGAAGTGTGCATGGAGCACGGCGCGTCGATCGCTTATGCTCGGCGCTTCATGAAGATCATGGAGCGATGCGATGCAGTGGACCCGGGACGAGTATCGGCTCAGCACGGACATCGATGAATTCGACTTCGATGTCGTGCACCGCTATCTGAGCGAAGTGGCGTATTGGTCGCCGGGCATCGCGCGCGAGAAGGTCGAGCGCGCCGCGCGCCATTCACTCGCGTTCGGTCTCTTTCGCGGCAGCGCGCAGATCGGCTACGCGCGCATGATCACCGACACCGCGACCTTCGCCTATCTCGCCGACGTCTTCGTGCTGCCCGAGCATCAGGGCGCGGGCCTCGGCAAATGGATGATGCAATGCGTGATGGCGCATCCCGACCTGCAAGGGTTGCGCCGCATGATGCTCGTCACATCCGACGCGCACGGGCTCTACGCGCGGCACGGGTTCACCGCGAGCAGGCATCCCGAGCGCATCATGGAAAAGATCGCGAAGGCCTAGCCGCCCTTCACGCCCTGCGTGTTGACATAGAGCGAATAAAGCCCGTGGCTCGCCGCCATGAACAGGCGATTCCGATGCCGCCCGCCGAAGCACACGTTCGCGCAGCGCTCCGGCAAATCGATATGGCCGATCGCCTCGCCTTGCGCGGTGAACACGCGCACGCCGTCGAGTTCGGCGTCGCCCATGCCCCAGCCGCACCACAGGTTGCCGTGAATGTCGACGCGAAAGCCATCGGGCGTGCCCGCTTCCGCATCGATCAGAGCACGCGGCTCGCCGAGTCTGCGGCCGCCGTCGAGTACGTCGAACGCGTAGATCTTGCGCGGTATCGCACGCGATTCGACGACGTACAGCACCGACTCGTCCGGTGAGAACGCGAGGCCGTTCGGGCCGATGAAGGCATCGATCATCATCGTGATTTCGCCGCTTTGGCCATCGACGCGATACACGCACGGCTTGAGCTGCGCTTCGTTTTTCTCGCCTTCGTAGAAGCCGTCGATACCGAAGGTCGGATCGGTGAACCAGATCGAGCCGTCCGACTTCACGACGACATCGTTCGGCGAATTGAACGGCTTGCCGTCGTAGCTGTCCGCGATCACGGTGATGGAGCCGTCGTATTCGGTGCGCGTCACGCGCCGCGCCAGATGCTCGCAGGTGACGAGCCGCCCTTCGCGATCACGCGTGTTGCCGTTCGCGTTGTTCGACGGCTTGCGAAACACGCCGACCTGACCGCTCTCCTCGTCCCATCGCAGGATGCGGTTGTTCGGGATATCGCTCCAGAGTAGATAGCGGCCGTCGCCGAACCAGACCGGCCCTTCGGACCAGCGCGCGCCCTGATAAAGACATTCCACCGACGCCGATGCGATGCGCAATGCGTTGAAACGCGGGTCCAGCACACGCACGGCGGGGTCGGGGTAACGGCGCGAGTCGCTTGTCATGTGGGCTTATCTCCTTTGATGGGTTTTCTGAAAGCGCATTCTATTCACCACACGGATCAATAAGGCCCAAGTTGCCCGTCCCGCAATCGCCAGAGCAACAGCGGATTGTCGTCCGCGAGCGCCTGCGGTAACAGCGCCGCCGGCAGATCCTGATAACACACCGGCCGCAGGAACCGCTCGATCGCCATCGCGCCGACCGACGTCGAGCGGCTGTCGGAGGTCGCCGGATAAGGCCCGCCGTGCACCATCGCGTAAGAAACCTCGACGCCCGTCGGAAAGCCGTTCGCGAGAATCCGCCCGGCCTTGCGTTCGAGTACCGGCAAGAGCCGTCGCGCGAGTTCGACGTCGTCCTTCTCCATCAGGAGCGTCGCGGTCAGCTGACCTTCGAGACTGCGCGCGACGAGAATCATCTCGTCCTCGTCGCCGCACACGACGATCACCGAAGTCGGCCCGAAAATCTCTTCCGCCAGTTGCGGCTTCGCGAGAAATTCCTCCGCGCTCACGCGATACAGCGCCGGCAGCGCGCCGCTCGACGCCTCGCTCTTCTCGCCCGTCGCGATGCGCTTCGCGGCCGCATCGCGATGCTTGACGCCGTCCTGGTACGCGGCCGCGATGCCCGCCGTCAGCATCGTCTGCGTGCCCTTCTTTTCGAGCGCTGTCGCGGCGTTGTCGATGAAGTCATCGAGATCCGAATCCGCGAGGCCGATCACGAGGCCCGGATTCGTGCAGAACTGGCCGACGCCCAGCGTGACCGAATCGACATACGCCGCCGCCAGCGTGTCGCCGCGCGCCGCCAGCGCGCCCGGCAGCGCAAACACCGGGTTGATGCTGCTCATCTCGGCGAAAACCGGGATCGGCACGGGCCGCTTCGCCGCGATATCGACGAGCGCCAGCCCGCCGCGCCGCGAGCCGGTGAAGCCGACCGCCTGGATCGCCGGATGCGCGACGAGCGCCTCGCCGATCGCATTGCCCGCGCCGACGACGAGCGAAAACGTGCCCTCGGGCAAGCCGCTGTCCGCGACCGCCTTCTGCACCGCGCGTCCGACGAGCTCGGAGGTGCCCAGATGCGCCGGATGCGATTTCACGACGACGGGACACCCCGCCGCGAACGCCGACGCGGCGTCGCCGCCCGCCACCGAAAACGCCAGCGGAAAGTTGCTCGCGCCGAACACCGCGACCGGCCCGACGGGAATCTTTTGTAAACGCAGGTCGGAACGCGGCAGCGGTTTTCTGTCCGGCTGCGCGGAATCGAGCGTGGCCGCGAGCCATCGGCCCTCGCGCACGAGCGACGCGAACAGGCGCAATTGCCCCACCGTGCGGGCGCGCTCGCCTTCGAGGCGCGCCTTCGGCAGCGCGGATTCGGCCATCGCGCGCTCGATCAGCGTGTCGCCGAGCGCGATGATGTTGTCCGCGATCGCTTCGAGAAACTGCGCGCGCGTTTCGAGCGGCGCGTGGCGATAGTCGTCGAAAGCGGCTTCGGCGAGCTCGCACGCACGCGCGACTTCCGCCGCGCCGCCGCCGCCGAACGCGGGCTCCAGATCGGCATTGCGCGCGGGGTCGAACGCGCGGAGCGTGGCGTCGGTGCCCCGCACGGCCGATGCGCCGATCAGCATCTCTCCGGTGATCTTCATGTCAGCTCCTCATCTCTGTTGGCGGTGGGCGGCAGACGCGTCGCGCGGCCGCCCGCTAAAGCGAGTGACCCGCGGCCCGCGCAAGCGTTCCGCGCGAGGCATTGAAAACCGGTCCGTCCGGCGACGCAGAAACTATAGGCGCGACCAACCACATATCAAAGATTGCGCTTCAGGACTTCGCCACCGGCGTCGCGTGCTTTTTGAACGTGATGTGCGCGATGCGCCGCACCAGAAGCGCCGCCACGAGCGCCGCGACCGCCGTCAGCATCACGCCGATGTGGATCGACTGCACGAGCGCGTCGCGGGCGGCGTCGAGGAGCGCGGGCGCATCGAGGCCGGCGGCGTTCAGTCCGGCGAGGATGCGCTCGCGCAACGCTTCGTCGACGAGAATGCGCGGGTCGGCGAGGCGCGGCAGCCATTGCTCCGACGCCGACGCGCCCAGCACGCTGACCGTGCGCTCCACGACGCTCGCATAGTGATGCGCGACGATCGTCCCGACGATGCTCGTGCCCATCATCCCGCCGACCATGCGCGTCGATTGCAGCAGCGCCGTCGTGATGCCGAAGCGCTCGCGGCCCGCGATCTCCTGCCCGAAGATGTTCATGTTGTTCAGGATGAAGCCCAGGCCGATGCCGGTCGCGGCCATCGGCAGTGCGATCCACAGATGCGGCGTCGATTCGCGCGCGAACGCCAGCGCGACCGACGCGAACAGCAGCAGCGTGAAGCCGATCGAGAGAATGTTCACCGGCTTGCGCATATGAATGACGATGCGCGTATTGATGAAGCTGCCGAGCGCGATGCACGCGGCGATCGGCGTCGCGAGCAGACCCGCGGCCTGCGGCGAAAGGCCGAAGCCGCCCTGCAGCAGGAGCGGCGCGAAGAAGATCAGCGAGAACATCACGAAGCCCGCCAGGAACGACAGCGTGAACAGCGTGTTGAGCTGCGCGTCGCGGAAGATGTCGAGCGGGATGATCGGATGCGTCGCGCGCCGCTCGCAGATCAGGAGCGCCACGGCGCACACCGCCACGCCGGCGCCGAGCGCGATATTGGCCGTCGTGAGACCGTCCTTCGGCAACGCCTCGATCAGCGCCTGGAAGCCGCCGAGCACCAGCGCGACGAGCGCCGCGCCCGTCCAGTCGATCTTCACGTCGCCCGCCCGCGGCCGGTGCAGGTTCGGCAGATGCGCCCAGATGAAGTACAGCGCCGCCGCGCCGACCGGCAGATTCACGAGAAAGGTCGAGCGCCAGCCCCAGTGCTGGCTCATCCAGCCGCCGAGCGACGGCCCCGCCGCCGTGCCGATGCCGTACGCCGCCGCGAGCACCACCTGCCAGCGCACGCGGGTGCGCGGATCGGGGAACAGATCGGGAATCGACGCGAACGCGGTGCCGACCATCATCCCGCCGCCGATGCCTTGCAGCCCGCGCGCGAGCACGAGGAACAGCATGCTGGGCGCGAGCCCGCACAGCACCGACGCGATCGTGAACGTGATCACCGCCGCGAGCACGAAGCGCTTGCGCCCGAAGTAATCGCCGAGCCGCCCGAACACCGGCACCGTCACGACCGACGCGAGCAGATAGGCGCTCGCGATCCACGCGTAGAACTCGAAGCCGTGCAGCTCCGCGACGATCGACGGCAGCGCGGTGCTGACCACCGTCTGATCGAGTGCGACGAGCATGTTGACGAGGCCGATGCCAAGCATCGCGTAGAGCGCGGTTCTGAACGGTAAGGCGGATGCGGATGGCGTTGGAGTCACGGTCGGGCGGGCGGCTTGCGAAGTGCTGGAAAAAGATCGCGCCCGCGGATTTTTAAGCAGGCGCTGATGTCGAAGAACCACGAATTGTACGGCCTGCCTTGCGCGATATCGACTTATCGCAAAAAAGCGGCGCGGCGGTGCGAAGCCCGCGCTCTATGATGCAAAGGCATGAAAGTCAGCGCGTGCCGTGCGCCAATCGATCGTTCCATGGGGAAACCGTCATGTTCAAACGCATTTTCGTCGCCATCGACGGCAGCCGGACTTCCGAGCGCGCCTTCGCGGCCGCGCTCGATCTCGCCGTCACGCATCAGGCGATCGTGCAGCCGTATTACGTCGTCGAAGCCGGACCGATGTATTTCGACGTGCCCGGCTACGATCCGTCCTCGCTGCATACGAGTCTGATGGACCAAGGCGCGTCGCTCGCGCGCGAAGCCGCCGATCAGATGAAGGCGCGCGGCGTGACCGGCGAAGTCGTGACGGTCGAGGCGACCGCGAGCGACGATGTCGCCACGCTCATCACCCAAGCGGCAAACGCCTTCAACGCCGATCTGCTCATCATGGGCACGCATGGCCGCAAAGGCTTTCAGCGCCTGATTCTCGGTAGCGTCGCGGAGCGATGTCTTCGTCAGGCGACATTGCCAGTGTTGCTGATTCCGTCGGCGGCGAGCGAGCTACACGAAAAAGCAACCACATAAGGTAAAAAAGTTTGACGGATATCCCGGCCGCGTCAATTTTTCACGTAGCCGGGCTGGAGGCCTATGGGACAATCGTTTTGTCATTCATCAACAAAACGAAGCCCAAATGACCGCCTTGTCCGACACTTCCCGCGCGCGGCGCAATTCGACGCATTGCTCGACCTGTGCGATGCGGCATCTCTGCATGCCCGAAGGCCTCTGCGCCAACGACATCGCCAAGCTGGAGAACATCATCTCCGTGACGCGCAAGGTCAGGCGCGGCGACGCGCTCTTTCGCGCCGGCGACCGCTTCGATTCCCTGTTCGCCGTGCGTTCCGGGTCGATCAAGACAGTCATCACGCACGACGGCGGGCGCGAACAGGTCACGGGACTTCTGCTCGCGGGCGACGCGCTCGGCTTCGAAGGCATCGAGGAAGGCGAGCACACGTGCGCCGCGATCGCGCTGGAAGACAGTTCGGTCTGCGTCGTGCCCTATTCGCTCTTCGAGCGCATGTGCCGCGAAACCGACGCGCTGCAACGGCGCCTGCATCGCATGATGAGCCACGCGGTGAACCGCGAGGCGAATCACGTCGTGCGGCTCGGCATGTTGCGGGCGGATGAGCGTGTCGCGCGGCTCTTGCTCGACCTGTCGTCGCGGTTGTCGAAGCGCGGATATGCGTCGTCGGAATTCACGCTGCGCATGACGCGCGACGACATGGGCAGCTATCTCGGCATGACGCTCGAAACAGTCAGCCGCACGCTGTCGCGCTTCGACAAGGCGGGCTTCATCGAGACGCAGGGCAAGTTCATCCGCATCCGCGACTTCGACGCCCTGCGCGCCGTCTGACGGAACATCGCCCGGCATTATTGCGCGTGCGGAAATAATCGCCATTCATATTTCGGTTGGCACGCGGTTCGCTACGGTTTAGTCTCTTTTGTTCGGCGAAATGCGGCGCGCCGGCGCCGGTTTCGGTCGAATGCGAAGCCAACTGGCCAGCCACGGAGATTGGGCGACATGAACCGCGAACCTTCCCTGCGTCATCCGCTGCTCGAGCGCCTCGCCGAGGCGCGCCGCGTGACCGATGAACTCTTCGACGTCGTCAGGCCCGAGCATCTCTACGACAGGCCGATCGCCGAGCGCCATCGCATCGTCTTCTATGTCGGGCATCTAGAAGCCTTCGATCGCAATCTGCTCGATCAGCGGCTCTTCGACCTGCCGAGCCCGAATCCCGCCTACGACCAGCTTTTCGCGTTCGGCATCGATCCGGTGGACGGCGGATTGCCGACCGATCAGCCGTCCGACTGGCCGACGCTCGACGAAGTGCGCGCGTATCGGGACACGGTCCGCGCCGAGATCGACGCACAATTCGATCCGATCAAGATCGCCGCCGAGCCGATTTCCGCCGGCGAATCGCCGACGCAATTGCTCGAAGTCGCGATCGAACATCGGCTGATGCATGCCGAAACGCTCGCGTACATGCTGCATCAATTGCCGGTCGATAGAAAAATTGCACCATCCAACGCACGTTCGGAGCGGACCTCCGATCGCGAACTTGCGCACGAAACCGTGAGTGTTCCGGCCGGAAGCGTAACGCTCGGCCTGACGCGTGAAAGCGGCCGGTTCGGCTGGGACAACGAGTTCGGCGAAGAACGCATCGACGTGCCCGCGTTCGAGATCGACCGCCATATGGTGACCAACGGCGACTATCTGCGTTTCATCGATGCGGGCGGCTACTGGAATCGCGATTACTGGGATGCCGCCGACTGGGCGTGGAAGGAGGAGCAGCGCATCGCGCATCCGGCCTTCTGGATTCCCTCCGATAGCGACGATGCGCAGGACGCATGGAAGCTGCGCACGATGTTCGATGAAATCGCGCTGCCGCCCGACTGGCCGGTGTACGTGAGCCACGCCGAAGCGAAGGCGTATGCGCGCTGGTCCGGCAAGTCGCTGCCGACGGAAGCGCAGTGGCAGCGCGCGGCGCTCGGCACGCCGCCCGTGGTCAAGGGCAATTTCGATTTCCGCCGATGGGACCCGTCGCCGGTGCAGGCGCATCCGGAGAATCGAAGCGAGTTCGGCGTCGAAGGACAATTCGGCAACGGATGGGAATGGACATCGACCGAGTTCGGACCGCTGCAAGGCTTCGAGCCGTTTCCGTTCTATCTCGGCTACTCGGCGAATTTCTTCGACGGCAAGCACTTCGTGATCAAAGGCGGCTCGCCGCGCACCGCCGCGTGCATGTTGCGGCCCAGTTTCCGCAACTGGTTTCAGGCGCATTATCAGTACGTTTATGCCGGCTTCCGGTGCGTGAAGAACTGAGCGGCCGATCGCCCCAAAAAGAAACGCCGCGCGTTCTCACGAACGCGCGGCGTTTTTCATCGCGTTGACGGAAACGGTCAGAAGTCCGTCGTCATCGAGAGCAGCACCGTGCGCGGCGCGCCCTGCGTCAGATAACCGCCGATCGTCGATGCCCAGTACGACTTGTTCGCCACGTTGAGCACGCTCGCGCGGAACGTCGTCGGCTTGCCGAACAGCACGGTCGCGTAACGCGCGCCGAGATCGAAGCGGTCCCATGCGGGAATCGACAGCGTGTTCGTCACGTTCAGATACTGCGAGCCCGTGTGGATCCAGCGCGCGGTCAGCGTGAGGCCGTTCAGCACCGGCACGTCGTATTCGGCGTTGACGTTGAACATCATCGTCGGCACGCCGATCGGCTTGTTGCCGTCGGTCGAGGCCGTGCCCGTGTCGTACTGCGTCGCGTGAATGTAAGTCGCGCCCGCGATCAGGCGCACGCCGTGCACCGGCTCGCCGTAGATCGACGCTTCCAGCCCGCGATGCCGCTGCGTGCCGTCCGCGACAAAAATATTCGAACTGTTCACGAAGGTCAGCGGCTTCTCGATCTGGAACGCCGCGAACGACGCGCCGTACTGGCCGTTGTCATACTTCGCGCCGACTTCCCATTGCTTCGACTTCGCGGGCGGAAGCTGCGAGCCGAAGTTCGCCGCGGTGTTGGGCGCCGAATCGCCGATGGTCAGCGCCTCGCTGTGATTCGCGAAGAGCGCGACGTCCTGCATCGGCTTGACGACGAGACCGAAGACCGGCGTCGTGATCGAATCGTTGTACGCCTGCGTCTGCACGCCGGCGTAGCTGTAGCCGTTCGTCAGCAGCTCCTGATGACGCGCGCCGATCGTGAACAGCACGCGATCGTTCAGGAAGCCGAGCGTGTCCGAGATCGACACGCTGCGCATCAGGTTGAGCGTCACCGTCTGCGGATCGGACAAGTTGCCGCCCGTCAGGACCGTCGTCGGGAAAGGCACTTGCGGCGTGTCGTAGATGCTCGTCGGGAACGAGTTGCTGAACGTGAACGCCGACTTCGAATCGACGCGCACGATCGACGCGCCCGCCGTCACGAAGTGCGACACCGGCCCGGTGTTGAAGTGGCCGCGCACGCCCGTTTCGGCTGAAGTGCCGTCTTCCTTGTGCGGCACGCCGAGACGCGTCGCGGTGGTCGTGCCGTTCGCCTGAATGCTCGGCGACGAATATTCGCCGTGCTCGTCGGTGTGGCGCGCGCCGCCCGTGATGTAGGCCGTCCAGCCCGGCAGGAAATCGTACTCGGCGCGCAGAATGCCGACCGTGTCCTCGATCGAACTGAAGCTCCACGTCTGCGCGTAGTTGTAGGTCGCCGAAGGCGGCTCCGGAATGAAGCTCGCGAAGTCGTTGACGGTGGGGCGGCCGCCGTTGATGCGCTGACGCTGATACAGGAAATCGCCGTAGAGACGCAGCTTGTCGCCGCGCCAGTCGAGCGAGACGGCCGTGGTGTTGTCGCGGCGATGCTCGCCATCGACGCTCGTTTCGCCGTCGTGATTCGCCTGGTTCACGCGGATGCCGAACTGCCCTTCGCTGCCGAAACGCCGGCCGATATCGACGTGCGCGCCGATCTCGCCCGACGCCGTGCCTTCCAGCGTCACGCGCGTGAGCGGCTTGTCGTCCGCGCGCTTCAGTTGCAGGTTGAGGCCGCCGCCCACCGCCGAGCCGTTCGGCGACGCGCCGTTCAAAAACGCATTCGCGCCCTTGAACAGATCGACGCGCTCGATCGCATCGGTTGCGACGAGCTGGCGCGGCGTGATGCCGTACAGGCCGTTCAGCGAGACGTCGTCGCCCTGCAACTGGAAGCCGCGGATGATGTAGGTCTCCGCGAAGTTGCCAAAAGCGTAAGCAGTCCGAACGGATGGATCGTTCGCGAGGACATCGGCGATGGTGCGCGCCTGCTGGTCTTCGATCAGCTTCGACGTGTAGGTCGTCATGCTGAACGGCACGTCGAGCATCTTCTGCTGGCCGAGCACGCCGAAATCGGCGCCGCGCGCGACCTGGCCGCCCGCGAAGGTCGGCGCGAGATCGCCCGGCAACGGCTCTTTCGACGCCTGCACCTTGACGGCCGGCAGCGCGTTGTCCTGCGGCGCGGCAGCGGCGTTGTCGTTGCCGGTGTCGGCCGATTGTGCATGAGCCGACAGGGAAAAGACCATCGCGACGGCTGCGACGATGGCGGCGCGATGCGTCAGAGTCTTCGCAGGCGCGGGCCGCGAGATTTGAATACGAGAAACGGACATGGATTCGAAAACGACGATGTTGATCGGTCTTCCGTCCCGGGGCGCGAAGGGAATCCGGGCGGCGTTGTTTTGAGTCGAAGACCGGTCGCGAGAGAACGCGTGACGGGCGAGACGATTTATGCGCCGATTATAGTGTAAATAATAGTCGTTATCATTCAACAAACGATGTATTTGCACGAACGCAACATCCGCCACGTCGCGACGAATTTTGTCGAGTTTTATTCCAGATAGCGACGCGGATGTCCGCGGAATCGTCAGGAGGATAACGAGTTTCCGCGCGCTGCGCGCGTGCTCGCAACGGCCGCCGAATGACGACGCGCGGACCGCTTCCTGAACCAGATGATGAGGCCCGTCGCGCTGAGCATCGCGACCGCGATGCCCACCGCGCTCACTAGAATGCGCCCGCCAAGCCCGATGATCCGCCCGGAGTGCAACGGAAACTGAGCCTGCATGAAGATGTCGCCGGCCGAGCCGCGGCCCGGAATCGACGAGCCCGCGAGCGCGCCCGTCTGCGCGTTGTAGTAGAGCCAGGCGTTGCCGAGACCCACGTCGCCGTGATCGCGGCCGGGCGCGAAAAAGCCGACGCCGTAGGCCTTGAACATCGGCGCGTAGTAGAGCGCGCCCATCGGCTCGGTGAGGTTTTCGCGCTTCGCGTCGCGCGCGGCCATCGCCAGAATCTGTTCGCGCGTGGCGGGCGCCCTGCCCGGCGGCCCGGCGCGCACGAGTTCCGCGTTATCGAGGAACGACGGCGAGAGCTTCGAGAATATCGACACGACCGGGCGCATCACGGGCTCGGCAAGGTTCATCGAAATCGATGTGAGCGCCATCACGAGCAGCAAGCCCCAGATCCACACGCCGCCGGAGCGATGCAGATCGAACGTGAGCGCGTAGCCGCCACGCTTCACGCGAAACGCGAAGGACTTACGCCATGCCTTCACGCTCGGGAACGACAGGATCAGCGCGATACCGCTGTCGAAGAACCACAGGATCCCGACGATGCCGATCAGCCACGTGCCGATATCGAAACCGCCGACGATCGGCAGATGCAGTGTGTAGTGCAGCTTGTAGAGGAACGGCATCAGGTCGATGCGCGCGAGCGACACCGCGCCCCACATGCGCTGCGCCTGCACCTGGCCGGTCGCCGGATCGACCGCGATCTGGTTGTACGCCACGTCGTACGGCGCGTTGGTCGCCGGGTTCGTGCGCGGCATCACCATCATCTGCGCGGTGTGTCCCGGCTCGAAACCGAGCGGCACATACGTCACTTCGACGCGCGGATCGGCGGCCTCGACGCGTCGCGCGAGTTCGAGCGGCGGCAGCGCGGGACCATCTGTGCGGGCGTGAAAGAAAGCCGGATTGAGGAGCGCATCGATTTCGTGATCCCACGCGATGATCGCGCCGGTAAGACCCGAGATGAACAGAAAGAGCGCGGTCGCGACGCCGAGCCAGCGATGCAGGCGAACCAGAATCGGTCTCATGCCCGCGAGTACTCGGAGCGGCGTTCGGGCGCGACGGCAATCATTTCTTATGATGCGATGTAAATAGGAATTGTTCGCAATTATATCGATGCTCGATTGTGCGCACAAGGTTCTCGTAAGCTGCTTACGACGGCGAGCGCTCACGATGCGACGCTCAATAGCCGTGCGCAGACACAGGCATGGCTCAAGTTGGCCGGCTAGCCGACATACCCTGAAACAACTCGCGCAAAACGCCCGCCCCTTACGCCACAAGGCTTTGCGGGCGGCCCATGACATTCCATGAAATAGTTTGTGCGTGGTTTTTAACAGGGCCGATCGCCACAATGGGTTCATTCGCAACCACCCACCAAGGCGAACCATCATGGAACTGGAACTGCTCGGGAAAATCTCGCTGTACGCGATGGGCATCGTTCTCACCGCGTCGCTGATCGAAGCCATCGTCCTGCACTTCAAGCACAAAGGCACCGACCGTGCCTTCGACTGGCACGAGACCTGGATCTCGCTCGCCGACCTCATCGGCCGAAAGCTGCTCACGTTCGTGCCGATCTCGCTCGCGACGCCGGTTTTCAGCTTCGCGTGGGAGCATCGCATCCACACGGTCACGACGAACACCGCGCTCACGCTCTTCCTGCTCTTCATCGGACAGGAGTTCTGCTACTACTGGTATCACCGCGCGTCGCACACGATCCGCTTCTTCTGGGCGAATCACGCGGTCCATCACTCGCCGAACCAGCTGACGCTGTCGTCCGCGTTCCGTCTCGGCTGGCTGACCAAGATCGCCGGATCGGCCATCTTCTTCACGCCGCTCGTGTGGTTCGGCGTGAAGCCTGATGTGGTGCTTGCGGTCGTGTCGATCAACCTGCTCTATCAGTTCTGGCTGCACGCAACGTGGATTCCGAAGCTCGGCTGGCTCGAATATGTGTTCAACACGCCGTCAGCGCATCGTGTGCACCATGCATCGAACGCGACCTATCTCGATGCGAACTTCGGCGGCGTGCTGGTCATCTTCGATCGCCTGTTCGGCACCTACGTGGAAGAGCGCGCCGATGAGCCCTGTGTCTACGGTCTGACGACGCCGGTGACCTCGCATAACCCGATCGTCGTCGAAATGCAGCACTGGGTCAGTCTCGGGAAGGACATGTTCAACGCGAAGAGCGTGTCGGATGCGATCAGCTTCCTGCTGCGTCCTCCGGGCTGGCTGCCGGACGGCGAAGGTCAGACGACCGAAGCGTTGCAAAAGCGCGCCAAGTCGATCGAACAACAACCGGCCCACGTCGGCCACTAAAGAGCGCAGCGAAAGAGGTAGCTTCCAATCCCGATGACTGGCCTATGCCGGCATCGGGATTTTTTATTTCTTGCGACGGATGGTCGCCGCCGCGATGCCCGCCGCAGCAAGCGCGCACGCGGCGGACAGCGCTGCGACCGCGCGCAGGGCATCGGCAATCGAATCGGCTTGTGCACGGGCGAGCGGCGTCGATGGCGCGATGGCGGTTGCATCGGCATCGAGCACGCGCATGCTCTGATGCGGCAAGTGCAATCGATCGAGCCGCGCCGACAACGCCGCGTCGTGCGACCACACGAACACGATGCCCAGCACCGCGATCGCCAGCAGGCTCGCCACGCGCGCGACCGCGTTGTTGATGCCGGACGCGATGCCCGCGCGATCGCTTCCCACCGACGCCATCACGGTCGTCGTGAGCGGCGCGACGGTGATCGTCATGCCGAGCCCGAGCACGACGAGTGCGGGCAGAAAACCCGCCCAATAGCTGCCCGCGACGAACGGCAGCGCGAGCATCGCAAAGCCGAGACCGGCGACGCACGGCCCGACGATCAGCAACGCGCGCGCGCCGAAGCGGCTCGTCAAACCGCCCGTGAAACGCGAGAGCAAGCCGATGATGAGCGGCATCGGCAGCACCGCCGCGCCCGCTTCGGTCGCGCTGAAACCATACGCGCGTATCAACGTGAACGGCAGAAAGAACAGCACGCCGCCGAGCCCGAAATACAACAGCAACGTGACGAGATTGGCGCCGCTGAAATCGCGCGAGCGGAAGATATCGAGCGGGACCATCGGATCGCGGGATTTCGCTTCGATCGCGACGAATGCGGCGAGCAGCGCCACGCCCGTGACGATCATCACGAGCACGAGCGGATCGGCGAAACCGCGCGACGGCGCTTCGGTGAGACCGTAAGTCAGCGCCGCGAGTCCCGCCGCCGTGCTCGCGGCGCCCGGCCAGTCGAGCGTCTGCGGCGCGTCGGCGTTGTGGCTGTCGGGTACGGACGCGACGGCCAGCGCGATCGTCGCGGCCGCGAGCGGCAGGTTGAGGAAGAAGATCGCGCGCCAGGAAAATGCATCGACGAGCCAGCCGCCCGCCGCCGGCCCGACCGACGACGTGATCGCGCCGACACCCGCCCATGTACCGATCGCGCGTCCGCGTTCCTCGCCCTCGAACACCGCGCCGATGATCGCGAGGCTGCCCGGCACGAGCAGCGCCGCCCCGACGCCCTGCCACGCGCGCGCCGCGATCAGCCAGCGCGTGCCCGGCGCGAAGCCGCACGCCGCCGAGGCCACCGTGAACAGCGCGATGCCCGCGATGAACACCTTGCGCCGTCCGAGCTTGTCGCCCATCGAACCGCCGACCAGCACGAGCGCGCCGAGAAACAGCAGATATGCATCGACGACCCATTGCATCGCCGCGATGCTCGCGCCGAGTTCGCTCTGAATCGACGGCAGCGCAACGTTGACCACCGAGCCGTCGATGAATGCCATGCTCGAACCGAGGATCGTCGCCGCCAGGGCGAGGCGCTTGCGCCGGCACGGCTCGGCGAGCGCGACGGGCTGGGCGCGGATGACGAGTTCGTCGCAGGGACTCGCCTGCGCGGCGACGGCGTGCGCGCGTTGCTGGCTATCGAGATGTCGGCTGGCCAATGTCGCTTCCCTCTCTCATCGACGAAATGCCTAAGTAGAGGCCAATCACGTCCGCATGTCCACGCCGACGACGTGGTTGGCAAGCTCAAATGATAATGGTTATCATTAAGCAACCCGAGTACGCAGGCATCCGGTCGACGCAAAGGGCGAAGGAACAGGAGCCCTCGCCATGCATCAGCAGATTGCGGATTTTGCCGCGGACAAGCCGGTTTCGGACACGCCGAGCCTGCCGTTATGGGAAGCCGCGATGCGGCAAGCCGTAAAAGCCGAGCGTGACGGGCAAACCGCGCCGGCGCTCGGCAATTACGAACGGGCGCTCGCGATCGCGCAATGCCTGATCGACGCGCCGCCCGCCGGACGCGCCGACGATTGTCTCGCCGCGCTCGTCGTCTCGCATCTCAATCTCGCCGATCTTCGCGTCGCTCAAGGCGACCCGAACGCGGCCGCCCCGGTTCTCTGCCGCGCACATCAAGCGTTGATCGCGCTGTCTCTCGACGCCGCGCGGCCCGCGTCGCTGCGGCAGGCCGCGTTGCGTCACAGCCGCGAAACGTATGTCGAATTGATCCGCCACATCGCGCGGCACGGGCCGCATCCGCTCATTACCCGCGCAATCGCCGATGCCGACGCCGCGCTTCATGGCGCGAGCCCGGCGCGGCACTGATCCCGTCCACCGATCCGAAAGGAGAATCACGATGCCTTACACCCTGCCTCCTCTTCCCTATGCCTTCGACGCGCTGGAACCGCACATCGATGCCCGGACGATGGAAGTTCATCACACGAAGCATCATCAGACTTACGTGAACAACCTGAATGCGGCGCTGGAGAAATCGGATCATCGGGATGTGGCCGTCGAGACGCTCATCGCGCAAATCGACGCGCTGCCCGAAGCGCTGCGCCTGCCCGTGCGCAACAACGGCGGCGGACACGCGAACCACAGCCTCTTCTGGACGATCATGTCGCCCGACGGCGGCGGCAAGCCGGAAGGCGAACTGGCCGATGCGATCGACAAGGATCTCGGCGGCTTCGACGCCTTCAAGGAAGCCTTCACGAAAGCCGCGCTCACGCGCTTCGGCAGCGGCTGGGCGTGGCTCAACGTCGACAGTCAGGGCAAGCTCGCGATCGAAAGCACGGGCAATCAGGACAGTCCGCTGATGAAAGGCATCGCATCCGGCAATACGCCGATTCTCGGCCTCGATGTCTGGGAACACGCGTATTACCTGAAGTACGAGAACCGCAGGCCGGAGTACATCGCGGCGTTCTACAACGTGATCGACTGGCCGGAAGTGTCGCGACGCTACGCCGAGGCGCGCGGCGAGTAGGCGGCTGAAGTCACGCGCACTTCGGTCGAGCGAGTTAAGCTAGGCACTTCCGCTCGCATCGAGATGACGCCATGAAGTCAGCAGACGGAGTTGCGCAAAGCCGATGGCTCGCCGACGCGCGCGAGGAAATCGCCGCGGCGCTTCGAACTTCCGACGAAACGTGGCTCCACGACATGAGCATGCGCTGGGGATGCCGTCTCGCGATGCTCGTCGCCGATTTCGGCGTGCGCGTCATGCTGCACGAAGAAGGCATTGTTATGAAGTTGGAGCCGCCGTCGGATAGCAACGGCGCGCTCATCGATTTCGACGAAGGCAAACCGGATGCCCTCGCCCGCGCGGCCTGGATCAAGCTGTCCAAATTCGAAGAGCACGCGACCGCCGTTCTCGAAGCGAGCGCGCTCATTCAGGGCGACGCGCAATGCAATGCCTGCAACGAGACCATTCTGGCATGGCGTCAGATGCTCATTGCCGCGACCGAATGGCCGAGAGAGGAAGCCGACCCGTACATCAGTCACGCATGCCGGCCCATATTGAAGCGGTTCATGAACCTCGCATCGTGCGCGACGGGCGGGCATCAGTTCGAGCTCGCACGCGAAGGCGACTACGAAGAAGCGTGGCGCGAATTCGAAAACTTCTGCATCGACGAACACGCTGTGCCCGTGACCGGATGGGGGCGCAAATACCGGCATCGGCAAGATGATCAGGCCGAACACGCATCGCCGACGATACCGCTCCCATACGCGATCGACACAGGCGTTCGGCCCACTCCGGATCGATTGCTCACGCGCCCTCAGGCAACGACTCGCGCGGCCTGAAGAAGCTCGACGATGCCGCAAAGCCGGGCGCGACGCTCAGAAGCGATGTCGCAAGCCGACCGTCGCTTCGACCTGGTTGCTCGTGGACGACGGCGCCGTGAGGCCGTTGATCCACGCGACGCCCAACGGCGAATTGCTGCCCGCGCTCACGCCTTGCCACACGCCCTGAACATAGACATCGGTGCGCCGCGAGAAGCTGTAGCCGGCCATCGCACTGACCTGGTTCCAGTGCGGATTGCCCGCACCCGCGAGGCCGCCCGCGCGTGAATACGTGTACGCCGCCGAGAGTTCGACCGCCGGCGTCAACGCGTAACGCAGATTTCCTTCGAAGTTCTGAACGTGCGTGCTCAAACCGGTCTGGAACAACTGCGTCAGATTGGTTTGCGTGTAGACGATGCCCGCCACCGCCGGCCCGAACGCATAGTTCACGCCCGCGCCCCAGGTCTGCTGACGGCTCGACAGCGCGCCAAGCGGGACCGGCTGCGTCGTGAGCACGCCGAGCAGCGAGGAACCCGTCGTATCGGTGACGGCGCCGTTCGCGTTGAGTTGTCCCGGCGTCGCGGCGTCGCTGTTGAGCTGCAGGAATCCGGCGCCGAAGTTGAGCGGTCCCCACAGATACGAAATGCCGAGGCTGTAAGCGCGATTGTTCGAAAAACCGGCAGCCTGATTGGAGAAACCATATAACGCGCCGAGCTTGAATCCCGCGAAATCCGGGCTCTGATACTTCACGGCGTTATTGATCTGGAATGAATCGTTGAGGTTATCGATATCGAATGGATGCGCGAAGTGCGTGCCGCCATATTGCGTGCCCGTCAATGAAAGCGGCGCGACGAAATCCACCATGTCGTCGGTCTGACGGCCGAACGTGAGCACGCCGTAATCGCGGCTCGACAAACCAACATATGCCTGGCGATTGAAGATACGGTTGCTCGATGTGTACTGGCCGTCGTTCAGATTGAAGCCGCTTTCCAGATTGAAGATGGCTTTCAATCCGGCGCCCAGATCTTCCGCGCCGCGCAAGCCCCATCGGCTGTACTGGACCGGGCCGCTCTTCAGTTCCCAGTTGCTGTGCCCGCTGCCGGTCGTGTTGATCTGGCTGTTCGAATAGGTGATGCCGGCATCGATGAGACCGTAGAGCGTGACGCTGCTTTGCGCCTGGGCCGTGCCGGCAAGCGTGAGCATCGTCGTCGCGCCGGTTATAAGCAACTTGTTCATTTGCCTGGGCTCCATCGATGTCGGGAAAATACACGCTCCGCTTCACCAACTTTAAGCGACCGAATCGGCAACCTGCAACCTCAAATTTTTGCTCGTGATCGTAAAGCCACGCTGACGCTCAGAAATCGTGGCGCACGGAAAAAGTCATGGCTTTTTCGTGCTCGTGATTCACGCCGAGTTGCGGATTGGCGGAGAAATGCCAGTCGTCGTCAGGCGTGATGTCGTCGCGTGGACGCACCGGAACGGGGACCGAAGTCGGCGAAGGGGGCAGCGGCGAAACCCGGGCGAGTTGACTCAGATCAGGATGCACGTTTCTGTCGTATTTCGACAACGCAACGGCGTCCAGAGCGTCCAGCGTGCCCTTGAAGAGATATCGCGGATGACGAGGCCCGGCGGACGCACGTGCGTCCGCGGTCGAAATGATAGCCGGATAGGGAAAGAAGAGAACGCTCGCCGCCACTCGCTGAATGGGATTCAAACGAGTTTGCTCACTGGCTGACGCAAAGTTGCCGACTAGAAAAGCCACGATGCCGGCGACCCAATATCTTCGGATATGGCGTGTCATCGAATGCCCGCGAAACGCTACGGTGATATGAAAGCCCCGCGTTCTTAAATCATTTTAATTCATTTGACGGCGCATTGTCTGTCAATGACGCCATCGAAGAAATAATGTCTCGCGGATGACACGGAAGCGACGCTTTCGCGAATCGCGCCGGATCATGCAGCGAATCGAAATAACTTCGTCCGATTCGCACGACTCGTTTCACAAGTGCTCGCGCAGCAACTATCTTGAAGAGCGTCCCGCGATCCGCGCACGCGTTTTCCAAAATCACATCGCTCGCGCGCATGAGCGATTGACGATGAACCTTCACTGAAAGGAGCCTTTGTAATGAGCAAGCACTCCAGGAATGGCACGTCGCAATCTTCCGCGCTCGAAGGCGACGAACTTCGCCTCGTCGATGCATGGTGGCGCGCGTGTAACTATCTCTCGGCGGGCATGATCTTTCTCACGGAGAATCCGCTGCTGCGCGAGCCGCTGAAATCCGAGCACGTGAAGCACCGCCTGCTCGGACACTGGGGCGCGAGCCCGGCGCTCTCGTTCGTGTGGGCGCATCTGAATCGCGTCATCAGGCGCGAAGACATCGACGTGATCTTCATGGCCGGGCCCGGTCACGGCGCGCCGGGCGTGCTCGGCCCCGCCTATCTCGAAGGCACGTACGCCGAGGTCTATCCGGACAAGAGCGAAGACGCCGAGGGCATGCAGAAGTTCTTCAAGCAGTTTTCCTTTCCCGGACACATCGGCTCGCATGTGACGCCCGAAACGCCGGGATCGATTCATGAAGGCGGCGAACTGGGCTATAGCCTGTCCCATGCATATGGCGCCGCGCTCGACAACCCCGACCTGATCGTCGCGTGCGTCGTCGGCGACGGTGAAGCGGAAACCGGCCCGCTCGCGACGGCGTGGCATTCGAACAAGTTCATCAATCCCGCGCGCGATGGCGCCGTGCTGCCGATCCTGAACCTGAACGGCTACAAGATCGCCAATCCGACGATCCTCGCGCGCATCAGTCATCAGGAACTGGAGGCACTGTTCGTCGGCTACGGGTACCGGCCGTATTTCGTGGAAGGATCGGACCATGCGGAGATGCACAAGAAGATGGCGGAAACGCTCGATGCCGCCATCGCCGATATCCACGCGATAAGGGAGAAGGCGCGCAAGGATAAGCACGTCGAGCGGCCGCGCTGGCCGATGATCGTCCTGCGCACGCCGAAGGGCTGGACCGGTCCCAAGGAGATCAACGGCCACAAGGTCGAAGGATCGTGGCGCGCGCATCAGGTGCCGTTCTCGGACGTGCATAGCAACCCCGCGAATCTCGCGGTGCTCGAACGCTGGATGCAGAGCTACAAGCCCGAAGAACTGTTCGACGAAACCGGCCGGCTGCGCGAAGAAATCAGGGCGATCGCACCCAAGGGCACGCGGCGCATGAGCGCGAATCCGCATGCGAACGGCGGCGTGCTGCGCAAGGAACTCAAGCTGCCCGATTTCCGCGACTATGCCGTCGATGTCGGACAGGCCGGGAAGATTCTCTATGAGAACACGCGTCCGCTCGGCGCTTTTCTGCGCGACGTCATGCGTTGCAACATGCACACGTTCCGCGTGTTCGGCCCCGACGAAACGGCATCGAACCGCCTTCAGGCAATCTATGAAGTCAGCAAGAAAGTCTGGATGGCCGATCTTCTTCCCGAAGACGAGGACGGCGGCGAGCTGTCGCGCGACGGCCGCGTGATGGAAATGCTTTCGGAGCACACGCTGCTCGGCTGGCTCGAAGGTTATCTGCTTTCAGGGCGGCACGGCTTCTTCCACACGTACGAAGCCTTCGCGCATGTCATCGATTCGATGTTCAACCAGCATGCGAAATGGCTCGATATCTGCAAGAACCATGTGCCGTGGCGCGCATCGGTTTCCTCGGAAACCATCTTGCTGTCATCCACCGTATGGCGGCAGGACCACAACGGCTTCTCGCATCAGGACCCGGGCTTCATCGATCTCGTCACGAACAAGAGTCCTTCCGTCACGCGCGTGTATCTCCCGCCCGATGCGAACACGTTGCTCGTCGTGGCCGATCAATGCCTGCGCTCGACCGATTGCATCAACATCATCGTCGCGGACAAGCAGAAGCATTTGCAGTTCGCGACCATCGACGAAGCGATCGTGCATTGCGCCAAAGGCATCGGCGTGTGGCGGCGCGCGAGCACCGATGAAGGCGAAGAGCCCGACGTCGTCCTTGCTTCCTGCGGCGATGTCGCGACGCAGGAAGCACTGGCCGCAGC
Source organism: Caballeronia jiangsuensis (assembly GCF_046030135.1). Lineage (NCBI taxonomy): Bacteria > Pseudomonadati > Pseudomonadota > Betaproteobacteria > Burkholderiales > Burkholderiaceae > Caballeronia > Caballeronia jiangsuensis. The sequence continues at coordinate 120,758 of NZ_JAQQDB010000016.1, forward strand.
CGCGATTCTGCGCGAGCGTCTGCCCGAACTGAAGCTGCGCTTCGTGAACGTGGTCGATCTCTTCAAGATGCAGCCCGACACCGAGCATCCGCACGGATCGAGCCCACGTGAATTCGATAGCCTCTTCACGCTCGACAAGCCCGTGATCTTCAACTTTCACGGTTATCCCTGGCTGATTCACAAGCTCGCGTATCGCTTCCACAATCACGAGAATCTGCACGTGCGCGGCTATAAGGAAAAAGGCAACATCAACACGCCGCTCGAACTCGCGATTCTCAATCAGGTCGATCGCTTCAATCTCGTGATCGACGTGCTCGACCGCGTGCCCCGCTTGCAGGCACGGACCGCGCATTTAAGGGAAGACATGAAGAACGCGATCATCCGTCACCTCGAATACGCGCATACGCACGGCACCGACAAACCGGAAATCGCGGAATGGGTATGGCCGTTCTGATCAGGGCGATTCCTTGAGTACACGGAGTTCCGGCTGCGCGGCGCCGTCCGCCGCATGCCGGGCCTCCGCCTGCGCGCGCTCATCGGGGCGTGCGCGTGCGTCGCGATCCATTGGCGACGCATTAAGCTGCATCTGCGGCAACATCATCTCGATGCCGGCTTCGTCCATCTTGAGTTTGAGCCTCGCGTTGAACGCGCGCGCCACGCTCCATTGCTGTAACGGGCGCGTCTTGATCTGCCCTTTCACCACAATGCAGTTCGCTTCGAAGCGATCGAGGCCGAACACTTCGACCGGCGCGAGTATCTCGTTGCGAAAGCGAAAGTCACTGCTCAGATCGGCGCTGACTTCCACGATCATGCGCGTGATGTCGTCCAGTTTCGAGGAGAACGGCACGCGCACTTCGAACACCGCATTGGCGAAATCGCGCGACAGGTTCTTCACGATCTTGATCTGCGAGAACGGAATGGTGTGAACCGCGCCCTGTCCATCGCGCAGACGGACGGTGCGGATCGTGAGATCCATCACGGTGCCGGCATGTCCGTCGATATCGATCCAGTCGCCGACCGAGATCGTCTCCTCGACGATGATAAAGAGTCCCGTGATCAGATCGGTGACGAGCGACTTCGCCCCGAAACCGACCGCGAGACCGATCACGCCCGCGCCTGCGAGCAGCGGCGTCAGATTGATGCCGAGACTCGCCGCCGCGACGATGGCCGCGAGGCTCGCGACCGTCACGAAGATCGCGTTGCGCACGAGCGGCAGCATCGTGCGGGCGCGCACGCCGGGACTGAGCGCCTTGTTGCGCGAGCTGTTCGGGCCGAGCGCTTCGAGGATGATGGTATCGATGACGATCCAGATGAACCACGCGCCGAACACCGTCGCGACCACTGCGATCAGCGCGTGCCTGAAGCCGGGTGTCATCGCGCTGTGCTTGATGAGCCGCGCGATCGGTCCGCTCCACAGTTCCAGTTCGAAACGCAGATAGGCGAGCCAGATCAGCAGCACGACGAGCGTGCAGCCGAAGTGCAGAAGCCGCGTCAGATGCGGCGCGCGGCGGCGTGCACGCGTGTCGCGCCGGCGCGTCAGATGCAGCAGCAGCGCGGAAGCGAACAGCGTGAGCACGAGCAGCGCCGCGCTCAGCAGCGAAGGCCGCAGCACGTCCCCTTCCGCGCCGCGCCCGTCGATGATCGCGACAACCGACGCCACCGCGATCAGCAGTATCGGGATATGCCATAGCGACGCGAGGATATCGAGCGCTTCCGTCGCGAACTGATGATCGCGCCTGCGCGAATACGGACGATTGCGAATCAGATGCGTGATGGGCCGCCGGTAAGCGAGCGCGAAATAGCCGGAGAGCAACGCCGCGGCGAGACTGGCGAAGATCGACACGATGCCCGCGAGATTCGGACCGAGCTGGCGCGTGACATCGGCGTTGGCGGTGGCATCGCCGAGCGCGCCGCATGCACCGATCGCGAAGAGCGGCCAGGGCGTGCGCGCAAGCAGTTGCTGCACGGCGACGCGGCGATGCGCCGTGCTGAACACCGAGAACACGATCAGGCAGATTGCCGAGAAGATCGAACCCGCGACGATCGCATAAGCGATGACGAGCCCGAGCGTGCGGCCGAGCATGTCGGGCATCGTGCGCACGAAGACCAGCACCGCGATGAATGCGACGAGCCAGGGCCCGGTCTGCCGCACGGCGAAGGCGAGCAGTTGAACCGATGACGGATTCGGCGCCAACGTGACCGCCTTGCCATAGCGCGCGAAAATATGCCGCTGAACGCGGATCAGCACGAACGCGCACAGCCCCCAGACCGCGAGCGTCGCACCCATGCCGGCGACGATGCGGCCGGACGACTCGCCTCTTTCGCCCGTAACGACGGCCTGCAGTTCGCTTGCGGCGGCGGCCGAGCGCGCGCTCCAGACACGCACCGGCGTGAGGCTATCGCCCAGATTCGTTTCGACCGACGCGATGCCCGAAGCGATCGCGCCGAGCAGATCGGCATTGGCGGGCTTGGGTGTGGGCGTGGCCGGAACGGCTTTCTGCGTCGCGTCGCGCAGCACTTTCAGTTGGGCGACGAACGCGCTGCGTTGCGCATCGTTGTCGAGCGTGCCGATGAGACTGTTCAGCGAACGCACCATTTCGGCCTGACTCGCGGGCGACGGCGCGGAAGCGGCAGGCGCTTCGGAGGCCGGAGGCAAGATGAACTTTTGCATCGCGGCGGGAAAAGGCGCGGCCATCACGGACGACACCCACGCCGCACATCCGATGAAGATGCCGAGCGCGATCATCCACGCGCGAGCGTCAGTCAGGACGTGCCCCACTTCGATGCGTCGCCTGAATGCGCCCATGGAGATTCCCTCCAGCGTGACATCCCCGTTTCGCGAGATTGCAAACGAACTCGAAACACCACGAGCGCGGCCTCGCCGGCTCTCGCGCAAAGAGTAGCTTATCGGCCAGATGCGTGCCACCGGCAATGCGGATCGCCGGCGATGAAACGCCGCTTAGTCGGCGGCGCTCAGCACGACACGCCTGAAGAACTGCGCGAGCACGTCCTCGGCGAATTGCGCCGGCACCGATTGCGGGTCGGACGAATAGAAGAACTGCACGCCGTCGCACAGCGCGATGAGGCCGAGCGCCATCTGTTCCGGCGGCATCGTGAGCGGCGTGCCCACGCGCTCGGAGAATGCCCTGATGTAGTCGGTCGTGGTCTGCCGCAGCTCGCGCATCAGCGCATTAAAGCTCGCGCGGAATTTCGCGTCGCGGCTCGCGTGCAGCTTCGCTTCGACCCACAGCAGAAAGCACGCGTTGTTCTGGTAGCACTCGCTGTAATACTGCAGCACGCGCGCTTCCATGTCGGCACGCGAGGCCTGGCCATCTTCGAAGAGTGTGGAGAGGCGCTGCATGATGGTGTCGTGATCGCGCTTGAGCACTTCGAGCAGCAACTCGGCCTTGCTCGAAAAATTCGAATAGAACGCGCCGCGCGTGTAGCCCGCGTCGGCGGCCACATCCTCGACGCTCGATGCGCCGAATCCCTTCTGGGTGAAAACCGCCTGGGCAGCGTCGAGCAGGCGCTGACGCGTCTGGTCACGGCTCTGCTCGCGGGTGAGACGTACAGGTTTCATGCACAAAGTGTAGCATCGCGCGGCTTACAAATCCGGCTTTGCATTCAGATACAAGTGTGTATTAGAATTCATTTCGTATTCGCGTCCGGGTCGTCGAAACCCTTGCCGGACGGGGTTGTCAGGTCGACGCATTGATCTGCCCCGCTTTCGCTCGTTTCTCGAAATTGCCCGCCGGGTCACCTTTTTCCTTGCTTCGCCCATGAGCCGCGCGCAGTCGTTGCGAGGTGCGCGGCACCATGCCCTTGCGGGCGCCGAGGTTCTTGTGAAGCTCTTCCACTCAGCCATGTCGGTCGTGGCGCGCGCGGCATTCGTTCCGATCGTCTGTGTAACGCTCGTCGCCTGCAAGCGGCATGAAGCGCCCGCACCCGCGCCGCGTCCGGTCGTCGCCGTCGCGGCGCAAGCGGACGGACACGCGAGCGCATCCAGCCTGCCCGGACAGATTCAGTCGCGCTATTCGACGCCGCTTTCCTTTCGCATCAACGGCAAGATTCTCGAGCGGCGCGTGCGCCTCGGCGACAGCGTGAAGGCAGGGCAAGTCGTCGCCCGGCTCGATCCCGCCGATGCCGAGAAGAACAACGCGAGCGCCCGCGCGCAACTCGACGCCGCCGAGCATCAGCTCGTCTATGCGAAGCAGCAGCTCGACCGCGATCGCGCGCAGGCCGCGGAAAATCTCATCGCGCCCGCGCAACTCGAACAGACTCAGAACGCTTACGCGTCCGCGCTCGCGCAGCGCAATCAGGCGCAGCAGCAGGCGGGACTTTCCGCCGATCAGTTGCGCTACGCGACACTCGCCGCCGATCACGCGGGCGTCATCACCGCCGAGCAGGCCGACACCGGCCAGAACGTGACTTCGGGCCAGGCCGTCTATACGCTCGCCTGGAGCGGCGATATCGACGTAATCTGCGACGTGCCCGAAGCCGCGCTCGGCGCGTTCGCCGTGGGCAAGGAAGCGAGCGTGAAGCTCGCGGCATTGCCGGGGCGGACCTTCAAGGCGCGCGTGCGCGAGCTCTCGCCCGCCGCCGATACCCAGAGCCGCACCTGGCGCGCGAAGCTCACGCTCGAAGCGCCGACGCCCGACGTGCGCCTCGGCATGACGGCGGACATCGCGTTCGCCGCACCGAATGGCGCGAAGGGCGCGTTCACCATTCCATCGACGGCGCTGTTCCACGACAACGGCCATCCCGCCGTGTGGATCGTCAAGCAGCCGGGCGATGCGCTCGAACTGAGGCGCGTCGAAGTCGCGCGCTACGGCGAGCGCACGGTGACGCTCGCGAGCGGCATCGAAGCGGGCGAGCGCATCGTGTGGCAGGGCGTGCATACGGTGTCCGCGGGCGAAAAAGTGCGCGTCGTCGCGCCGCTGCATCCCGAGGACTTCGCGTCATGAGCGACATTCGCGAAGACGACAACGCGCATCGCCACGAAGAAGGCCGCTTCAATCTCTCGGCATGGGCGTTGCGGCATCGCGCGCTCGTCGTGTTTCTCATCGCGATGTCGACGATCTTCGGCATCCTCGCCTACACGCGGCTCGCGCAATCGGAAGATCCGCCCTTCACCTTCCGCGTGATGGTCATTCGCACGTTCTGGCCGGGCGCGACCGCGCGTCAGGTGCAGGAGGAAGTGACGGACCGCATCGCGCGCAAGCTCCAGGAAACGCCGTACACGGATTTCATGCGCAGCTATTCGCGCCCCGGCGAGTCGCTCATCTTCTTTCAGATGAAGGACTCCGCGCCCGCGAAGGACGTGCCGGAGGAGTGGTATCAGATCCGCAAGAAAGTGGGCGATATCGCCGCGACCTTGCCGCCCGGCGCGCAAGGCCCGTTCTTCAACGATGAATTCGGCGACGTCTACACGAACATCTACGCGCTCGAAGGCGACGGCTTCTCCCCCGCGCAACTGCACGATTACGCCGATGCCTTGCGCACGGTTCTGCTGCGCGTGCCGGGCGTAGCGAAGGTCGATTACTTCGGCGACCAGGAAGAGCGCATCTACGTCGAGATTCCCAATACGACGCTCACGCGCCTGAACATCTCGCCGCAGCAGATCGCGCAGGCCATCGACGGACAGAACGCCGTCTCGACCGCTGGCGTTCTGACGACGCCCAACGATCGCGTGTTCGTGCGCCCGAGCGGGCAATTCACGAGCGTGGACGCGCTCGCCGATACGCTCGTCACCGTGAACGGCCGCTCGTTCCGTCTCGGCGACATCGCGACGATCAAGCGCGGCTACATCGATCCGCCCGCCACGCAGATGCGCTCGGCGGGCACGCCCGTGCTCGGCATCGGCGTCACGATGCAGCCGGGCGAAGACGTCGTGCGTCTCGGCAAGGCGCTCGACGAATCCATGATCAAGCTGCGCGCGCAACTGCCCGCGGGACTGAAGCTCACCGAAGTCTCCAGCATGCCGCATGCGGTCTCGCATTCGGTGGACGACTTTCTCGAAGCAGTCGCCGAAGCGGTCGTCATCGTGCTGATCGTGAGTCTCGTGTCGCTCGGCGTTCGCACCGGCATGGTGGTCGTGATCTCGATTCCCATCGTGCTCGCCGTCACCGCGCTCTTCATGTATCTGTTCGATATCGGCCTGCACAAGGTATCACTCGGCACGCTGATTCTCGCGTTGGGATTGCTCGTCGACGACGCGATCATCGCCGTCGAAATGATGGCCGTGAAGCTCGAACAGGGCTGGAGCCGCGCGCGCGCAGCGGCGTTCGCCTACACGAGCACCGCGTTCCCGATGCTGACCGGCACGCTCGTCACCGTCGCGGGTTTTCTGCCGATCGCGCTCGCGAAATCGAGCACCGGCGAATACACGCGCTCGATCTTCGAAGTGTCGGCGATCGCGCTGATCGCATCGTGGCTCGCGGCGGTCGTGCTGATTCCGTTGCTCGGCTACAAGCTCCTGCCCGAACGGAAAAAAGAAGCGCATCTGCCCGACGATCACGAACACGATATCTACGACACGAAGTTCTACGGACGCCTGCGCCGCTGGGTCGGCTGGTGCGTGAAGCGGCGCTTCGTCGTGCTCGCGATCACGGTCGTGCTCTTCGTCATCGCGATGGCCGGCTTCACCCTCGTGCCGCAACAGTTCTTCCCGAGTTCGGATCGTCCCGAACTGCTGATCGACGTGAGATTGCAGGAAGGCGCATCGTTCGAAGCGACCTTGCGCGAGGCGAAGCGGCTGGAAGAAGCGCTGAAGGGCCGCGACGAAATCGATCATGTCGTGAGCTTCGTCGGCACCGGCGCGCCGCGTTTCTATCTGCCGCTCGATCAGCAGTTGCCGACGCCGAACTTCGCGCAGTTCGTCGTCACCGCGAAGTCGGTCGAAGCGCGCGAAGCGCTGGCGCGCTGGCTCGATCCGATGCTGCGCGAGCGCTTCCCTGCCATACGCACGCGTCTGTCGCGTCTGGAGAACGGGCCGCCTGTCGGTTATCCGGTGCAGTTTCGCGTGAGCGGCGACGATATCGGCACTGTGCGTCACGTCGCCGAGCAGGTTTCCGCCGACATGCGCGCCGACTCGCGCACGACCAACGTGCAGTTCGACTGGGACGAGCCTTCCGAGCGTTCGGTGCGCTTCGAGATCGATCAGCAGAAGGCGCGCGATGCGGGCGTCTCGTCGCAGGATATCGCGAGCTTTCTCGCGATGACGCTGACCGGCACCACGGTCACGCAGTATCGCGAGCGCGACAAGCTCATCAGCGTCGATTTGCGTGCGCCGCGTGCCGAGCGCGTCGATCCCGCGCGGCTCGCGACGCTCGCGATGCCGACGCCGCACGGACCGGTGCCGCTCTCCGCGCTGGGACGCGTCGTCGATACGCTCGAATACGGCGTGATCTGGGAACGCGACCGCCAGCCGACCATCACCGTGCAGTCGGACGTGAAGGGCGACGCGCAAGGCATCGACGTGACCCAGGCCATCGACAAGAAGCTCGACGAGATTCGCCGTGCGTTGCCGGTCGGCTATCGCATCGAAGTGGGCGGCCCGGTCGAGGAAAGCGGCAAGGGCCAGGCGTCGATCAATGCGCAGATTCCGGTGATGGTGATCGTCGTGCTGACGCTTCTGATGATCCAGTTGCAGAGCTTCTCGCGCGTGATGATGGTCGTGCTCACCGCGCCGCTCGGGCTGATCGGCGTGGTCGTGACGCTGCTCGCGTTCGGCAAGCCGTTCGGCTTCGTCGCGATGCTCGGCGTGATCGCGATGTTCGGCATCATCATGCGTAACTCGGTGATTCTCGTCGATCAGATCGAGCAGGACATCGCATCCGGACACAAGCGTTTCGATGCGATCATCGGCGCGACGGTGCGGCGTTTCAGACCCATCACGCTGACGGCCGCGGCCGCCGTGCTCGCGCTGATTCCGCTTCTGCGTAGCAACTTCTTCGGCCCGATGGCGACCGCGCTGATGGGCGGCATCACGAGCGCGACCGTGCTCACCCTCTTCTATCTGCCCGCGCTCTATGCCGCGTGGTTTCGCGTGAAGCTCGACGAACGCGAAGGAGCATCGTCATGAATCGCCCGCTTTTGATGACCGTGGCGTGCCTCGCGCTCGGCGCATGCGCGTTCGGTCCCGATGGCAAGCCGCCCGCGATGCCGCAGCCCGCGCATTACGGCGCGCAGCCGCAGGTGGAAGCGAGCGTCACGGCGGAAGGCGCGTCGCAGCGCTTCGTCGCGGACGCGGCGCCCGTGCCCGAATGGTGGAAGCTGTATCGCTCGGATACGTTGAATGCGCTCGTCGATGAAGGCTTGCGCGCGAGCCCGAATCTCGCGGCGGCGGACAAGAGCCTCGTCGCCGCGCGCGAACAGTTGCGCGCGCAGGTCGGTTCGTCGCTGCTGCCGCAGATCGATGCAGGCGGCCAGGCGACGCGGCAACGCGGCTTAGGCATTCCCCAGGGCGGCCCGCCGACCGTGCTCTACAACCTTTTCGTCGGGCAGATTCAGGCGCAATACACGTTCGATCTCTTCGGCGCGGCGCGTTTTGCGAATGCGGCGCTCGCCGCGCAGGTCGATCAACAGGCCTTTCAGCTCGATGCCGCACGGCGCGCTCTCGCGGCCAACATCGTGACGGGCGCGATCGGCGCGGCGGCATTGCATGCGCAGATCGACGTAACCGAACGCCTCGTCGCGCTCGCCAACGACGACGCGCACGATGCACAGCGCCGCTATGCGCTCGGCTCCCTGTCGCGCGCCGACATGCTCAGCGCGCAGCAGAACGCCGCGTCGCTCGCAGCGCAATTGCCGGGCTTGCGCGCGCAATGGCTCGCGACGCGTCACGCGCTCGCGGTGCTGCTCGGACGCACGCCCGATCAGGCGCCCGACGATCTCGATCTCGCGAGCCTCGCCGTGCCCTCCGATGTGCCGGTCGTCCTGCCATCGGCGTTGTTGCAGACGCGCCCTGACATTCAGGCCGCCGATGCCGCATTGAAGGCGGCCGCCGCGCAGGTCGGCGTCGCGACCGCGCAGTTGTTTCCGAGCCTGTCGATATCCGCTTCGATGGGCAAAGGCGGCTTCGACTGGCCGACCGCGCTGTCGGGCGCGGGCGCGTTGTGGAGCGTGGGCGCATCGCTGTCGCAGCCGATCTTTCACGGCGGCGCGCTGCTCGCGCAACGCCGCGCGGCCATCGCCACGTATGACGCCGCCGTCGCGCAGTACAAGCAGACCGTGCTCTCGGCGTTTCAGAACGTCGCGAATACGCTGGCGTCGCTCGAAACCGATAGCGAAGCGCTCGCCTTCGCCGACAGCGCGAGCAACGCCGCGCGGGATGCATCGGCGGATGCGGCGGCGCGCGTGCGGCGCGGCGCGATCCCGCCGCGCGCCGCCCGCGGCAGCGAACAGCAGTACCTCAACGCGCGTCTCTCGACGATCCACGCGAGCAGCGCGCGCCTGAGCGACACCGCCGCGCTGTTTCAGGCGATGGGCTCGCCCATCGCTTCGGGTTCGAGCGTCGCGCGCGCCGATAGCGAGACGCACAAGTAGCGCCACGTCCATTCGCAACCCAGGGTCATTTCGATATTTGTTGAAATGTCGAAATTCATCGGTTATGGTTGCGGTCATGGACTCGAACCTCGTCGTACGCGCGCTCGGCGCGCTCGCTCATGAATCGCGCCTTGCGATCTTCAGAACCCTGGTGGTCGCCGGACCCGATGGCATCGCCGCCGGCGAAATCGCGCAGCAAGTCGGGCTGGCACCGTCGAGCCTGTCGTTTCATCTCAAGGATCTCTCGCACGCCGGGCTCGTGAGCTCACGGCAAGACGGCCGCTTCGTGTTCTACTCGGCCGACTTCGAGGCCATGACCGGTCTCATCGGCTTTCTGACGGAAAACTGCTGCGCGGGCGCGCCGTGCGCGGCGAGCAGCCGGTCTGACTGCAAATGAGCACGACGAACGCGGCGCGCAACGAGGCTACGCCAGCCATCGGTTTCTTCGAGCGTTACCTGACGGTCTGGGTGATGCTGTGCATCGTGACCGGCATCGGTCTGGGGCAGGTCTTTGCCCCGCTCTTTCACGCGATCGGCCGCATGGAGATCGCGCACGTCAACCTGCCCGTGGGCGCGCTGATCTGGGTGATGATCATTCCGATGCTCATCCGGATAGATTTCTCCGCGCTCGCGCAGGTCGGTCGTCACTGGCGCGGCATCGGCGTGACCTTGTTCGTGAACTGGCTCGTCAAGCCGTTTTCGATGGCCCTGCTCGGCTGGATCTTCGTGCGCCACGCATTCGCTGGCTGGCTGCCTGCCGATCAGCTCGACAGCTATATCGCGGGTCTGATTCTGCTCGCGGCCGCGCCCTGCACGGCGATGGTCTTCGTGTGGTCGCAACTGTGCAAAGGCGATCCGTACTTCACGCTCTCGCAGGTCGCGCTCAACGACGCAATCATGATCGTCGCGTTCGCTCCGCTGGTGGCGCTGCTGCTCGGGCTATCGTCGATCTCGGTGCCGTGGGCGACGCTGCTCGTGTCGGTCGGGCTATACATCATCGTTCCCGTCATGCTCGCCCAATGGCTGCGCAGGCAACTGATGGCGCGCGGTGAAGCCTTTTTCAAATACACGCTCGCCCGTCTGGGTCCGTGGTCGACCGCCGCGCTGCTCGCGACGCTCGTGCTGCTGTTCGGCTTTCAGGGCGAAGCGATCGTGCGCGAGCCGCTCGTCATTGCGATGCTCGCGGTGCCGATCCTGATCCAGGTGTTCTTCAATTCGGGCCTTGCGTACTTGCTCAATCGCCGTCTGGGCGTCGCGCATTGCGTCGCCGGTCCGTCGAGCCTGATCGGGGCGAGCAATTTCTTCGAGCTTGCCGTCGCCACCGCGATCAGCCTGTTCGGCTTTCATTCGGGCGCGGCGCTCGCGACGGTCGTCGGCGTGCTCATCGAAGTGCCGGTCATGCTGCTGGTGGTCGGCGTCGTCAATCGCTCGCAACGCTGGTATCAATCCGCCTGACCGTTCACCACACACATGCTTCCGAATCTCCCCAACTTGAGCGCCGGGCACATCGACATTCCCGGCAGCGACAAGCTCCAGCCGCGTTCGCTTTGCGCGCATGCCCCGCGAATCCTGTTGTTATACGGCTCGTTGCGCCCGACTTCCTATAGCCGCTTTCTGACGCTGGAAGCCGAGCGGCTGCTGCAATTGTTCGGCGCCGAAACACGCGTGTTCGATCCACACGGCCTGCCCGTGGTCGACAGCGTGCCCGCCGAGCATCCGAAAGTGGCCGAACTGCGCGCGCTCTCGGAGTGGTCGGAGGGACAGGTCTGGTGCAGCCCCGAGCGTCACGGCACGCTCACGTCCGTGTTCAAGAACCAGATCGACTGGCTGCCGCTCGAATCCGCCGGTGTCCGTCCGACGCAGGGCCGCACGCTCGCGGTCATGCAGGTGTGCGGCGGATCGCAGTCCTTCAACGCCGTGAATGCGCTTCGCCTGCTCGGCCGCTGGATGCGCATGGTGACGATCCCCAACCAGTCGTCTGTCGCCAAAGCCTGGCAGGAGTTCGACGAGAACGGCCGGATGAAACCCTCGCCCTATTACGACCGGGTCGTCGATGTGATGGAAGAACTCGTCAAATTCACGCTGCTCGTGCGCGATCGGTCCGACTACCTCACGAGCCGCTACAGCGAGCGCAAGGAAGCGCGGCCGGAACAGGCGAGTGCGCTGGCCGCGGCCGCCATGAATCACGAAGCCAGCGCCGATGAGGACACCGACGAGAGCGAGGCGCAGTGATCGAATGACCGGTCGCGGTCATCGCGATGTTCACGCGCTCAGTCGGGAAGACGCTGCAGCGTTTGCTCGGGCGCGGTTGACGGCTCCGCGACGCGAGCCTGCGCGAGCACGCGATAGGTGAGCGTCGCGCCCGTCATCGCAAGCGCGGTTGGAATCAGGAAGTCGTGATTGAATCGCGTGAATTCGATCATCAACACGAGCGCGGTCAACGGCATCTGCATCGACGCGCCCAGAAACGCCGCCGCGCCGACGACCGCGAACGCACCCGGCGGCGTGCCCGGCCAGAAGCCGTTCCACACGCTGCCGAGCACGACGCCGAGCAATGCGCCGTTCGCGAGGCCCGGCGTGAGCAGGCCGCCTTGCGCGCCGGCGCGCAACGAAGTCACGACGATCGTCACTCTCAGCACCAGCAGCACGCTGGCGAGCGCGAAGTTCACGGAATCGTCGAACGAAAGACCTGCGGGGCCTTTGCCGTTGCCCGCGAGTTGCGGGAAATAGATGACGAGCACGCCGATCATCGCGAAGTTCAGGATCGACAAGAGCGGCAGCATGCGCCCGCGCGGCGCCTTCTTGCGCGCGGCGCTCGTGAGCTTCACGAAGAGCCGCGCGGCCGCGCCGAAGACAGGCCCCATCACGATGGCCCACACTATGAGTTGCGCGTTGAGCGTGAAGGCGGGCAGGCGATACTGCTGCGCGTCGCCGAGTCCGATCCACGCGACAATCGCGCCGATCGCCGAGGTGGCGAAGGCCGCCGCGATGATCGTCGCATCGAACGTGCACAGCAGCACTTCGAGCACGAAGACCGCGCCGCCGAGCGGCACGTTATAGACCGCGGCAAGCCCCGCGCCCGCGCCGCACGCGACCATGACGCGCGCTTGCGCCGGCGTGAGGCCCGCATAGTGCGCGAGCCATCCCGCCCACAATGAACCGATCTCGCGCGGCGCGACTTCGCGTCCGAGCGGCGAACCCATCGCCACGGTGACGATCTGCAGGAGCGTATGCGCGAGCGTGGTGCCGGGCGGCATGCGGGGATCGTCGGCATCGATGGCCCTGCGGATGCTGACGAGCGGCTTGCCGAAGCGATACACGCACCACCAGCCGGCGCCCGCGATCACGCCGCACAGCGCCAGCACGATGAAGCGGCGCTCCGGCGGCGCGGCCGAGATGCCGATGAGGAAGCTTTCGCCGCCGGTCAGCTCATCGAGGCTATAGCCGAACGCGACGTGCTGGATCGCGTGAAGCAGGAGCGCCAGCGACATGCCGCCGAGCCCCGCGCCCAGACCGACGAGCGCGGTGACGACGATGAGCTTCACGGCTGGTGTCGATGACGGCATCGCGCTCACCTTGACGGTAAAGGCATAGCGTAGCGCGGGGCAAACGCGCGCATCTTCGCGGGATGGATCGAATTATAGATACGCACGGAGGTGTTTCGCATCCCGCCGCTATAGTCAGACCGAAGCCCGCGTCAGTTCTTGTCCGCCACGACCTGATCGAACGTGCCGCCATCGGCGAAATGCGTCTGCTGCGCCTTTTGCCAGCTTCCGAACATCTGCTCGACCGTGAAGGTCTTGAGCGGCCTGAACTCGCCCGCATGCTTCGCGAGCACGTCCGCGTTGCGCGGCCGCAGATGATGCTGCGCGATGATCTCCTGCGCCGCGGGCGTGTACAGGAAGTCGAGGTACGCCTGGGCTTCCTTGCGCGTGCCGCGCTTGTCCACCACCTTGTCGACGATCGATACCGGCGGCTCCGCGAGCAGACTCACCGACGGATACACCGCCTCGAAATCCTTCGCGCCCGGACCCGCGCTCATCAGGCCGACTTCGTTCTCGAACGTGACGAGCACATCGCCGATGCCGCGCTGCGTGAACGTCGTCGTCGCGCCGCGACCGCCCGTATCGAGCACGGGCACGTTTTTGAAGATGGCTTTCTCGAAGTCCTGCACCTGCGCGTCGGATGCGCCCTGCTGCTTCTTGTAGCCCCACGCCGCGAGATACGCGTAGCGCCCGTTGCCCGATGTCTTCGGATTCGCGATCACCGCCTGCACGCCGGGCCGCGCCAGATCGCTCCAGTCCTTGATGTTCTTCGGATTGCCCTTGTGGACGAGAAAAACCATCGTCGTCGTATAGGGCGCGCTGGCATCGGGCAGACGGTTGCGCCAGTTGGCGGGCACGAGCTGGCCGCGCTCGGCGAGCAGGTCGATGTCGTTGGGCTGATTCATCGTCACGACATCGGCCTGCAGCCCCTGCGTCACCGACAACGCCTGCGCGCTCGATGCGCCATGCGACTGCCGCACCGATACCGTCTCGCCGGTCTTCTTCTTGTAGTCCGCGACGAAGGCCGCGTCGATGTCCTTGTAGAGCTCGCGCGTCACGTCGTAGGACACGTTGAGCAGCGTCGTGTCCGCCTGCGCGACGCTTGCCGCGATGCCGAGCGCAACGGTGATGACCAGCTTGTTATAGACCGCCATTTTTTCTCCAGAGACAGGGTTCGAACCACGCCAACGAACAAAGGCCGCCCGAAGGCGGCCATGCATCCTACACACATCCTCGCGCCGCGGTATCAGCCGTACGCGCGCGCTTCCTCTTCTTCGTATTCGGGCGATGCACGCCGCGCGAGCGTTTCGACGAAATGCTTCGCGAGCGGCCACGGCCCGAATCCCGCCGATGTATTGATATGCCCCGCATCGCCGAGATTCACGAACGCGCTGTTCCAGCGCTGCGCGAGCGCGCGCGCATCGTCGAGCGGCATCCACGGATCGGTCTCGCTGCCGACGACGAGCGACAGCGTGTCGAGTGCGCGCGCGGTGAACGCGCCCGCGAAACGGAACTTCGCCGGGCTCGCGGGCGCGACGAACAGCACGCCCTTCACATTTGCGGCATGCGCCTGAAACGCGCCCGCGTGCGACAGCGCATGCGCCGTCGCGAGACATCCGAAGCTATGCGCCGCGATGACGACAGGACCGTCGATGCACGCGAGCAGGTCGCGAACGGCGTCGCTCCAGATGGCGAGATTCGGCGTATTCCAGTCGCGCTGCTCGACGCGCCGCGCGCCGGGCGTCTCGCGCTCGAGCCAGCTCTGCCAGTGCGCATCCTCGCTGCCGTGCAATCCGGGCACGGTCACGAGCGTGACCGGCAAGCTCGACGTTCCTGCGTCCCGCGCGCTGCGCTCATTCATCTTCGGTCCTCGCTCGACTCGAACTAACCAGGCTCCATTCTCTGGCAGCGCGCGGATGCGGCTAACCAATATTTCGTCATTTGTTTATGGCGATGCAGCCGGAACCCGCCGCTATAATCGCAACTCGCAGCAGCCGCCTCCTGCCTTCCATCGCTCATGTCCACCCGTCGCCCTTCCATCTCGCCCGAATCGCACGTTCCGCTCTACACGCAGATCAAGGACGTGCTGCGCACCGGCATTCTCGATGGCCGCTATCCGCCGATGAGCCGCATGCCCTCGGAAAGCGAGCTGATGACGATGTTCGACGTGAGCCGCATCACGATCCGTCAGGCGCTCGGCGATCTGCAAAAGGAAGGGCTGATCTTCAAGGTGCACGGCAAAGGCTCGTTCGTGTCGCAGCCGAAGACGTTCCAGAACGTGACATCGTTGCAGGGATTCGCGGAGGCGATGTCGGAGAGCGGACACGAGATCATCAACCGCGTCGTGCAACTGCGTTTCGTGCCCGCGCCCGCGGAGGTCGCGGCGCAACTCGGTCTCGCCGAAGGCAGCGGCGTCGCGGAGATTCATCGCGTGCGTCTGCTCAATCGCTCGCCCGTTTCGTACGAAGTCACGTTTCTGCCCGAAGCCCTCGGCAAACGCCTGAAACGCACGGAACTCGCGACGCGCGATATCTTCCTGATGCTGGAAAACGACTGCGCCGTGCCGCTCGGTCACGCCGATCTCGCAATCGATGCAATAGCAGCCGCGCCGGATATCGCGGATGCGCTCGACGTGAAGAAAGGCGCGCCGCTCCTGCGTATCGAACGCCTCACGCACGATGCCGACGGCGAGCCCGTCGACTTCGAATACCTCTATTTCCGCGGCGATACGTTTCAATACCGGCTGCGCATCGATCGCGAACGGTCGGCCGCAGGCGCACCGCGCGTTATTCGAAACAGGCAGAAGCAAAGCAAAAACAATTGATTCCCACGCCGTTCACGTGCTTCTAGAATCTGGTCCTAACTTGTCATAACAAGTAACGATTCCAGATCATGCAAACCCACGAACTCGAATACGACATCGTCGTCGTTGGCGGCGGCACGGCCGGCCCGATGGCCGCCATCAAGGCGAAGCAGCGCGACCCGAGCCTGCGCGTGCTGCTCATCGACAAGGCGCACGTGAAGCGCAGCGGCGCGATCTCGATGGGCATGGACGGTCTGAACAACGCCATCATTCCCGGCCACGCGACGCCCGAGCAGTACACGAAGGAAATCACCGTCGCGAACGACGGCATCGTCAATCAGGCCACGATCTACGCCTATGCGCGCCACAGCTTCACGACGATCGAGGAACTCGACCGCTGGGGCGTGAAGTTCGAAAAGGATCACACCGGCGACTATGCCGTGCGCAAGGTGCATCACATGGGCGCTTACGTGCTGCCGATGCCCGAAGGCCACGATGTCAAGAAGGTGCTCTACCGCCAGTTGAAACGTGCGCGTGTGGAGATCACGAATCGTATCGTCGCGACGCGCCTGCTGAACGGCCCGAACGCCGAGATTGCGGGCGTGATGGGCTTCGATTGCCGCAGCGCCGATTTCTACGTGATTCGCGCGAAAGCCGTGATTCTCTGCTGCGGCGCGGCCGGACGACTGGGGCTGCCCGCATCGGGCTACCTGATGGGCACCTACGAGAACCCGACCAATGCCGGCGACGGCTACGCGATGGCGTATCACGCGGGCGCGGAACTCGCGAATCTCGAATGCTTCCAGATCAATCCGCTCATCAAGGATTACAACGGCCCGGCGTGCGCGTACGTGACCGGCCCGCTCGGCGGCTATACGGCGAATGGCAAGGGCGAGCGCTTCATCGAATGTGATTACTGGAGCGGGCAGATGATGTGGGAGTTTTATCAGGAACTCCAGAGCGGCAACGCCCCGGTGTTCCTGAAGCTCGATCATCTCGCGGAAGAAACGATTCAGACGATCGAGACGATCCTGCACACCAACGAGCGGCCGAGCCGTGGACGCTTTCACGCGCGACGCGGCAACGACTATCGCACGCGCATGATCGAGATGCATATCTCGGAGATCGGCCTTTGCAGCGGGCACAGCGCATCGGGCGTATGGGTCGACGAGCACGCGCGCACCTCCGTGCAAGGACTTTACGCCGCGGGCGACATGGCCGCCGTGCCGCACAACTACATGCTCGGCGCGTTCACCTACGGCTGGTTCGCGGGTGAAGACGCGGCCGCGCATGTCGCGGGCCGCGCATTGCCGGCGCTCGATGCATCGCAGATCGAGCGCGAACGCGATCGCATATTCGCGCCGCTGTCGCGCACGCATGGCCTGCCGCCATCGCAGGTCGAGTACAAGCTGCGCCGATTCGTCAACGACTATCTGCAGCCGCCGAAGGTCACGCGGCGCATGGAAATCGGCCTGCAACGTTTCGCCGAAATCCGCGAGGACGTGGAGCAGCTCGCCGCCGCCGATCCGCATGAACTGATGCGCGCCGCCGAAGTCGCCGCGATTCTCGATTGCGCCGAAATGGCCGCGCGCGCATCGCTCTTTCGCACCGAGAGCCGTTGGGGTCTTTATCACCATCGCGTCGATTATCCCGAGCGCAACGATGCCGAATGGTTCTGTCACGCGCATCTGAAGAAGGATGCAACGGGGCGCATGACGTCGTTCAAGAAACCCGTGGAGCCGTATGGGGTTCCCGTCGACGAGTCCGAGCGCGGCGCGTATTCGCGTCTGCGTGTGGCTCGCACGTCGCAGCCGGTCGCTGCATAGGAGAGAGAACATGGCCCTCGTGCCCCGCGAAGCGCGTATGCGCTCGAGCCTTCCCGTGATGATCGACGAAGACAAGTGCATCGCCGACAAGGGCTGCACGGTCTGCATCGACGTCTGTCCGATGGACCTGCTCGCGATCGATCCCGAAACGGGCAAGGCATTCATGAAGTTCGACGAATGCTGGTACTGCATGCCCTGCGAGCGCGATTGTCCGACCAATGCCGTGCATGTCGACATTCCGTATCTTCTTCGATGACGAGAGTTGCCTCATGACGGTTACCAACACCCTCTTCGATCGCCTCGCGCATGACGACGCCGCCGTGCGCCGTCTCGCCGTGATCGAAGCCGCCGATCTCGAAGACGAAACGTGGCTGCCCGCTCTCGCCCATGCCTTGCGTCACGATGCGAATGCCGAAGTGCGTCGCACGGCCGCGCAACGTCTCGGCGCATGGGATACGAACGAAGCCGTCGATGCGCTGTGCGCCGCGCTCACCGATAGCGACGCGGGCACGCGCGACGCCGCCGCCGAAAGCCTCACCGCGCTGAAGGATCCCGCTGTGGGCGAACGCCTGCTGCCGCATCTCGCCGATACCGATGCCGATGCGCTCACGCGCGCGGCGCTGCTGCGCGCGCTGCGCGAATTGCGCTTGCCGGAAGCGGCCGCGCCTGCATTGACGGCGTTATCGGATGCGTCGCCGCTCGTGAGGCGTGAAGCTGTCGGCGTCCTCGGATGGCTGCGTCATACGCATGCGCTGGAGCGATTGACCCAGCTCGCTCACAACGATACATCCGCCGATGTGCGGCACGCCGCCGTCGGCGCACTCGGATTCGCCACGGACGATAGCGTGCTCGCCACGCTGACGCATGCGCTGTCGGATGAAGCATGGCGCGTGCGGGAAGAAGCCGCCGCGACGCTCGGCAAGCTGCGTCTCGTTGCCGCCCGCGATGCGCTCGAACGCGCGCTCGCCGACGAATACTGGCAGGTCACGCTACAAGCCGCGCGCACGCTCGGACGTTTGCGCGACGTCGCGAGCACGCACGCGGTATCGGCGTTGCTGACTTTCCCGATCAGCAACGTGCGCAAGGAAGCCGCGCTCGCGCTCGGCGAACTCGGCGATGCGGATGCGCTTGCCGTCCTCGAAGCTGCGCTCGGTGATGGCGATCCGGAAGTGCGCAAGGCCGTGCGTATCGCGATTGCGCAGATCGGCGAGCGGATCGCCTCACATCGCGTCAGTGGCTGATCATCCACGGACGCCCGGCCCCGCATCAGGGTAAACATCCATCACAAAAGCATTTCCAAATAGTTGGTGTACGGAGTATATTTCTCATCACACACAGACGTGCTGAGGAATGGAGGAAGACACCATGCAATTTCATCTGAACGGTTTCCGCGTCGGCGATCCCACGATCGAACCGGCGGCCGAGGGCGCACCGCGCGTCGAGATGCCCGAGACAGTCGACGTGCTCATCGTCGGAAGCGGTCCCGCGGGACTCGTGCTGGCGGCGCAACTGTCGCAATTTCCGTCGATCAGAACGCGTATCGTCGAACGTCGCGGCGGTCCGTTGCTGATGGGACAGGCGGATGGCGTCGCGTGCCGCACCGTCGAGATGTTCAATGCATTCGGACTCAGCGATCGCCTTTTGCGCGAGGCCTATTGGGTCAACGAAACAGTCTTCTGGAGGCCCGACGCGCATGATCGCGATGCAATCAAGCGTACCGGTCGTGTTCAGGATACCGAAACAGGCATGTCCGAGTTTCCGCATGTGATCGTCAATCAGGCGCGCGTCCAGGACTATCTCCTCGATGTGATGCGTCGCTCGCCCGAGAGAATCGAGCCGGATTACGATCTCGAAGCCATCGACATTCAACGCGACGATGCCCACGAATTTCCGGTGCGCGTCACGTTGCGCCGCACCGATGCAGCGCGGCTCGGCGAGCAGGTGACGGTGCGTGCGCGTTATGTCGTCGGTTGCGATGGCGCCCGCAGCGCCGTGCGCACGGCCATCGGACAAACGCTGCGCGGCGATGCGGCCAACCATGCGTGGGGCGTGATGGATGCGCTCGCCGTCACCGACTTCCCGGACATCCGGCTGAAGGCGGCGATCCAGTCCGCGAGCAAGGGCAATCTGCTCATCATTCCGCGCGAAGGCGGCTATCTGGTTCGCTTCTATGTCGATCTCGGCGAGGTCACGCCGGAGAACCGTGACGGCATCAAGCAGATTTCCGTCGATCGCATCATCGAAACGGCGCGGCACATCCTGCATCCGTATTCGCTCGACGTGAAAGAAGTCGCGTGGTTCTCGGTCTACGAAGTGGGCCAGCGTCTGACCGACCGCTTCGACGATGCGCTCATCGCCGATGGAGCAACTCGCGATCCGCGCGTGTTCATTGCCGGCGACGCCTGCCACACGCATAGCGCGAAAGCCGGCCAGGGCATGAACGTATCGATGCAGGACGGCTTCAATCTCGGCTGGAAACTCGGCGCGGTCTTGCAGGGGCGCAGTGACGCGGACCTGTTGCGCACGTATTCGGATGAACGTCAGCCCATCGCGAAAGCATTGATCGATTTCGACAAGGAATGGTCCGCGATGATGGCCGCGCCGCCGAAGGATCCGAATCGGCCGGAAGCGGGCGGCGTCGATCCCGCTGAGCTTCAGGCGTATTTCGTACGTGCGGGCCGATACACGGCTGGCCTCGCGACGCATTACCGGCCCGGCGTGCTGACGGGCGAAACGACGCATCAGGCGCTCGCCGAAGGCTTCGTGATCGGGACGCGCTTTCACTCGTCGCCGGTGGTTCGTGTCGCCGATGCAAAGCCCGCTCATCTCGGACACGCGGCCCGCGCCGATGGTCGCTGGCGTCTGTACGCGTTCTCGGATGCGAAAGGCACCGCGCTCGATGCGCTCTGCCAACATCTCGCCACGTCGCCCGATTCCGTCTTGCGGCGCGTCACGCCAGAGCATGCCGACATCGACAGCGTGCTCGATTTCCGCGCGGTGCTGCAGCAGCCTCATCGCGATGTGCGTGTCGAAGAGCTGCCTGCGCTTCTGCTTCCGCGCAAGGGACGCTACGGTCTCATTGACTACGAGAAGGCATTTACGAACGACGCAGCGACTGATATCTTCGGCGAGCGCGCCGTCGATCGCGAACGGGGCGCACTCGTGGTGGTCCGTCCGGATCAATACGTCGCCCACGTTCTTCCGCTCGATGCCTACGAGGAACTGGCCGCGTTCTTCCGGCCGATATTCCGCACGCACTAACCCACTCCGACACTGCGAAATTGCCGATCAATAAAAACGAGCCCGAAGTGCGCCCGACATTCACGGGCAGCCTCGTGCGCCGCGCCCAGCAGCGCCACGTGGCGGTGTGGCTCAGCGAAGTCTCCGCCGAAATCACGAGCGTCCAGTACGCGGCGCTCGAAATCCTGCACAGGACGCCCGGCGTCAACCAGCGGCAACTCGGCGATGAACTCGACGTGGACCGTTCGACCATCGCCGATCTGGTCGCGCGGATGGTCCGCAACGGCCTCGTCGAGCGTTCCGACGATCCCGTCGACAAGCGCAGTTATGTGCTCTTTCTCACGGCGGCCGGCAAGAAGCAACTCGCCGCGTTGCGCCCGCGTGTCGAAGAGGTCGAGCGCATCCTCACGACGAGGTTGACCGCGCGGGAAAGCGCGGAGTTGCGGCGGCTGCTTTCAGCCTTACTGCCGCCGCACGAGTGACGCGGGCACTTACTGCGGTCCGCGAGTCCGATTCGGTCTGCCGCCAGCGCCGGGACGCGTTGAATTGTCACGCGGGCCGGATTTGTCGTGAAAATTCGGCCGGCCGGCCGGGCCGTGATCCTCGCAGATCGTCGAGATCGCGTGTTTGAAAAGCACCTGCGATCCACTGGTCGAGTTGAGGTAGACCATGTAGGTATCGAACGACTGAATATGGCCGGTCAGCTTGATTCCGTTGACCAGAAAGATCGCGACGCGTTTGCGCTCTTTCCTGAGTGCGTTCAGAAAATCGCCTTGAATGCCGGGAAGACTATTGGACATTGATGATCCATGTTGAACCGTACAAGGACCGTTGGCCGACGTATTTCTCCGTCAGCGGAGCCTGCGTCCCTGTCCAGTATGTATTTGCTCGATGAGCCATTATCGCCTTTCCGGCGCGGCCGTCACCGAAAAAGAAAAGTCCCGTGGTGCAACGATGTGTTCAACCACGCGAACCACCGACCGCCTGGAAATTTTATTCTCACAATCAGCCATTTTATACGCACTTTTCCCTTAAGCCGCGGCGCTCCGGCGCGGGTCGCTCAGTTTGCGGCGGTCAGTTCATCCGCTCTGGATAAAAACATTTTCAGCACCGGCGATGCATTCGAACGGCTGTAGCCGAGCGCCAGATCGACGGTCGGCGCTTCGCCTTCCAGCGGCCGGCTCACTACCGACCACGGCAGCAGATTGTTCGCGTACTCGGGCATCAGCGAAACCCCGCGCGTCGACGCGACGAGCGACATGGCCATCGCGAGATTGTCGACGCCATGCTCAGGCTTCGGATCGATGCCGTTTTCCCGCAAATATTGCGCGACGACGTCGTGCAGGACACGCGCCTTGTTCGACGCCATGACGAAGGTCTCGCCCCGCAAATCCGATGGCCCTATGGCGCTTTTCGCCGTCAGCCGGTGATCGCTCGGCATCAGCACGACGAGTTTCTCGCGATGGATCACGTGATATTCGAGGTCCAGCCCCGGCTCCCTGCGCACGAACGCAAGGTCGAGCTTGCCGCGCGCCACGGCGTCGGCGAGATCCGGCGAGTAGCCGCTCGATACCGTCACGTCGATGTTCGGCAACTCGTCGCGCAATACCTGCATCGCGCGAGGCAGCCACGTCATTTCCTGCCCGGTCAGAAAGCCGAGTGCGAACACCTGTTTGGC
This sequence comes from Caballeronia jiangsuensis, assembly GCF_046030135.1. Classification (NCBI taxonomy): domain Bacteria; kingdom Pseudomonadati; phylum Pseudomonadota; class Betaproteobacteria; order Burkholderiales; family Burkholderiaceae; genus Caballeronia; species Caballeronia jiangsuensis. The sequence goes on from NZ_JAQQDB010000016.1 coordinate 143,396, forward strand.
GGGGCTCGCTGCGCGGCGCGCCGCCTCGACGGCCGCGTCGACCTGCGCCAGCGCGAGCCGTGCATGGTCGAGAAACGCCTTGCCGGATGCCGTCAGCTCGACGCCGCGTGCACTGCGGCTGAATAGTTCCGCCCGCACTTCGTCCTCGAGATCGCGAATTTGCCGGCTGAGCGATGGCTGCGACGTGAACAGCCGCTGCTCGGCGGCGACCGTGAGGCTGCCCGTTTCCGCGACGGCAACGAAATAACGCAGATGGCGCAGCTCCATCGTCCCTCCTGTTCTGTCCAATTCGCGGGCCATGCTTTCGAGGCATACCCGCCAGCCTACAAAGTCTTTTTTCTTTGCGCAAGCGAGGGCTAGATTGCTCATCAGCAGTCGCATTCGGCGCTGTCGGTTTCAGCAAGGCGGTTCTTCAGCCATACGCCGAAGTTATCGCCCTCTGTCCCTCATGCAAAGCAAGGAGTCTCGTCATGAATGACCTCAATGGAAAAACCGCGCTCGTCACGGGCGCATCGCGTGGCATCGGCCGCGCCATCGCGCTCGCACTGGGCCGCGCCGGTGCACGCGTGCTCGTGCACTACAGCAGCAACGAGGCTGCCGCCGATTCGACCGTCGCTGAAATCATCGCGAGCGGCGGACACGCGCAGAAAGTCGCCGCCGATCTGCGCAGCGCCGACGGTCCGCATGCGCTCGCCAGCCAGGTGCGCGCTGTGGTCGGCGGACGGCTCGACGTTCTGGTCGCGAACGCGGGCATCGCGAAAGCCGCGAGCCTCGAAGATACGACGGTCGAAGACTTCGACGCGCTCTTCGCCGTCAACGTGCGCGCGCCTTTCTTTCTCGTGCAGCAGCTTCTGCCGATGCTGACCGACGGCAGCAGCGTCGTGCTGCTTTCGTCGCTGGCGGCGCGCGCGTCGGTCGGCGAGCTGGCCGCGTACGCGGCGACGAAGGGCGCGGTCGATACCCTCGTGCGGCACTTCGCGTCCGCGCTCGGCGAGCGTGGCGTGCGGGTGAACGCCGTCGCGCCCGGCGTCGTCGCGACCGACATGTCGAGCTTCGCAAGCACCGACGAAGGCCGCGACTACACGCTGAGCCTTCAGGCGCTGAAGCGTATTGCGCAGCCTGAGGACATCGCCGGCGCGGTGAGCTTCCTCGCTTCCGACAACGCGCGCTGGATCACGGGCGATACGCTGCGCGTCGACGGCGGATCGAAACTCTAAGTATTATTTGCAATCCGAATCAATTCAGGAGCATCACCATGCCCACCACAACCATCACGAACACGGCGCGAACCGTGAAGATTCCCGGACCCGATCATCCGATCACGATCGAGCGCAATCCTTCGCGCGTCGTGGTTACCATCGCGGGGCGCATCGTCGCCGATACGCGCGATGCGCTGACGCTGCGCGAAGCGCATTACCCGCCTGTGTTCTACATCCCGAGAAAGGATGTCGATATGGCTCAGCTCGAACGCACCGACCACGCGACGTACTGCCCATACAAGGGCGATGCCGCGTACTTCTCGATCGCCTCGGGAGGGGAGCGCGCGGTCAATGCGGTCTGGACTTACGAAGCGCCCTATCCCGCGGTCGAGCCGATCCGCGAGCACCTCGCGTTCTACACCGATCGCGTCGATTCGATCGAAGAACATGCATAAGGAACCGGCATGAACGACCAGAAAGTGGTACTCGTCACAGGCGCGTTGAGTGGCATCGGACGCGCGAGCGCGCTCGCCTTCGCGCGCTCGAACGCCAGCGTCGTGATTTCAGGCCGGCGCGTGGACGAAGGTCACGCGCTCGCCGACGCGCTGCGTTCGCTCGGCGCGCAAGCGGAGTTCATCGAGGCCGATGTGCGCGTCGAAGAGGACGTGCAGGCGCTCGTCGATTATGCGGTCGCGCGCTTCGGAAGGCTGGATATCGCGGTGAACGCGGCGGGCATCGAAGGCGAGTCGATGCCCATAGTCGAGCAGACGGCCGCGCGCTACGCAGCCGTGTTCGAGACGAACGTGCTCGGCACCTTGCTCGCGATGAAGCATGAGTTGCGCGTGATGTCGGCGCAACGCGGCGGCAGCATCGTCAACGTGTCCTCGACGATGGGCGCGCGCGGCGCGGCGGGCGCATCGCTTTATGTCGCGAGCAAGCACGCAGTCGAAGGGTTGACGAAGTCCGGAGCGCTGGAAGCCGCCGCTTTCGGCGTGCGCGTCAATGCCGTCGCGCCCGGACCCGTGCAAACGCCGATGCTCGACCGGCTCACACAGACACCGGAGCGCAAGGCCGCGTTTCTCGACACGGTGCCGCTCAGGCGGGCGGGCACCCCGGACGAAATCGCCGATGCGATCGTGTACGTGGCGTCGGCCAGTTTCATGACGGGGGAAGTGCTGCGCGTGAACGGTGGCCGAACGGCGGCATGACGCGTCTTCTCAAGAAACCCAACTGGCGGAAGGCAGCCGGAGTCGAACCGACCAGAGAGTGTCTGACACCCCCTACCGGGTTTGAAGCCCGGCCGCACCACCGGATACGGATGCCTTCCCTGACCCACGGCGAGAATCCGTCCGGGCGTCCGATTATAACGGCGCGTCGTCACCGGCCGCTATCGTCGGGATGCGGGTGCGCACGCGGCTGTCTCCGCCGCATCAATCGATAAATGCAATACAGCAACGCCGCCGCCACGAGCACATCCACGACCGTCGCGCCATGCGATTCGAGCGCGAGCACGGCGAGATGCAATTGATGCTCGAAAAGCGCGCCGCCCAGCAGCCAGAACGACGCCCACGCGACAATTCCCGCCGTATCCCAGAAGAAGAACGCGAGCACCGCGATCTGCGTCGTGCCCATCAGCGGCGGCGTGACGAGCCCGAGTCCCGGCACGAACTTCGATACCGCGACGATCGGCGCGCCGTGCCGTTCGAACAACTCGCCCGTCGTGCGCATGCCGCTATCGACCGCATACGATCGTCTCGACAGCGCCGCGACGAGCCGCCGCCCGTAGATGCGCCCCGCCGAGAACCACACGCTGTCGCCGAGCAGCGCGCCGCACAGCGCGGCGAACAGCACGTGCGCGAAGGACAATCGTCCGCTCGCCACGGCCGAGCCCGCGAACACGAGCAACGGCGCGGACGGCAGCGGCACGCCAAGACGCGTCAAGAGGACATTCGCGAACACGGCCGCGCTGCCCCATTGCACGATCGCCGACGGCGGAATCTGGATCAATCGGCACCTCTCGATGACCTGCGACGCATCAATCGAAACCTCATTCGGACCTCGACTCGACGAGCATCACCGGCACGCTTCCACATCCCGCACTGCTCGCAATTTCGATGCCGCGCCAGGGCGATGCCTCGCCCTGATCGAAGGCCATCGGATCGACGCGCCGGTCCGGTCTCAGCACGTTGAACGGCCACGACGGACGCCGCAGGCGCTCGTGCACGACCGAACCGAGCCAGATCGGCGCAGGCGGCGCGCCCGTGCCCTGGCGCACTTCGTAATGCGTCGGCCAGAAGCGCAGCACATCGCGCTCGTCCGCGCCACGAGACGAGCGCGCGAACACGAGCTTAGACGGCTCGCCGTTATTCAGGCGCGGCAACGCGGGCAATTCGATCGCGGGCGCATTCGGCAACACCACCGACATCACGCTCTTCAAGCTTACATGCGATACCTCCGTCCAGCCGCGCGACATCAACTGCGCGCGAATCTGCTCGGGCGTCGCCGCCCATTGCACGGTGATCGGCTCGCGGCGATCACCCTCCATGTTCGCCCGATAGCACGAAAACGTTCGCCACACCGTATCGGTCCATTGAATCGGCGTGATGACGACGGTCGAAGGCGCCGCGCTGTGCGCCTCCGTGTCGTCGCTCAGTTGCAGCGCGACGCTCGCAGAGATCACGGCCAGCACGGCGATCGGCATCAGGGGCCGCGGCTTCGGCTTGCCGGGGTTGCGCCATACGGCCGTGAGCGCGATCAGAAACACCCATGCGGCCGCGAGCGCCGCGCTGCCGAGCGCATCGGAGATGGTGAAGCGGCCGAAATACAGCCCCGCGAGGCCGACCGCCGTGACGATGGCCGACGTCGCCGTCGCGATGAACACGCCCGTCAGCAGGCCCACGCGCCGCAGCAGCAAAAACGCGAGAAAGCCGTAGATCACGACAGTCGCCGCCACATGGCTGCTCGGGAAGCTGTGCTCCGTCGGCGCGAAGGAAACCGGCACCGGTTCGTGCGCGGTGAAGCGGATCGCCGCGACGAGCAACTGCGAAAACGCCACCGCCACGACCCAGTATGCGACCGTGCGCCAGCGCCGCTCGAAGCTCATCCACACGATGACCATCGCGCCGAGCGCGAGCAGCGTTTGCGTGCTGCCGAGGGTCGCCGCGCCGTCGAGGATCGAGTCGGCCCAGGTCGAGCGGAACGATTGCAGCAGCCGATAGATCGACACATCGACCTGCACGATCGATGCGCCGCGCGCGACATTCGCGAGCACCGAGAAAAAGAGGATCGCGGAGGCGAGCAGCAGCACCGAGATCGTCACGATGAGGCCGGTCGCCGGATTGCCCGGATCGAGCGCGCGCGACACGAGCCGCGCCGGCAGGCCGTCGCCCGTCTGCGACCACGCGAGCAGCGCCTCGCGCGACGCGATGGTCCAGCGCATCGCGTGCGACACGATCAGCCGCGTGAGATTGAACACGATCCAGCAGAGCGCGGTGACGATGATCAGGATCACGACGAGCCGGATCGACACCGCGCCCGCCAATTCGATCGACGCGCCGAACACGACGCCCGGCAGGATATGCGTCGGCGCCCAGATGAGCGCGCTCAGAATGTTGACGACGAGGAACCGCGCGGGCGTCATGCCCGCCACGCCCGCGACGACGGGCACGACGGCGCGCATCGGCGCGACGAAGCGCGCGAGCACGACGCTCTTCGCGCCGTGCGCATCGAAATATTTTTTGCCGGCGACGAGCGCGCCCGGATGCGCGCGAAACGGCCACATCTGCGCGATCCTGTCCGCATAGTGCTGGCCGAACCAGAAACTCGCGGCGTCGCCGGCGATGGCGCCCGCGATCGCGCAGACGAATACCCAGCCGAGATTCAGCGCGCCCGCGCCGACAAGCGCACCGGCGATGAACATCGCGGTGCTGCCCGGCACGAAGGTGCCGATGAACGCGACCGATTCGAGAAACGACGCGAGCAGCACCACCGCGAGCGCCCACTCCGGGTGGCCCGACAAGAGGTGCAACAGCTTGAAGTAGGAATGCTCCATCGTGATCCACAGGCGAATGCGCTAATGCGCAATCGTCAGACGGACTCTTGCCAGCGGCTATCGCCGCGCAACAGGTGAAGGTCGCGGTGGAATCGAGTGTACCCAACCCGGTCGAAGAACTCCAAAATCTGTATCGCGCGTTTGCGGCCGAGCGCACTCGCATCGCGGAAAGCGGCCGCGCCGATCGCGCCGCCCTGCGTTTGCGCCTGCTGCGCGACGAGTTCCGCCAGCGCGCCGATCGACGCGCGGCAGTAGAACAGATCGCGCACCACCTGATACACGTCGCCGCGGCGCGCGAGCTTTTTGAGGAGCCTGCGCATCTCGTCCTCGCCGATGCCGTGCGCGCGGGCGAGATCGCGCACCCAGGGCGGCTCGAAGCGCCCTTCTTCGAGCGATGCGAGTACCGCGCGCGCCAGCGCTTCTTCCCGTTCGTCGAGCGTCACCGCGTGCGATGGCAGATGCAGCCACGGCCCGCTTCTCGCGATCGATCCGCTCGCCACCGCATTGTCGACGAGTGCGCGCCACAGCGCATCGGGCGCGAGCGGCGCGGCCATGCGGCGCAGGCGCGCGGTGTCGGGGCCCTGTTCATCGGGAAAGCGTTCGTGGAATGCGGCGAGCGCATCGACGAGGCGCGTTGTCATGGCGTCCCAATGACGCGCTGCAATGTAAAGCGTGTCGTCGTGCGTGGAAACGGCGCGCAGGTCGTCCGGCGATATCGATCGTCCGCGCAGATGCTCGATCAGCGAGCGCGGCAAGCCGTACGGCGCTTCTTCGAAGAGCGCATCGACGCGGCCCGTGTCAAGCATCGCGACGAGCGCATCGAGCCATGCGCGGCGCTGTGGCGTCCGGCGCTTGCGGGCGGGCGCGAACGGATCGAGCACGCGTCCGCCGCCGACCGTCCGGTTCGCCTGCGCATTGCGCACGATGAAGCGGTCGCCGGGCAGCGCGCAAACGGCTTGATCGAAGACGAGCTGCACGCGCGCGGTGTGCCCCGATGCCAGCGTGTCGGCTTCGAGCAGCGCGACATGCGCGACGCGATGCGTCGTGCCGAGATGCACATGCAAGGGCGCCCAATGCGTGAGCGTGAGCTGCGCGTCCGCGAGCAATTTCAGTTCGACATCGAGCCGTTCGGATGCACGCGCGAGCCGCGTATCGACGATCCAGTCGCCACGCGCGAGCGCATCCTTGTCGATGCCCGCGAGATTGAGCGCGCAGCGCTCGCCCGCTCCCCCCGTCTGCGCCGCGCGGTTCTGCGCGTGAATGCTGCGCACGCGCACGGGCGCACCGGACGGTTCGCGCGGCGCGAGCGCCAGCACGTCGCCGATGTTCACGCGGCCCGCGAAGACCGTGCCCGTCGCGATCGTGCCTTGTCCCGTCAACGTGAACACGCGATCGACCGCGAGCCGGAAAAAGCCGTCGTCGCGACGCGTTTGCCAGTGCGCGGCGGCATCGCGAAGATGCGCGTCCAGTGCGGCGACGCCTGCATCGTCGGCGCTGGTTGCATCGGTGTCGAACAACGGTGCGCCGCGCAACGGGCCGTCCGCGAGCAGCGCTTCGATTTGTGCATGCACCTCGCGCACGCGCGATGCCTCCACGCGATCGCACTTGGTCACCGCGACCGCGCCGCGCGTCACGCCGAGCAGTTCGAGTATCGCGAGATGCTCGCGTGTTTGCGGCATCACGCCATCGTCGGCGGCGATCACGAGCAAGGCGAAGTCGATGCCGCACGCGCCCGCCGCCATCGTGTGCACGAGCTTCTCGTGTCCGGGCACGTCGATGAAGCCGAGCACGCCGCCGTCGTTCAAAGGCACGTACGCGTAACCCAGCTCGATCGATATCCCGCGCGCCTTCTCTTCCTTCAGCCGATCGGTGTCCACCCCCGACAGCGCGCGCACGAGCGTGGTCTTGCCGTGGTCGATATGCCCCGCCGTGCCGACGATCATTCGCGTGCTTCCAGTTGCGCGACGAACGCGGCTTCATCGGCTTCTTCGAGACAGCGCAGATCGAGCCGCAATGCGCCGTCCGCGATGCGCCCGAGCACCGGCCGCGGCAAGTCGCGCAGCCGCTTCTCGATGCGGTTGAGCGCGCCGCCCGGACGCTTGCCGCTCGCGAGGCGCACCGCGAGCCCGTAGCTCGGCAACACATCGACGGGCAACGCGCCGCTGCCGATCTGGCTGAGCATCGGTTCGGCGCCGACCGTGAACTCGCCGCCGACAAAAGCCTGCAACGCAGGCTCGATGCGCTCGGCCGCGAGCCTCATGGCATCGGCGGGACGCGTGAGAAGACGCAAGGTCGTGAGACGTTCGGCCAGCGTTTCAGGCGCGCGATACAGGCGCAACACCGCTTCGAGCGCCGCGAGCGTCAGCTTGCCGACGCGCAATGCGCGCTTCAGCGGATGCTTCTTGATCTTCGCGATGAGTTCGCGCCGCCCGACGATCAGCCCGGCCTGCGGCCCGCCGAGCAGCTTGTCGCCGCTGAAGGTGACGAGATCCGCGCCCGCCGCGACGGTCTCGCGCACCGTCGCCTCGCGCGGCAAGCCCCATTGCGCGAGATCGACGAGCGTGCCGCTGCCGAGATCCATCGCGACGGGCAACCCGCGCGCTTTCGCGAGCGGCGCGAGTTCCGCGAGCGTCACTTCCTTCGTGAAGCCGCTCACCGCGTAGTTGCTGCAATGGACCTTCATCAGCAGCGCGGTTTTCGCGTTGATCGCTTCGTCGTAGTCTTTCAGATGCGTGCGATTCGTCGTGCCGACCTCGCGCAGCTTCGCGCCCGCGCGGCTCATGATGTCGGGGATGCGAAACGCGCCGCCGATCTCGACGAGCTCGCCGCGCGACACGATCACTTCCTTGCGCGATGCGAGCGCGGACAGCGTGAGCAGCACGGCCGCCGCATTGTTGTTCACGACCGTCGCGGCTTCGGCGCCGGTCAGTTCGCAGATCAGGCCGTTGATGAGATCGTCGCGATCGCCGCGCGCGCCGGTGTCGAGATCGAATTCGAGGTTCGCGGGCCGCGTGAGAATCTCGGCCACCGCCCGCACCGCTTCGTCGGGCAGGAGCGCGCGGCCGAGGTTGGTGTGCAGCACCGTGCCCGTCAGATTGAAGACGCTGCGCACGCTGCTGCGTGCGCGCTTCGCGAGCCGCGCATCGACCGTGCGCGCGAGTTGCGCATCGCTCAGGGCATCGACGGATGCGCGGCCTGCCTGCGCATCGGCGCGCCATGCGTCGAGCGTTTCGCGCAACGCGGCGAGCGTCTGCGTGCGCCCGTATGCGGCGATCACCGCCTCGAATTCCGCGGATGCCAGCACGCGCTCGACCGACGGCACGCGGGCCATCAATGCGCGCAGTTCGCCGCCCTCGCCGCCTTTGACGTCGCTCATCGATCGTCTTCCGAATGTTCGGGCCACAGCCACGGATGCGGCGACGCGCGCCGATAGCCGGCTTCGCCCATCAAGAGGTCGAGCGTGAGGCTCGCGAGATCGTCGGCATAAGGCTCGAAATCATAGGCCTTCTCCTGATAGCCGATCTTGCGATACGTGCCGCATTCGTCGCACGACTCCGCCTTGAGCGGCGCGCCTTTCGCCCTCGCGGACTTCTCGCTTTCGGGTTCGTCGCCCGTGCCCATCACGTGATAGGCGATGCCCTTGGTCGAATCGCAGTTCGTGCACTTGGCGCGGACGACGTGAAGCTCCGTCGCGCAGAGGCCGCATTGCGCGTAGCGATAGCCGTCGTACGCGCCGCCGACGCGCACGATGCTCGCCACCGGCACCGAACCGCAGACGGGACATACGCCGGGCGTGTCGAGATACGGCACGTCGCTCATGTCGATGCGGCTCGCGAGATCGGTCCACACGACTTGCAGCGCGGCCGCGATGAAGGGCGCCGCGGCGGGATCGATCTCGGCGAAGCGCAGCGCGAGGATTGCGTCGGCGTGGCTGTCGAGCGAGGCGGCGTCCAGCGCGCGCAGGCGGCCGACGAGCTGCGTGAGCGCGGGTGTCAGCGCGCCCGCGGCCTCGATGCTGTCGAGCAGCATGAAGAGCACGTCGCGCCACGCGGGATCGCGCGCATCGCTAAGCGCGGGGACGATCGGCATCGAATGACGCTGATTCAGTTCGATCGATGCGCGCGAGGGCATCGGCGCATTGAAGCGCGTGAGCACGCGCTGCTGGGCATCGGCGAGCGCGGCCATCAGGCGCAGATAACCCGCGATGGGATTGCTCGCGTCGGCGAGTTGCAGGAGACGCGCGGCGCGCGCGGCGAATATCGTTGCGCGCTCCGGCATGCGCAAGCGCGGAATCGCCGATGGATCGAGCGATTCGATTCGCGCGGCTTCGACTATGCGTTGGACCACGGAAGGTTTCCTCGCGGGGGGAGCGATCGACCAAGCATATCAGCTAAATCGATATGAAATGGACCGCACCCCGCACGTACTTACTTCCCGATCACATCCCTGAACCACCGCGGATGATGCTTCCTCGCCCATCCATACGTGACCGTGCCGCGCGTCATCGCGCCGATCGACCCTTTCACCCACAGCGCGGCGTAGATATGCACAATGATCGACACGATCAGCACGAACGCCGTCGCCGCATGCACGACCGACGCGATGCGAATCAACGTGATCGGGAAATAGAACGCGAAGTACGCGCGCCATATCACGATCCCGCTCAGCAGCAGCAGCACGAGGCTCGCGACCATCACGAAGAACAGCAGCTTCTGTCCCGCATTGTATTTGCCGATTTCCGGCAGACGATCCTCGCGATTGGTGAGCACGTCGTTCATCTGCTTCATCCACTGGATGTCGTTCCTGTCCAGATAGTTGTGATGCCAGAAGCGCAGCGCGAGGATCAGGAACGAGATGAACATCACGCAGCCGACGAACGGATGCAGAATCCGCGTCCACTGCCCGCCGCCGAAAATCGCATAGAGCCATGACATCGACGGATGGAACATCGCGAGCCCGGAAAGCGCGAGCAGCACGAACGTGATCGCGGTAATCCAGTGATTCGTGCGTTCGTTCGGCGTATAGCGCACGATCAGACGATGCCCCTTCACGTCACGCAGTTCGCTATCGTGTTTCATCTTCACGCTCCTGTCCGCCTTCCCGCCGACGCCGCACCTCTTCCGCTTCGCGGTGCGCTTCAAGTTCGTCTTCCTCGCTGACTTCATTCGGGCCGATGCGCGTGTAATGGAAGAAGCCCGCGAGCGCCGCCAGCGCGATACCCGCCATCGCGAGCGGCTTCGTCACGCCCTTCCAGATCGACACGAGCGGGCTGATGTGCGGGTCTTTAGCAAGCCCGTGATACAGCTCCGGCTGATCGGCGTGATGCAGCACGTACATCACATGCGTGCCGCCCACGCCCGCGGGATCGTACAGTCCCGCGTTCGCGAAGCCGCGCTCCTTCAGGTCTTCGATACGCTCCGCCGCCTGCGCCTGCATGTCCACCTTGGTGCCGAACATGATCGCGCCGGTCGGGCACGTTTTCACGCACGCGGGCTCCTGTCCGACCGCGACGCGGTCCGAGCACAGCGTGCACTTGTACACGCGATGATCTTCCTTCGAGAGCCTTGGAATGTTGAACGGACAGCCGGTGATGCAATACCCGCAACCGATGCAGTTCTCCTCGTGAAAATCCACGATGCCGTTCGTGTACTGCACGATCGCACCCGGCGATGGACACGCCTTCAGACACCCCGGGTCCTCGCAATGCATGCAGCCGTCCTTGCGGATCAGCCATTCGAGATCGCCCTTTGGATTCTCGTATTCGGTGAAGCGCATCACTGTCCACGAATGCTCCGTGAGGTCGCGCGGGTTGTCGTAGACGCCCGTCGTGTGACCGATGTCGTCGCGCAGGTCGTTCCACTCCATGCAGGCCGTCTGACACGCCTTGCAGCCGATGCACTTCGACACGTCGATGAGCTTCGCCACCGTCCCCGTGACCGGCTCGCGCACCTGCGTCTGCGGCACGGTCGTCGCCGAGAGTCGCTTGATATCGAGCGATTGCAGAGCCATCTCGTCCCCCTTATGCCTTCTCGACCTTCACGAGAAACGACTTGAACTCGGGCGTCTGCGAGTTTCCGTCGCCCACGGAAGGCGTGAGAGTGTTGACGAGATAGCCCGGCTGCGCGAGGCCCTTGAAGCCCCAGTGCAACGGCAGGCCGACGGTGTGCACCTTCTTGCCCTCCACGGTCAGCGGCTTGATGCGTTTGGTGACGAGCGCCACCGCGACGATATGCCCGCGATTGCTCGACACCTTCACGCGATCCCCCGCGACGACGCCCACTTCCTTTGCATGCTCCTCGCCGATCTCCACGAACTGCTGCGGCTGCACGATCGCGTTCAGGCGCGCGTGCTTGGTCCAGTAGTGGAAGTGCTCGGTGAGCCGGTAGGTGGTCGCGGTGTCCGGGAACTTGTCGGCGGTGCCGAACGCGGCGCGATCGTCGGCGAATACGCGCGCGGCCGGATTGCTCGTCACGGCCTTGTTGTCCGGGAAGAACGGGTTGTAGCCGAGCGGCGTTTCGAACGGTTCGTAATGCGCGGGGAACGGCCCTTCGTTCATGCCGTCGCGCGCGAAGAAACGCGCGACGCCTTCCGGGTTCATGATGAACGGGCTCATGCCCTTGTCCGGCGGCTCGTCGACCTTGAAGTCGGGGATGTCCGGTCCCGTCCACGCGCGTCCGTTCCACGCGACGAGCTTTCTCGACGGATCGAACGGCTTGCCGTTCACATCGCACGATGCGCGGTTGTACAGCACGCGGCGGTTCGCCGGCCATGCCCACGCCCAGCCGAGCGTCTGGCCGATGCCCGTCGGGTCCGAGTTGTCGCGCCGGCCCATCTGGTTGCCCGCCTGGGTCCACGAGCCGCAGAAGATCCAGCAGCCGCTCGCGGTCGAGCCGTCGTCGCGCAGTTGCGCGAAGCTCGCCAACTGCTCGCCGCGTTTCGCGAGCACTTTCGTCTGATCGGCGGGATCGGTGACGTCGGCGAGCGCGCGGCCGTTGAACTCCATCGCCATCTCTTCGGGCGTCGGGCTCTCCGGGTCCGCATACGGCCACGTCATCTTCAGGATCGGATCGGGATACTTGCCGCCTTTCTCCTGATAAGCCTTGCGCATGCGCAGCCACAGGCCCGACATGATCTCCAGGTCGCTCTTCGCCTCGCCGGGGGGCGTCGTGCCCTGCCAGTGCCATTGCAGCACGCGCGACGAACTCACGAGCGAGCCGCGCTCTTCCGCGAAACAGCTCGTCGGCAGACGGAAGACTTCGGTCTGGATCTTCGACGCATCGACATCGTTGAATTCGCCGTGGTTCTTCCAGAACTCCGACGTTTCCGTCGCGAGCGGGTCCATGATGACGAGCCACTTCAGCTTCGACAGGCCCAGCGCGATCTTCGCCTTGTTCGGCGCCGCCGCGAGCGGATTGAAGCCCTGGCAGATATAGCCGTTCATCTTGCCCGCGGCCATCAGTTCGAACACCTGCAGCATGTCGTAGGACTTGTCGAGCTTCGGCAGGTAGTCGAATCCGAAGTTGTTTTCTGCCGTCGCGTTGTCGCCCCACCACGATTTCATGAAGCTCACGTGGAACGCGCGATAGTTCTTCCAGTAGCTCAGCTGATTCGGCCGCAGCGGCTGCGCCGCGCGCTTCTTGATGAACTCCTCGTAGTCCTGTTCGCCTTCCATCGGCAAGGTCATGTAGCCGGGCAGCAGGTTCGACATCAGGCCGAGGTCCGTCAGGCCCTGAATGTTCGAATGCCCGCGCAGCGCGTTCATGCCGCCGCCCGCGATGCCGATGTTGCCAAGCAGAAGCTGCACCATCGCGCCCGTGCGGATCATCTGCGCGCCGACCGAGTGATGCGTCCAGCCGAGCGCATAGAGGATCGTGCCCGCGCGATTCGGCGCGGCGGTCGTCGCGAGCATCTCGCAGACCTTGAGGAACTTGTCGGTCGGCGTGCCGCAGACTTTCGTCACCATCTCGGGCGTGTAGGCGGCGTAGTGCTGCTTGAGCAGGTTGTAGACGCAGCGCGGATGCTGCAACGTCGGGTCGGTCTTGACGTAGCCGTCCTCGCCGCGCTCGTAGTCCCAGCTCGATTTGTCGTACTTGCGCTTTTCAGCGTCGTAGCCGGAGAACAGGCCGTCCTTGAACGCGAAGTCCTCGCGCACGATGAACGACATGTCCGTGTAATTCTTCACGTACTCGTGCTGGATCTTGTCGTTCGTGAGCAGATAGTTGATGACGCCGCCCAGGAACGCGATGTCCGTGCCGGTGCGGATCGGCGCGTAGAAATCCGCGACCGATGCCGTGCGCGTGAAGCGCGGATCCACGACGATGAGCCGCGCACGCCGATGCGCCTTCGCCTCGGTCACCCACTTGAAGCCGCACGGGTGCGCCTCGGCCGCATTGCCGCCCATCACGAGAATCAGGTCCGTGTTCTTGATGTCGACCCAATGGTTCGTCATCGCTCCACGGCCAAACGTCGGGGCAAGACCTGCCACCGTCGGGCCATGTCAGACACGCGCCTGATTGTCGAATGCGAGCATCCCCCAGCTGCGCACGGTCTTGTGCGTCAGATAGCCGACCTCGTTGCTCGCAGCCGACGCCGCGAGAAAGCCCGAGGTCAGCCAGCGATTGACCTTCTTGCCGTCGGGCGTCGTCTCGACGAAGTTCGCATCGCGATCTTCCTTGAGCAGCACGGCGATGCGATCGAGCGCCTCTTCCCACGAGATGCGTTTCCACTCGTTCGACCCCGGCGCGCGATGCTCGGGATACGACAGCCGGCTCGGGCTATGAATGAAGTCGATGAGCGAGGCGCCTTTCGGACAGAGCGTGCCGCGATTGACCGGATGATCCGGATCGCCTTCGATATGGATGATGCTGGCCTTTGCATTCTTGGCGTTGTCGCCGAGGCCGTACATTAGGATGCCGCACCCGACCGAGCAGTACGGGCAGGTATTGCGCGTTTCCGTGGTGCGCGACAGTTTGTACTGCCGGACTTCGGCAAGCGCGGGTGCCGGAGAGAAGCCCATTGCCACCAGGCTCGAACCGGCCAGCGTGCTCGCGGAGACCTTCAGGAACTGTCGCCGTGACATCTGGAGCATGATTGCCCTCGACGCGTCGTAAAGTGGGTTTCTAAAGTATATGGTGACCGATTACATCTCGCAGACGCGTTGACACGGTGTTTGCACCAATGCGCCCGTTCGCCGACACAAACTTCGCTCGTTTAGCAAATCGCAGGCCCGCTTGCGCATGTTCTGGAATGGAACGTGCTCGAACGGATGAACGTCGCCGGGCATCCGCGCTCCATCATCGAATCGAGAGGTCGTCATGAGTTCCGTGTCCACGCAGAAGATCGAAGCGGTCGTGAAAAAAGATGCTTCCTGGGTGCTCGGTGCGCTCAAGCAGTTCTCGGAAAACCGCTGCGCCGCGATGGCCGCGAGCATCGCCTTCTACTCGGCGTTCTCGCTCGCGCCGACACTTGTCATGGTGATCGCCGTCGCGGGCTGGGTGTTCGGGCCGGAAGCCGCGCGCGGGCAGCTCTTTCATCAGGTGAACGGACTCCTGGGCGATCAAGCCGCCTCCGGCGTGCAGAGCATCGTGGAGAACGCGCATCGCAGCGGCGGGACCGGCATTGCCGCGATCATTTCGTTCGTGCTGCTGGCGGTCGGCGCGTCGGCGACGTTTTCATCGCTCAATACGGCGCTCAATATCGTCTGGCCGATGACGGGCGATCAGCGTTCCAGCGTCATGGCGATGGTGCGCGTGCGGCTCGTGTCGTTCGGGCTCGTGCTCGGCGTCGCGTTTCTGCTGATCGTTTCGCTCGTGCTCGATACCGCGATTCAGGCGGTCGGCATGTGGCTGTGGGCGAATTCGCCGTTCGTGATCGTCGGCGATGTCGTGCAACTTGCCGTCGGCCTCGCGATCCTCACGGTCGCGTTCGGCGCACTGCTCAAGTTCTTGCCCGATGCGCCGGTGGAATGGCGCGATGCGCTCGTCGGCGGGCTCGTCGCTGCTTTGCTGTTCTCGGCGGGCAAGAAGCTGTTCGCGCTGTATCTGACGCACGCGGGCACCGCGAGCGCGTTCGGCGCGGCGGGATCGCTCGCGGTGCTCCTGATGTGGCTGTACTTCTCCGCCGCCGTGCTCCTGCTCGGCGCGGAGTTTTCGGCGGCGCGCGCGCGTCTGCATGATCCGCGCGGCGCGTGGGGACAGCAGAACAACGGACACGTGCCGCCCGGAAGCCGCGCGAAGATCGGCTCGATGCTCGCCGCATCGACGCGCTCCGCGACGCCCCTGGCCGCTGGCGCGTCGACGGACGCGCCCATCACGCCGGCGAGCGCCCGCATGGACGCGCCCGTCCCGGCGAGCGCCCGACGCGCGATCGGCGCCCGCGCGCAGCATGCGCAGCAACTGACAGGACAGGCGCGCAAGAAGGTGTCCGCCGTGGCACGGGCGCTGGAGTTGTCGCGCAAGCTGGCGCGGGCGGAATCGACCGCGACTCGCGTCACCGCGCTCGCGATGGTCGGCGCCGGCCGCAAGGCGTCGAATGCCAACGCGGCGGTGCGGCGGCATCCGTGGCGCGCGGTGCTTTTCGCGGCGAGCGCGGGAATGGCGGTTGCGCTTTTGTCGCGGCGCGATTCTGCCCGAGAAGACGCATCGGACTTTCGAAACTGACTTTCACGCGCTGCAACACGGCTGTCCATCCAATCCGAAAAATCAGCCGTCGAGAAAGCGGTTTGTTATTTGAATCGAGCGTAATCGAATATCGGCGCTAAAAATCCCGATTCGAATGTCCGATTGCGCGCGGAACTTTTCCAAGACAAGCCTGTCTCCCAAAATTCGTTTTTAGACTGCCGGAAAACCTTTACAGGCGGGCGTCAGACCCGAGTGTGTGTTTTTCGAGACAGTCAATATTTTTTCGTTTCTTAAGTTACGAAACGTTGCGTTATTCTCTGCGCCGGCAACAACGATTTTAATCATTCGCGTGGAGAATTCGATGAAACGAATCGCACTGACGTCCCTCTCGCTGGCGCTCCTCGGCGCAGCAGGTGCGGCGCAAGCACAAAGCAGCGTCACGCTCTATGGCGTGATCGATACCGGTCTCGCTTACGTGAGCCACGCCAACGAAAACGGCGACCATCTGTTCGGCATGGTCAACGGCACGCTCTCCGGCCCGCGTTGGGGCTTGAAGGGTCAGGAAGACCTGGGTGGCGGCCTGAAGGCAATCTTCCAGTTGGAAAGCGGCTTCGATCCGGGCACGGGCCAGTCGAACCAGGGCGGTCGCCTGTTCGGCCGTCAAGCGTTCGTCGGTTTGAGCGGCAACCAGTGGGGTACGGTCACGTTGGGTCGTCAGTATGACCCGTCGGTCGACATGGTTCAGGGCCTCACGGGCGACAACTACTGGGGCGCAGCGTTCGCTACGCCGGGCGACGTCGACAACTACGACAACAGCCTGCGCGTGAACAACGCCGTCAAGTACGTTTCGCCGGTGTTCGGTGGCTTCCAGTTCGAAGGCATCTACGGCTTCAGCAACCTGGCGGGCACGACCGGCCAGGGCCAGACCTGGGGCGGTGCGGCAACGTACGGCAACGGTCCGTTCTCGATCGCGGCCAGCTACCTGTACGTGAACAACCCGTCGGCGAACCGCGCGGCCGGCTGGAACAGCCCGTCGTCGGACTCGCTGTTCAACACGGTCATCAACGCCGGCTACGACACGGCCCACGCGATCGGTATCGCGCGCGGTGCAGGCCAGTACGTGTTCGGTCCGTTCACGGTCGGCGCTTCGTACAGCTTCGCGCAGTACAAGAACGACGGCAACTCGACGTTCACGGAACAAGAGAAGTTCAACGTGGCCAACGGTTACGTGAACTTCCAGCTGACGCCGGCAACGCTGCTCGGTCTGGGCTACACGTACACGCACGCAAGCGGCGATACGTCGGCGAACTACCACCAGGTCTCGATCGGCGCGGACTACTCGCTGTCGAAGCGCACCGACGTCTACGCTGTCGGCGCCTATCAGCACGCGAGCGGCACGCAGCGCAACGCGGACGGCACGACGCAAGAAGCGCAAGCCTCGATCAGCGACTTCGGTTTCGCCAGCGGCCGCAGCCACCAGGAACTGGTGCTCATCGGTCTGCGCCACAAGTTCTAAGAACAACCGACTGGCGCGGCACGCAAGTGCCGCCTCGGAAGGACCGCAGTACCCTCGAACAGCCATCGGTTTTCCGATGGCTGTTTTTTTTCGTGCTCGCGATTGTTACGTCAGAGTTGCGGCGCGTTGCCCTTTTCGACGTCTTCCGCGAGTGTCTGCGCGGGCGCGCCCGGGCACGGCAGGTCGCCGATGACGAGCCGCGGAACCGTGCTGCGCGTTTCGCGCGGACGCAGCGGGACGTTGTCTAGCTCGGTCCAGGAAGGGTTCGGAATCTCGCCGAAAAGCTGCCTCAGACGCTCGCCCCACGTCTTGTTGATCATCTGGTAATAGGCGCTGTTGTTGTCGAGCGTGGCGAAGCGCGTGACGCGCAGCGAGTCCTTTTCATAGACCAGCAGATCGAGCGGCAGACCGACCGAAAGATTCGAGCGCAGTGTTGAATCCATCGAAATGAGCGCGCATTTCGCGGCTTCGTCGAGCGGCGATGCCGGCGTGATGACGCGATCGATGATCGGCTTGCCGTACTTCGATTCGCCGATCTGAAAATACGGCGACACGCGCGTCGATTCGATGAAATTACCCGCCGCGTAGATCATGAAAAGACGCGGCGGCTGGCCGCAAATCTGTCCGCCGAGGATAAAGCTGCAATTGAAGTCGACGCTGAACTCCGCGAGCGACAGCGCGTCGCGCCGATGCACCTCCCGCACCGCATCGCCGACGATACGCGCCGCTTCCGCCATCGTCGGCGCGCTGTAGAGCGTGGGCGCGCCGGGGTCGGTCGGTTCCGCGAGCAGATGCGTCACGGCCTGGGTCAGCGCGAGATTGCCCGCCGCGAGCAAAACGATCACGCGCTCGCCCGGTTGTTCGAAAACAACCATCTTGCGCGCGGCGCTCACGTGGTCCACGCCGGCGTTGGTGCGCGTGTCGGACAGGAACACGAGTCCCTCGTCCACGCACATGCCCACGCAATAAGTCATGTCAATCGATCCTGAAACAAGCAAACCCTCATTGTACTGAGCGCGAACGCGCGTCGCATCCCTCCCGTTACTGATCCCACAGCGTGTCGATGCCGACGTGCACCGAGAGCGTCTCCTCCTTGCCGCCCACGCGCGAGCCGCGCACCGGCGCCGCCGCCTCGTAGTCCCGCGCCACCGCGAGCCGGCAGTGGCGCTCGCCCGCGAACGCGCCCTGGGTCGCATCCACCGATATCCAGCCGTGTTCCACCCAGACATCGGTCCATGCGTGCATCGTCACGACCTCGTCCGCGCCGGCGTCGAAATAGCCGCTCACGCAGCGCGCGGGCACGCCTCGCGCGCGGCAGCACGCGAGCAGCAGATGCGCGATATCGCGCGCGTCGCCGAAGCCGCTCGCGAGCGCCAGCGCGGCCGTGCCCGCGGCATACGCCGGCTCGCTGCGATACTGCACGCGCTCGCCGATGCGCTCCGCCAGCGAGACGAGCGACGCGGGCGTATCGAGCGACGGCACGCTGTGCGCGAGCGCGCGGATCGCGGCATCGGGCATCGTGAGCGGCGTCGCGCAGGTGAAATGCTCGAGCGGAATCGGCCCGGCTTCGTCGAAGAGACGGCCATCGGGCAGCGCTTCCGTCGCGACTTCGCCCGTCACGCTCACGTGAATCTCGCTGTGCGGCTTCGTCAGCACGAGCGTGTGCAGCGCGTTGCCATAGGCGTCGCGCGCAGCATCGAGCTTGCCGGGCGCTTCGACATGCCAGTGCCGCACGATCTGCGAAGCGCCGCTCGCCGGACTCACGCGAAACTGCCGGATCGAATACGTCACCGGCGTGGCGTAGTGGTAGCGGATGTCGTGGCGTATGGTCAGCAGCATGATTCACGCAATCTGCAACATGAGGAAGGTGTGCATCACTTGCAGGCCGAGTTCATCGACGCGCTTCAGGAACTGCGTGAGCCACGCGTGCACGCCCGTCTCCAGAATCAGCCGGATATCGGAGTACAGCACGTCCGCGCGCAGCTTGCCCGCGAAGCGCTCGCAATCCTTCGACGCATCCGTGCGCAGCTTCGCGAGCGTATCGCAGACGCCATCGAGCGAGGCGAGCAGCGAGCGCGGCATCTGCTCGTTGAGGATCAGCAGTTCGACGACGCGCGCCGGCGTCACGACATCGCGATACACCTTGCGATAGATCTCCAGCGCCGACACCGAACTGAGGATCGACGTCCAGTAGTAGAAGTCTTCGAGCTGGCGCGCCGCCTCGCGCGAGTTGGGCGTCGCGTCTGCGAAGCGCACGTCGAGAATACGCGCCGTGTTGTCCGCGCGTTCGAGATAGGCGCCGAGCTGCATGAAGAAGAACGCGTCGTCGCGCAACGCGGTGCCCTGCATTACGCCGCGGCACAGATTGGAGCGGTACTTGACCCATTCGAACAGCGCATCCGGGCCCGTTTCGAGCTCCCTGTTCGCGAGCCGCTGATTGAATTCGAGCCACGTGAAGTTGATCGTCTCCCAGCCTTCCGTCGTGAGCGTGCCGCGCACCGCGCGCGCGTTCTCGCGCGTCGCCTGCAGGCAGGAGAGGATGCTCGACGGATTGCGCGCATCGGCGACCATGAAATGCAGCATGTCGTCGCGCGAGGACGATCCCGGATGACGCTCGTCGAACATCTCCTCAAGCTCGGATATCTTCAGCACCGAGCGTTGCCCGCGCGCCTCCTGTTCGGGCGTCTGCGGCAGGAGCGCGCCTTCCATGTCGATGTCGAGCATGCGCGCGGTATTCTCCGCGCGTTCCATGTAGCGCGCCATCCAGAACAGGTGATCGGCAGTGCGGCTCAGCATGAGGTCATGTGCGGTAAGTGAGTCAATCGACCATCCAGGTATCTTTCGTCCCGCCGCCTTGCGACGAATTGACGACGAGCGAGCCTTCCCGCAGCGCGACGCGCGTGAGGCCGCCCGCGCACATCGACACTTCGCGGCCGGAGAGCACGAACGGCCGCAAATCGATATGACGCGGCGCGATGCCCGCATCCACGAAGGTCGGGCACGCGGAGAGCGCGAGCGTCGGCTGGGCGATATAGCCTTCGGGCCGCGCCAGCAGCAGCGCGCGAAACGCTTCGATCTCGTCCTTCGTCGATGCCGGTCCGACGAGCATGCCGTAGCCGCCCGCGCCGTGCACTTCCTTCACGACGAGCTCCGCCAGATGCGCGAGCGTGTACGCGAGATCGTCCGGCTTGCGGCACTGATATGTGGGCACATTGTTGAGGATCGGTTTCTCGCCGAGATAGAACTCGATCATGTCGGGCACGAACGGATAGATCGATTTGTCGTCGGCGATGCCGGTGCCCATCGCGTTCGCGAGCGTCACGCGGCCCGCGCGATACGACGTCAGCAAGCCCGGAATGCCGAGCGCCGAATCCGCGCGGAACGCGAGCGGATCGAGAAAGTCGTCGTCCACGCGGCGATAGATCACGTCGACGCGGCGCGGCCCGTGCGTCGTGCGCATGAAGACGTAGTTGTCGTCGACGAAGAGATCCTTGCCTTCGACGAGCTCCACGCCCATCTGCTGCGCGAGGAACGTGTGCTCGAAATAAGCCGAGTTGTACATGCCGGGCGTCAGCACGACGACGGCCGGGTCGTCGACACCTTCGGGCGCGATCGAACGCAGGGTCTCCAGCAGCAGATCGGGATAATGCGCGACCGGCGCGACGCGGTTCTGCACGAACAGTTCGGGGAAGAGCCGCATCATCATCTTGCGGTTTTCGAGCATGTACGAGACGCCCGAGGGCACGCGCAGATTGTCTTCGAGCACGTAGAACTCGCCCGCGCCACCCGCGCGCACGACATCGACGCCCGCGATATGCGCGTACACGTCGAGCGGCACGTCCACGCCCTGCATCTCCGGCCGATACTGAGCGTTCGTATAGACCTGCTCCGCGGGAATGCGTCCGGCGAGCACGATATCGCCGTTGTGATAGACATCGTGCAGAAAGAGATTGAGCGCCTGCACGCGCTGCCGCAGACCGGCTTCGAGCACGCGCCATTCGTCGCCGGGAATGATGCGCGGAATCATGTCGAAGGGAATCAGCCGCTCGGTGCCGGACAGGTCGCCGTTCACCGCGAACGTGATGCCGACGCGCCGGAACAGCACGTCCGCCTCCGCCCGCTTGCGCGCGATCGTTTCGGGGCTCTGCATTGCGAGCCAGCGCGAAAACCGTGCGTAGTGACGGCGCACGGAGTCGTCCTGACGCATTTCATCGTAGATCTGCATCATTGCGTCCTTCGCGTTGTTTCAGCGGCTTTTTCGCAGTATCGAACGAAAGCACTTCGCGCGTGCGAATTTTTTAACGTGCCGCAATGGTGCATGCCCGTTTGCGCTAGACTCGGCGTTCATGCTCAACGTTTCACCCATGTCCGACGCGCTCGAAGAAGAACCCGATTCCCTCGCCGACGCCCTGCTCGCGGGACTCGCGCGCCCGATCGTGTTCGTCGATCTGGAAACCACGGGCTCGAACGCAACCGAGGATCGCATCACCGAAATCGGCGTGGTGGAAGCGAGCACGGCGGGCATCGAGCGCTGGAGCGTGCTCGTCGATCCGGGTGTGCCGGTGCCGCCGTTCATCTCGCGCCTGACTGGCATCGAAGATTCGATGCTGCGCGGCCAGCCGAGCTTCGAATCGCTCGCGCCCGCGCTCGCCGAACGTCTTCATGGCAAGCTCTTCGTCGCGCACAACGCGCGCTTCGATTACGGCTTTCTCAAGAACGAATTCCGGCGCGCGGGCATCGCGTTTCGCGCGGATACGCTGTGCACGGTGCGGCTCTCGCGTGCGCTCTTTCCATCGGTGGAGCGGCATGGTCTCGATGCGCTCATCGCGCGGCTGAATCTCGCGCCCGAAGGACGCCATCGCGCGCTCGCCGATGCCGATCTCTTATGGCAGTTCTGGCAGAAGATTCACGCGCTCTATTCGCAGGATCTCGTCGATGCCGCCATCAAAACGCTGGTGCGGCGCGCGAGCCTGCCCGCCGCGCTGCCCGAAGGCGCGCTCGATGCGTTGCCATCAACGCCGGGCGTCTATCTCTTTCACGGCGACGACGACGTGCCGCTCTATGTCGGCAAGAGCATCAACGTGAAACAGCGCGTCGCGGCCCATTTTTCGGGCGATCACAGGCTTCAGAAGGACTTGTCGATCTCGCAGGCCATCCGCCGCATCGAATGCCGGGAGACGGTCGGGGAACTCGGCGCGCTGCTGCTCGAAGCGAAGCTCGTGAAGGCATTGAAGCCGACGCACAACCGCCTGCTGAAGGGTGCGTCGGGGACGTGCGCATGGCAGTGGCTGCCGGGCGCGAGCGCACCGGCGCTCGTGAAGGCGAGCCGGCGCGATCTGTCGCGCGAGGATCATCTCTTCGGCGTGTTCGCATCGCGGGCGAAGGCGCTTGCGTTCATGCGCCATGTCGCCGACGGGCACACGCTCTGTCATGCGACGCTCGGACTCGAAAAAGCGCCGCTGTCGCGCGGGCGCGGCTGCTTCGGCTATCAGGTGAAACGCTGCCTCGGATCGTGCGCGGGAGCGGAAACGCTCGCGGATCACGCGGCGCGCGCGCTCGCCGCGCTCGACCATGCGCGGCTCGTGAAATGGCCGCATGAAGGACCGATCGCCATCGCCGAGCGCGACGAACAAACCGGCCGCGAGGCATGGCACGTGATCGATCGATGGAGCTATATCGGCACATGCGCGACGCGTGCCGACATCGCGCCGCTGCTCGCCGATGCACCCGATCTGCGCCCTTTCGATTCCGACGTGTACAGCCTGATCGCGAAACGTCTCGCGTCAGGACAGCTCGCGTGGATCGCCTGCGATGCGCGGCCGGCGTTTCATCTCGTCGTGCAGGACGCGCCTGTGCGCGCGGTCGCCGCAACCATCACACAGCAGACGAAACGCGCGACGAAGCCGCGCGCCGTCGCCATCGATCAGTTCGCGCTGATGTTCTAGGCGTGGCTCAGGCGATGCCGCCGTTCGCGCGCAGCACCTGTCCGTTGACCCAGCCCGCATCCGGCCCGACGAGAAACGCGACCACCGACGCGATATCGTCCGGCTGACCGAGTCTTTCCAGCGGCGCCATCTTCGAGAAAGTGGCGATCTGTTCGTCGGTCTTGCCGTCGAGAAAGAGCGACGTCGCCACCGGCCCCGGTGCAACCGCATTCACCGTGATGCCGCGTCCGCGCAACTCCTTCGCGAAGACATGCGTGAACGATTCGACCGCGGCCTTCGTCGCGTTGTAGATCGCATAGCCGGGCATGTTGAGCGCGAGCGTCGTGCTCGAGAAATTGACGATGCGTCCGCCGCCGTTCATGCGCGCCGCCGCTTCGCGGAGCGTGTTGAAGGTGCCGCGCACGTTGATATCGAAGGTCTGCTCGTAGAGCGCGTCGCTCGTGTCGGCGAGCGGCACGGTCTTGAGCACGCCCGCGTTGTTGATCAGCGCATCGATCTTGCCGAGTTCCGCTTCGACGGTCTCGAACATGCGGCGCACGTCGTCGGCGTTGGCGACATCCGCCTTCACCGCGATCGATGCGCTTCCCGCTTCACGCAATTCGGCGACGAGCGCATCCGCTTCCTTCGCGCTCGACGCATAATTCACCGCGACCGCGAAGCCGTCGCGCGCGAGACGCCGCGCGATCTGTGCGCCGATGCCCCGCGATGCACCCGTGACGATGGCCACGCGCTTCGTATTGATCTGACTCATGATGTGCTCCTCAAGGAAAGCTGTTCGATGGAGAGCATGATGAATCATTCCGTTTCCGCGATCATCGCGTGTGGCTTAGTATCATCGTTCCAGTTGCTTCAACAATCTCGAACTCATGGATCGATTCCAGGAAATGCAGGTCTTCGTGCGCATCGCGGAGCGGCACAGCTTCACGCAGGCCGCCGACGATCTGCAGATACCGCGCGCCACCGTCACCAATCTGATGAAGCGCATGGAAGAGCGGCTCGGCGCACGCCTGCTCGAACGCACGACGCGCACCGTGCGTCTCACGCATGACGGCGAGGAACACTATCGGCGTTGCGTGCGTCTGATCGCCGATCTTGAGGAAGCGGAAGGCTCGTTCAGACATACGGCGCCGAAGGGTCTGTTGCGCGTGAACCTGCAAGGCACGCTCGCGCGGCACTTCATCATGCCGGGACTGCCCGCGTTTCTCGAACGGCATGCGCAGATCGAACTGCATATCGGCGAGGACGACAGGCTCGTCGATCTCGTGCGCGAAGGTGTGGATTGCGTGCTGCGCGCGGGCACGTTGCAGGATTCGTCGATGATCGGCCGGCGCGTTGCGCTGCTCGAACAGGTGACCGTGGCGAGTCCCGCGTATCTCGCGCGTGAAGGCATGCCGCATGATCTCGAAGCGCTGGCGTCGCATCGCGCGGTGAACTTCGTATCGAGCGCGACGGGCCGCGTGCTGCCGCTCGAATTCACAGTCGATGAGCGTATCGAGACCATCGAACTGCGGGCGGCGGTTTCGGTGTCGGGCGTCGAACTCTATACGCAAGCGGCGATCGCGGGGCTCGGCATCGTGCAGGTGCCGCGCTATCACATCGACGATGCCCTCGCCGATGGCCGTCTGCAAGTCGTGCTTCCAGACCTTCCGCCTCCGCCCATGCCCGTCTCCGTGCTCTATCCGCAGAACCGTCAGCTCTCCGCGCGCGTACGGGTTTTCGCGGACTGGTTGAGCGAGGTCTTCGCGCCATTCAACGTGCGCGGCTGATCGAAACGCACAAGCAAAAGAGGCCAGCATCCCACTGAAGGGAAGCTGGCCTCTTTTTCATCGAGCTTCGATTTCGCCAACGAAACCAAAGCCGCAACGCAGGCTAGAGAAACTTAAGCCGCTGCGTCCTTCAGCTTCTTCAACGCGCGCGCCTTGATGCGAACGCTTGCCGGCTTGGCCGGGAACCAGCGCTCTGCGCCCGTGAACGGGTCCTTGCCGAAGCGCTTCTTCTTCGCCGGCACGGATTGCGCGGAGATCTTCAGCAGGCCCGACAGCGTGAATTCGCCAGCGCCCTTCTTGTGGATCGAACCGAGGATGGTGTCTTCCAGCGCGACCAGCACGGCCTTCACAGCCTTGAGATCGACAGCGGCGCGATCTGCGAGATGCGTCGCGAGCGATGCCTTCGTGAACGTATCCTTGATCGGCGAGGGAGCGCCCGTGGTCTTCTTCGCGGCTACTTTCTTCGCGGCAACCTTCGGTGCTGCAGCTTTCTTCGCCGGTGCGGCGGCGGTCTTCGCCGTGGCCTTCTTGGCCGGGGCCTTCTTTGCAGCGGTTTTAGCGGAAGTCGGCATGTTTCTCCTACCTGTTTTTTGGTCAGTGATATTCGAATACGTTCGCACCGATGCGTTCGTATCACGCCGGATTCTACATAGGGCAAGCGAGTTCGTGCGAGTCTTTTGCGCTTTTATATCGTTTTTATAGGGGTTTTTCGTGGTGTCGCGCTGACACGCGAGCCATGAAGGCAACCTTGGCGATGTTCTTCGCTGCGTTTACATCGAACACGTCATGCGTTTTAACCCTGCATGGACGATGCAAACGCGCGATGTGCGATGTGAGCGATGAGCGGATAGTGATCGGAAGCGATGCGCGACAGCCGTGTGCGATGCACGTCGACACGCATGAGACGCTCGCCGGGATGCACCCAGATGCGATCGAGCGCGAAGAGCGGATAGCGCGTCGGAAAGGTGCGCAACGCGCTCGCGCGATGAAAGTGCGTGACGAGCCGCCGCAACGTCCGGCCATAGACGAACCACTCGTTGAGATCGCCGAGCAGGATCACGGGCAGCGCGGGCGTATCGAAGTTTTGCAACACTTGCTCCACTTGTGCACGCCGTTCGCTCGATGCAAGACCGAGATGCGTCGCGACGACGCGCCACAGTTCGCCGCCGCAATCGATGTCGGCATCGAGTGCGCCGCGCGGCTCGCGGCTTCTGAACGACAGATCGAGCGTGCGCACCGCGCGCACCGGATAGCGCGTGAGCACCGCGTTGCCGTAACGGCGCTCGGGCGTATCGAGCGTCGGGCCCGCGACCGCGTGAAGGTTCGTCATGCGTTGCAGCACATCGAGCACATCGGGCGAACCGCTGCCGCCGAGCGGCACTTCCTGAAGCGCGAAGATGTCGGCATCGATCTCCGCGAGCACTGCGCCGATGCGCTCGGGCGAGAACTTCCCGTCGATGCCTATCGCGCCATGCAGGTTGTATGTCGCGATACGCAGCTCTCCACGCGTCAACGTCATGAGTTGACCTCGTCGGGCCGCTCGTTTCTCGTCGATGCGCGCGCCGTCGCATCGCGCGGCATCGTGCCGTTTTCGCGCAGCTCGCTCGCACGCCGGGCTTCGTCGCTTGCACGCGGCTTGTCGGCATCGCCCGGCGCGCCTTCGTGGGCTTCCTTCTGATCCGCGCGGCCGAGAAAGCGCTGCAGCAGCAGCGACACGCCGATCAACACCGCGCCGATGCCGATCAGCACCGCGAACGAGCCGATCGTCGGCCGATGCAGCGACGCGACGAGCTGATGCGCGAACGCGACCGTCAGAAAGATGCCCGGACCCATGCCGAGCATCGTGCCGATCATGAAGTCGCGCATGCGGATATGCGATGCGCCCGCGACGAGATTGACGATCGCAAACGGCGCGACCGGCAGCAGCCGCAACACGACCACCGCGACGATGCCGCGCTTCGCGACGCGCTCGGACAACCGGTTCACGCGTGCGCCCGCGAGCTTGCGCACCGCATCGCGGCCGAGCCAGTTGCCGAGCGAATAGGAAATGGCTGCCGCGATCGTCGTGCCGAGGAACGCGTAAGCGCCGCCCCATGACGCGCCGAAGACGAGGCCCGTCGCCGCGTTGAGCAGCGTGATCGGCACCGACATGACCGCAGCAGCGACGTAACAGACGACGATCCACAACGGCGCGAGCGGCAGCGAGTCGATATGGCGCGTTGCGTTCGTGAGCGACTTCAGGTTCGCGTAGTCGCCGAGCGGCGTCCAGTGCCACAGCGCCGCCACGCCTACGATCATCAGCGCGAGCACGCCGAGCAGCGCGAAGCGTCCGATGAGCGGGCGCGTCTTCTCCGCGGGCACGAACTGATCGACGAGTTCGTCGGCGGCGATCGGCGTTTCGGGATCAATCAGCGCTTCGGGCGGAATCAGTTGATCGAGTTCCGTCGACACTTGCGGGTCGAGCGGCACCAGCGTGCGATGCTCGTCGCGATCGCGCAGCAGCGCCTGAATCGCGGCGTTCATGCCGCCTCGTGCGTCGCGCTCGCGCACTACATCTGCGATCTCGCAGCCGAGATGCTCCGCGAGCAACGTGTCGCGCATCGTCGCGATCGCGCGGCGGATGCGCGCATCGGCGCCCGCGTCGATCGACACGTTGCACTCGCTGTCGAGCACCATCGAACGATTGTTCAGGTTGGCCGAGCCGACGATCAGCAATTCATCGTCGACGATCATCAGCTTGCTGTGCACGTTGACGATTTCGTCGCCCAGATTCGGCACGCTCGGGCACAAGAGCCGGTAGCGGCCATGCGTATCGGCGCGCCTGAGCAGCGTGTGCAGACGCGCGCGCAGCACGCCCATCGTCACTTCCTGCAGCCAGCCGCTCTGATTGCGCGGCACGACGATGGCGAGATCGGGGCCGTCCTCGCGCGCGAGCGAATCGGCGAGCGCAGCGCCGACCGTGCCCGACGTGAAGTACTGGTTCTCGATATAGATGCTGCGCCGCGCCCGCGCGATGGCGTCGAGATACTGCGTGCGAATCTGCTGCACCGGTTCGCGGCCGAGATAGTCCGGTTCGGTGAGCGAGATGGCGATGTCGACATCATCGAGATCGACGCGTCGCGAAGGCGGCCACGGGTCTTGCTGAAAGGCCGCGCGATGCGCGCGGATCGCGAGGCGCTTGTCGCATGCGCGAGCCCATCGTTCGCGTGCGAGCAGGCCGATCTCGCGCGCGGCGTCGCCGTCGAACATCGTGTGGACATCGTGGAACGGCTGATAGGCCGCGCCGTTCGCATCGCGGCGCAGCGGCTCGTCGGGCGCGTGCGCGGTCGTATCCCAGCGCGAGCGCGTGAGATCGAGACCGCCGACGAATGCGAGACGATCGTCGATCACGACGATCTTCTGATGTTGCGAGCCGCCGAGCGGATGCTTGCCATCCATCTGGAACGCGATGCGCCGGTTCGTGCGCCAGCCCATCTTGTAGACCGGCAGCCACTCGCGCTCGAAGGCATAGAGCATCGCGAAATCCCACGCGAGAATGTAGATGCGCAGGCGTCGCTTGTCGCCCGTGATCGCGTGCAGAAAATCGCCGAGCGCTTCGGGATAACCGTCGTCCGCGCCTTCGGGCGTGAGCTTCATGCGGCTGTCGATGTCCCAGCCGAGGATGAACACGGTGCGTTCCGCGCGCGTGAGCGCCTCGCGCAGCACGCGGAAATAATCCGCGCCGTCGATGAGCAAGCTGAAGCGCTCTGCATGACGCACGCTCGCGCAATTGCGTCCTGGCTGGAAAAACGGCTCGTCGTGATTGGCTTGACTCATGTGCTCTCGACAGCACTCCGCGTCGAAATAACTTTCGTTTTGCAAGCACCATGCCCGCCGCGCCGCGCGGTGATACGCTTCGTTGCATTTGCCGATTCCGGAGCGAGCTGCCCGATGAACGACAACGAAGTCAACAATCAGGACGACGAGCACGCGGGACTCGTCGCGCTCGCGGCGGCATCGGTCGTCGTGGGCGCGGTGACGGGCGCGATCGGCGTGCTCTTTCGCTTCGCGCTCGAAAGCGCCGATGCATGGCGCAACGCGTTCGTCGCGTGGGCGCACGCGGGACACGACTGGGCGATCGTGCTCGTCGTGCTTGCGGCGACGGCCGCCGCCGCGCTCGCCGCGTGGCTCGTCGCGCGCTTCGCGCCGATGGCGAGCGGCAGCGGCATTCCGCATGTCGAAGCGGTGCTGCACGGCAGATTGCCGCCCGCGCCGCTCGTGCTCATTCCGATCAAGTTCGTGGGCGGCGTGCTCGCCATCGGCGCGGGGCTCGCGCTCGGCCGCGAAGGGCCGACGGTGCAGATGGGCGCATCGATCGCGCATGCCATCGGCACGTTCTTCAGGCGCAACGTCGTCGATTGCCGCGTGCTGCTCGCGGCCGGCGCGGGCGCGGGGCTCGCGACCGCGTTCAATGCGCCGATCGCGGGCGCCGTGTTCGTGCTCGAAGAACTCACGCGCCGCTTCGATGCGCGCACGGCGGTCGCGGCGCTCGGCGCATCGGCGAGCGCGATCGCGATGGCGCGTCTGCTGCATGGCGACTTCCCCGACTTCCATCTCCCGGCGCAACCGTTTCCCGGCTTCGAGATGACCGGCGCGCATCTGTTGCTCGGCGCGTTGCTGGGTTTGCTGGGCGCGGCGTATAGCCGGCTCATCGTCTGGACGCTCGACATCGCCGACTCTTTCGGGCCGTCCGGATCGGTGAAACACGCGACGATGCGCGCGGCGATAGTCGGCGCGGCGGTCGGCCTGCTCGCCTGGTTCGCGCCGGATCTCGCGGGCGGCGGCGATGCGCTGACCGAGCGCGCGCTCCTCGGCAGCGGCACGCTCGCGGGCGTGGCCGCGATGTTCGCGTTGCGCTTCTTGCTCGGACCGGTGTCGTACGCGGCGGGCGCGCCCGGCGGCATCTTCGCGCCGATGCTCGCGCTCGGTGCGCAGATGGGCCTCCTGTTCGGCCGCGTGTGTCTCGACTGGTTCCCCGGCATGGCGCCCGCAACCGGCGACACGGGCACGTTCGCGGTCGTCGGCATGGCGGCGTTCTTCGTCGCGGTGGTGCGTGCGCCGGTCACGGGCATCGTGCTCGTCACCGAGATGACGGCGAGCTTCACCCTGCTCCTGCCGATGCTCACCGCCTGCTTCACCGCGATGGTCGTGCCGATGCTCCTGCGCGTGCCGCCGATCTACGATTCGCTCGGCGACCGGGCGGCCAACCGGCGCTAGCGCCTGCGTCCTGCATGCGCGAAGCCGTTGCGGTAGTCTCGTCGATGGACGTTCGTTGCGCCGCGCTTCACACACGAAGCGCGACGCCCACCGGCTTCATCCACGAGGACACGCAATGGAATATCGACATCTCGGTGCTTCGGGCTTCAGGGTTCCCGTATTGAGCTTCGGCACCGGCACTTTCGGCGGCAAGGGCGAATTCTTTCAGGCATGGGGCGAGACCGACGTGAGCGAGGCGCGCAAGCTCGTCGACATCTGCCTCGATGCGGGCGTCACGATGTTCGACACCGCCGACATCTACTCGCGCGGTTCATCGGAATCGATACTCGGCGAAGCGCTCAAGGGCCGCCGCGACAAGGTCATCATCTCGACCAAGGCCACGTTCCGCTTCGACGAGGACGATCCGAACGCCGTCGGATCGTCGCGCTTTCATCTCATTCAGGCCGTGAACGCGGCGCTTCAGCGCCTGCAGACGGATTACATCGACATCTTCCAGCTGCACGGCTTCGATGCGAAAACGCCCGTCGAAGAGACGCTTTCCACACTCGACGATCTCGTGCGCGCGGGCAAGATCCGCTATACGGGCGTGTCGAATTTCTCGGGCTGGCATCTGCAGAAATCGCTCGATGTGGCGGACCGCTACGGCTATCCGCGCTATGTCGCCAATCAGACGTACTACTCGCTCATCGGCCGCGATTACGAATGGGAGCTGATGCCGCTCGGGATCGATCAGGGCGTCGGCGCGGTGGTGTGGAGCCCGCTCGGCTGGGGACGTCTCACCGGCAAGATTCGCCGCGGCCAGCCGCTGCCCGAGACGAGCCGCCTGCACAAGACCGCCGACATGGGGCCGCCGGTGCCGGACGAGTATCTGTATCGCGTCGTCGATGCGCTCGACGCCATCGCCGAGGAAACCGGCAAGACGGTGCCGCAGATCGCGCTCAACTGGCTGCTGCAACGTCCGACGGTGGCGACGGTGCTCATCGGCGCGCGCAACGAGGAGCAACTGCGGCAGAACCTGGGCGCGGTCGGTTGGAATCTGACCGCGGAGCAGGTGAAGAAGCTCGATGAGGCGAGCACGGTCAAGCCGGCGTATCCGTACTGGCATCAGCAAGGATTCGCGGAACGCAATCCGTTCCCGGTGTAAGCGCGTCGAACGCGTGGCGGGCCGGCCCGCCACGGTCGGCATCCGTACCGGAAGGCTTCTCCGAATCTGTATCGGTACTGTACCGGTTAGCTCCCGTACACTTGGCGCCATCGAATCTGCCATTACCGGAGCGCGCCATGCCCACCGAACTCCTGAATGCCCTGCCCGCCGCCGCGCTGTTCGCGCTGGTGACAACGATCACGCCCGGCCCCAACAACACGATGCTGCTCGCCTCGGGCGTCAATTTCGGCCTGAAGCGCACGGTGCCGCACGTGCTCGGCATCAGCGCGGGCATGGCGATTCTCATGATCGCGGTCGGGCTCGGGCTGGCGCAGGCGTTCGAGCGTCTGCCGTTCCTCTACACCGTGCTGGAAGCGGCGAGCGTCGCGTACCTGCTGTATCTGGCGTGGAAGATCGGCACGTCGTCCTCGGTGCAGATGCGCGATGGCCAGGCGCGCCCGATGCGTTTTCACGAAGCGATCGCGTTCCAGTGGATCAATCCCAAAGCGTGGATGATGGTGCTCACCGCCGCGACGACCATCCACTTGCACGCGAGCCTCTCGCTGAACGCGGCGCTGATGGCGCTGGTGCTGGTCGTGATCGGGCTGCCGTGCATCACGATGTGGGCCGCGTTCGGCACGTCGCTGCGGCGCTTTCTCGCGAATCCGCGCTGGCTGCGCATCTTCAACATCACGATGGCCGTGTTGCTCGTGCTGTCGCTGTATCCGATCGTCGCTCATTTCTTCGATTGATGCGTGAGGCGAAACGCGCGCTGCATCAAAAGCGCGCGCCCTCTTTGCCTCGAACGCCGGTCCGGTGCATACTGACCTTACGCGCCGGCACGCAAAATCTGCCGTCCCGCTTGCAAGTTTGGGACTGCGTTTCTTTCTCGCCAGCATCGTCTGTCCACTTGGCCGCTCGAACGATCCTTAAGCGATCCTTTAAGGCGGCGTTTTCAGCCCGGCGCGTACATGCCTTGCTAGTCCGTTGGTTCGCGCCGAATCGTCGGCGCGGCTTTGAAATCTGTTCAAGGAGTACGCCATGTCTGGAGCCAATCGCCCATCCGGTCCCGCCACGCGCAAATCCCTCGACCTGGCCGATCAGATCGAACGCGATGAACTGGAGAACAACCTGCCGGATGCGCTCAACAGCGTCGACGACGAAGATGATCTCGACGATGATTCCGACTCCGGTCGCACACAAGGCCGTTAGCCTCGACAGCCGGGCCCGTCGCGCCGATTGAGACGCGATCCGCAACGCCGCAATGTCTTCGGTCATTGCGGCGTTTTTGCATCGTGCATGCGCTGGGCACGTCCGTTGCTTTGAACGATGCGCGGCAAAATCCGATGAGCGAAAGCGGCGGCTTCGGCCCGCCTGCGAATCAACCGGTCAACCGATCTCCAAGGGAGGGCTTCATGCTCCGTTACGCTGTCATCTTCTTCATCATCGCGATCATCGCGGCCTTCTTCGGCTTCGGCGGCATCGCCACGGGCGCGGCGGAAATCGCCAAGATCCTGTTCTTCATCTTCATCGTGATCTTTCTGGCGACCTTGTTGCTCGGCGTGTTCAGGCGATGAGGCTGTCCACCTAGCAGGCTCGACAAACGAGAACGCGCGGCCCCTGTTCGAGGCCGCGCGTTCTTTTGCTCGTTAAAAAACGCCGCAAATCAAGTAATGATCACCCGGTTCTTCCCGTCCCGCTTCGCCCGATAGAGCGCGAGATCGGCCGCTTCGACAAGTTGCTTCGATGCATCGTCGTATGTAGCCATCTGCGTCGCGCCGCCGACGCTGATCGTCACACGCCCGCTCGACGAACCGGTATGCGGCACATCGAGCGCCTCGACCGCGATGCGTATTTTCTCGCCGAGCAGCCGCAATCCCGGCGCTGACGACGACAGTAGCACCACCGCGAACTCTTCGCCGCCGAAACGCGCGGCGAGATCGGTGGGGCTATTGAGGCTCGTCTCGATCGTATGCGCGACGAGCTTCAGCACATCGTCGCCTGCAACGTGCCCATAGGTATCGTTGTACGACTTGAAGTTATCGACATCGATCATCAGGAAACCGATGGCCGCATGCTCGCGTGCCGCACGCCGCCATTCGGCATTCAGATAATCATCGAGACGGCGGCGATTCGACAGACCCGTCAGCCCGTCCGAATGCGTCAGCCGCTGCAATTCCAGATTCGTTTCGAGCAGCTTCTGCTGCGACTGACGCAGCGCGCGATACGCCTCGTCGCGCTGCAACAGGTTCTGATACGAACGCGAGTGATAGCGCACGCGCGCGACGAGCTCGATCGTATCGGGCAGCTTCACGAGGTAATCGTTCGCGCCCGCCGCGAACGCCGCGCTCTTGATGCGCGGCTCTTCCTTCGTCGAAAGCACGATGATCGGAATGTCGCGCGTCGCGGGATGCTCGCGGTACTGACGCACGAGCGTCAGGCCATCGACGCCGGGCATCACGAGGTCTTGCAGAATCACGGTCGGCCGCGTTTCCTGCGCGGTGCGCAGTGCCTCTTCCGGATTCGCGCAGTAGTGCAGATCGACGTTCGCCTCTTCCGCGAGCGCGCGGCGCAGCGCCTCCGCGATGATCGCCTGATCGTCCACGAGCAGGACCATCACCGGCAACTCGGCGGCGGGCGGCGCGTTCAATGCGGCCGCCAGCAGATCGGACACGGCGCGCTCGTCCGCCATCGCACGCGAGCCCGCGCGCTCGATGCTCGCCGCCGCTGCCGACGCGGCCCGTCTCGCGCGCTCGGCCAACGGATCGGGATGAGGAAGTTTCATGAACGTGTCCTTTATTGAGTGCTTATCGGTTGGTTCGTTGCGAAATCAGTCGAATGCCGTGGCGATTGCGCCGGCGATGCGCGGCAGCGGCAGGATCGACACCGCCGCATTGAGCGCGGCCGCGGCCTTCGGCATGCCATACACCGCGCTCGTCGCCTCGTCCTGCGCGATCGTGTGATAGCCCTTCGCGCGCATCGCCTTCAGGCCAATCGCGCCATCGCGTCCCATGCCCGTCAGCAGCACGCCGATCGCACGTCCGGTCCAGCGCTCGGTCACGCTCTGAAAGAACACGTCGACGGAAGGCCGGTAAGGCAGTTGCTCGGGATGCGCGGTGTAGCCGAGCCGCGTGGCATCGGCGAAATGGAGATGGTCGTTGGTCGCGGCGAGCAGCACTTCGCCCGGCACGGGTTTGTCGCCTTCGCGCGCGACACGCACGGGCAGCGCCGATTGCGCATCGAGCCACTGCGCCATGCCTTCCGCGAACGCGCGATCCACGTGCTGCACGATGACGGTGGCCGCCGCGAAGTCCTTCGGCAACGCGCCGAGCAGCGTCGCGAGCGCGGCCGGCCCGCCCGCCGATGCGCCGATCGCGACGAGCCGCGCATTGCTTTTCGGCAGGCTCAGCGCGCTTGCGGACGATGCACTGGACGACGCGAGCCGCGCGCCGATCTGGTCGATCTTCGCGATCAATGCCGCCGCGCCGCGACGCGCATCGGCGCCGGCGAGCGCGGGTGTATCGACGGCATCGAGCGCGCCCGCGCCCATCGCTTCATACACGCGCCATGCGTTCGCGCCTACATCCACGGTGACGACGAGAATCGCGCACGGCGAGCGCGCCATGATGGTCCGCGACGCCTGCACGCCATCGACGTTCGGCATCACGAGATCCATCAGCACGACATCGGGCGTGTGCGCCGCGCAATAGTCGATCGCCTGCTGACCATCGTGTGCGACCCACGCGATTTCGAAGTCGGGCCGCGCCGCGAGCGCGCGCCGCAGCGCTTCCACAGCGAGCGAAACGTCGTTGACGATGCCGATTTTCATGATTTCGCCTCGCCGATGAGATCGCGCACGGCGTCGATGAGCGCCTGATCGTGGAAACTGCCTTTCGCGAGGTAATAGTCCGCGCCCGCATCGAGGCCGCGCTGACGGTCTTCCGCGCGATCCTTGTACGACACGATCATCACCGGCAGGCCGGAGAGTTGCGCATCGCGCTTGATAAGCGTGACGAGTTCGATGCCGTCGAGACGCGGCATGTCGATATCGGTGATGACGAGATCGAAGCGCTCGCCGCGCACCGCATTCCAGCCGTCCATGCCATCGACCGCCACCGACACGTCGTAGCCGCGCGACGCGAGCAGCTTGCGTTCGAGCTCGCGCACGGTGAGCGAATCGTCGACGACGAGCACGCGCTTCGCGCTCATCACGGCCGCGCGCGCCGCGCCCGCGCCCACGCGCCCGAGCTCGCCGCTGCCGACGAGCTTTTCGACCGAGCGCAGCCAGTCGTCGAGATCGGCGATGAGC
Source organism: Caballeronia jiangsuensis (assembly GCF_046030135.1). Taxonomy (NCBI): domain Bacteria; kingdom Pseudomonadati; phylum Pseudomonadota; class Betaproteobacteria; order Burkholderiales; family Burkholderiaceae; genus Caballeronia; species Caballeronia jiangsuensis. Next base: position 179,201 of record NZ_JAQQDB010000016.1, read on the forward strand.
AGCGGGTCGCCGTTTTCCATCAGCGCGCCCGCCGCGATGTTGCGCACCTTGCCGAGCCGCTTGTCGAGCGGTTGCACGACGAGCATGCGCTCGCCGAGAAAGCGGTCGATGACGATGCCGTAGCTCGCCGCGCCCTGCCCGATCACGACGACGTTGAGCGCATCGCTCGCCGCTTCGAATGCGGCGGTTTGCAGAATCTGATGCGCGGTGACGAGGCCGACGCGCTTGCCGTCGAACGAGAAGTGCTGCTGGCCTTCGAGCGTGTCGATGGCGCTCGCGGGCAGCACCAGCGTGCGCGCGACATGTGCGAGCGGCAGGCCGTAAGGCTCGCCCGCGACCTCGACGATCAGACTGCGGATCACCGAGAGCGTAAGCGGCAATTGCAACGTGAAGCGCGTGCCCGCGGCTGCTTCCTGCGTCACGCGCACGCTGCCGCGCACTTGCCGCACGACGTCCTGCACCGCATCGAGACCGACGCCGCGCCCGGAGACATCGGTGACGGCATCGCGCATCGAGAAGCCGGGCAGGAACAGGAATTCGAGCAGCTCGGCTTCGGTGAGACGATGCGCGGTGTCCTCGTTCGCCAGATTCTTGCGCACGACGGCGCGGCGCAGTGCATCGAGATCGACGCCCGCGCCGTCATCCGACACGCTGATGAAAAGCGAACCCGCGCTATGGCGCGCTTCGAGCGTGATCGTGCCGGTTTCAGGCTTGCCGAGCGCGCGTCGCAACGACGCTTCCTCGATGCCGTGATCGACCGCGTTGCGCAACAGATGGCCGAGCGGCGCGTCGAGCAGATCGAGAATGTCGCGATCCACCTGCGTCGTTTCGCCGGCGATGACGAGGCGCACGTCCTTGCCGAGCCCGCGCGCGACATCGCGGACCATGCGCGCGAAGCCGCCGGTCGCGTCGACGAAAGGACGCATGCGGCACGCGAGCGCTTCGTCGTAGATCTGTTGCGCGAGATGCGTCGAACGGCGATCGAAGTTTTCCAGTTCCGCGAGACGCTCGCTCAACTGACGATGCGCTTCGGCCGTCAGCCGCCGTACTTCGTCGAGCGCGGCGTGCGCGCGGGCATCGAGTTGTGTCGCGTTCGTTTCGGTGAGGGTTTCGTGCAGACGTTCGAGCGCGCGGCTCGCATCGTGCTGGATGCGCTTCACGCGCAGCATCGATTGCGAAAACGGCTTCAGCCAGCGCGATTCGACGAGCGATTCGCCCGAGTGGCTCAACAGACGGTCGAGCGTGTCGGCGCGCATGCGCAACATGCGGGCTTCGTTCGTGCGCGAAGGCGCGATAACCGGTTCGGGCGTTTCGTCGAGCGTGAGTTCTTCCGAGAGATCCGGAACGACGTAGTTCGAAAGCGGCGCTTCGGCCACTTCTGCGCCTTCGAGACGCGCATTGAGCGCATCGACGAATGCATCCACGTCGCGTTCGAGCGCCGTTTGCGCATCGATGTCGCGCGCCTCGCCGATCTGCACGATCAGATCGACGCCACGCAGCAACATGTCGATATGGCCTGCATCGAGCACGACGCGCCCGTCCTGCGCGGCGACGAAGCAATCTTCCATCACATGCGCGAGCGTCACGCCGACCGGCACGCCGACCACACGCGCCGCGCCCTTCAGCGAATGCGCGGCGCGCATGCACGCTTCGAGCGTGACCGGATCGCGCGGTGCGCGTTCAAGCGCGATAAGGCCATCGGAAAGAATCTGCGCCTGCCCGCGCGCTTCTTCCTGAAAGAGTTCGAGCAACGACGACCGGCCCGGATCGATGCTCGTCATGTGAGACTCCGGTTCATGCTGTCGATGAGACGATCGGCGTCGAGCAGGCCGACGGTCGAGTCCTTGAACGCAGCGACCGCGTGCGCATGCGACGACAGACGCTGCGCGAGCGTCGCGGGCACGGGCTGAAGCTCTGCGCTCGTGAAACGGTGCACGCCGTCGACGGCGTCGACGGGAAAGGCGATCGGACCTTCATGATCGCCGTTCGCGCGATGATCGCGGCCTTGCGCGCGCTGAATCACGAGCAGACGGCCGAGTTCGCGCGCATCGAGGGCCTGGTTGTGCGACGCATCTTTCGCGACGCGTTCTTCGATGTCGAAGAGCCGTGCAAGCGATGCGCACACGATCAACCGGCCACGCACGTTGACGAGGCCCAGCACCGCGCGATTGCGCCGATGCGGCAGCGAATGCACCGGACGCAATTGCGCGACTTGCGCGCACACGGTCGTCGGCAGGCCGAGCCATTCGCCGCCGATACGAAACACGAGGCACGAAAGCGTGTCCTTCTGGCCGACGCTACGCGTTTCGTTCGACGACGCCGCGCTCGTCTGTTCGATCGACGTGCGTGCTTCGACGCGATCGAGCACGCGCGATGCCGCTTCGTCGTGAACCGGGCAATTGCGGCAATGCACGTGGCGTTCGAGCTTCGGACACGATGCATCGCCGCGCACGCCGATGCGGTTCCAGCAATCGTCGATATCGATCATGATGTTGATGTCGCGGGCGTTCATCGTGCGCTCCCGGTGACGCGCTCGGCGCGCGCGAGCAATCGACGTGCGCCGCTTTCATCGCCGTCGAGCGAAAGGCATGCGGCCAGATGCGTGAGCGCCTCGCGATGCGAGGGTTCGAGATACAGCGCGCGCCGATAGTGACCGCGCGACGCCTGATGCTCGCCACGCGCATCGGCGATCACGCCGAGCAGATAGTACGCATCCGCGTTGGACGGATGCACGCCCAGATACGCATGCGCGGCGCTCGCGGCGGCGTCGAGCTGTCCGGCATCGGCGAGTTCGCGCGCATGTCCGAGGCTGTTCGCGGGCTCGGGCTGGACGCGCGTCTCTTCACGCGGCTTGATAACCGGCGCAGGCGTTGCGCGCACCACGGGCGGCGCGCTGGCCCATGCGGGCAGCACGAACGCGGTCTTCATCGGCGGCGGGGTCTTCACGGGAGGCACACCCGGCCACGCGCCATCGAAGACGCTCATACTCTGACGCTCGGCGCGATTGAACGCGAACGCGAGCGGAATGTTCGCGGAACTCATGCCCTCGCGCATCAGCAGACCCGTCTCCGCCGGACCCACGAACAACGTGCCCCCTTGCGCGAGCAGTCCATCGAGCACGCGAAAGACAGCGCATTGTGTGTCGCGGTCGAAATAGATCAGCACGTTGCGGCACAGAATGAAATCGAAGCGCTCGAACGCGTGCGTATCGAGTTGCAGCAGATTGGCCTGCGAGAAGCGCACGCTTTGGGCAATGGCGGGATCGAGTTGCCAGCCGCCATCGGCTGCGCGGAAATGACGCTCGCGAAACTCGAGCGCGCGTCCGCGAAACGCGTTGCGTCCGTAATGCGCGCGGCGCGCGACGGCGAGCGCGCGTTCGCTCACGTCGATGGCATCGATCGTGAAGCGCTCGGCGGGAATGCCCGCTTCGATCAGCGCCATCGCCACGGTATAGGCTTCCTCGCCGGTCGAGCACGGCGCGCTCAGCACGCGCACCGCCTTCGCGGGCCGCTCGTGCAGGCGCACGCGCGCAAGACGCGCGAGCGCGGCGAAGGCTTCGGGATCGCGAAAGAACCATGTTTCCGGCACGACGACCGCTTCGATCAACTCCTGCATGCGCGCGGCGTCTTGCGTGACCGCGCGATAGTAGTCGTCCAGCGTGCCGCTCTGCTCGTCGCGCCACAGGTTGTAACGCTCACGCACCGCGCGCGACACGGAGTTCGCGCCGATCGATTCGGCATCGAGCCCGATCGTGCGATGCAGCAGTTCGATGAAGCGGCCGATGCCGAAGGGCTCGCCGTGACCGGCATCGGGAAAAGGTGTCGGTAACGCGCTCATGCGCCGGTCTCCGCGAAGAGCCGCGCCTGCACGTCGTCGGGCAGCAGATGCTCGATGCGCACCCATTGCAGCAGTCCGGCATCGTCGCGCGTGAGCGGTCCGAGATAACGCGCGTGCGGCGTGTCGATGCCCGCATCGCCGAACGAAGCGGCGTCGAACGTGACGGTGCGCGTCGCCTGTTCGAGCAGCAGTCCGAGCCGATGATGCGTGATCACGCCATCCGCGCCGCAACGCGGATACGCGACGAGCGCAAGCCGCGTCGACAGCCTTTCCTGCGACGCACGCGAAAGCGCGAGTGCCGCGATATCGATGACGGGCACGCTCGCGCCTTCGTAATCGAGCACGCCCGCGATCCATTCGGGCGCGCCCGGCAACGCCTTCAGCGGCGCGAGCGGCAGCATGCGCTCGATCTGCGCGCTGTCGAGCAGATAGCGGTCGGAGTCGAGCGTGAACTGGACGAAGAGCATCGCGGCGCGCCTCAATGGAACGTCAAGCGGCCACCTTGAACCGCGATACGCCCGTGCGCAGGCCGTTCGCGACATGCGTGAGGTCGTCGATCGCCTGCGTCGACTGGCGCAGCGATTCGGCCGTCTGCTGCGCGGCTTCGGACAGTTGCGACAGCGCCTGCGAAATCTGGTCCGCGCCGGTCGCCTGCGTCTGCATGCCTTCGTTGATCATCGAGAAACGCGGCGCCATCGTCTGCACCTGATGGATGATCTGCGAAAGCTGGCCGCCCACTTGCTGCACGTCGAGCATGCCGCGGCGCACTTCCTCGGAAAACTTGTCCATGCCCATCACGCCCGCCGCGACGGCGGACTGGATCTCTTTCACCATCTGCTCGATATCGAACGTGGCGACGGCCGTCTGATCCGCGAGACGGCGAATTTCGGTCGCGACGACCGCGAAGCCGCGCCCGTATTCGCCCGCCTTCTCCGCCTCGATCGCCGCGTTCAGCGAGAGCAGATTGGTTTGATCCGCCACCTTCGTGATGGTCGCCACGACCTGGTTGATGTTGCCCGCCTTCTCGTTGAGGATCGCGAGCTTGCCGTTCACCGAACCCGCCGCTTCCATCACGAGGCGCATGGTTTCCTCCATGCGCGTGAGTCCCGCCTGACCCGTGCCCGCGAGCGCCGCCGATTGCTCGGCCACGCCCGACACTTCGTTCATCGTGCGCACGAGATCGCGCGCCGTGGCGAAAATCTCGCGCGAGGTCGCGCCGATTTCCGTCGTCGTCGCGGCGGTTTCGCTCGCGGTCGCCTGCTGCTCGCGCGCGGTCGCGGCGATTTCGGACACCGATGTCGTTACCTGCACGGCCGACTTCTGCGCCTGTCCGACGAGCCCCGTGAGTTCGTCCGTCATGCGATTGAAGCCCGCTTCGAGCGTGCCGAATTCGTCGCGGCGCGCGAGCGCGAGCCGCTGCGTCAGGTCGCCGGTGCGCATCTTGTCGACGACATCGACCATGCGCAGCATCGGCACCGTCAGCGCCTTCATCAGCATGAAGCCGAGCACCGACGCCGCCGCGATCGCAATCAGCATGATGACGATGAGCGTCACTTCCGACTTCTGCACCGAGCCGCGAATGCTTTCCACCGACTTCGCGTTGAAGGTCTCGTTATGGTCCACTAGCGCGCGCGTCGCGGTCTGCCCCGCTTCCCATACCGGCGTGAGGCGCGTGTTGAAGGTTGCGGCAGCCGTGTCCTTCGAGCTCGCGAGCTCGCGCAGCGTCTGGTCCTGCACCGGCAGGTAGAGGTCGCGCTGACGCTTGAAGTCGTTGAAGAGGCGGCGGTCTTCGTCCTCGAAGATGGTGGGCACGTAGGTGTCCATCAGCTTGTCGATCGTCGCGCGCGTTTCGGTGAGACGCTGCGTGTCGCGGCGCGCCTGCTCGGCGTCTTTGTCGATGAAGACGAGCCGTTGCGTAATCGTGTAGTTCTCGAACCACGCCGCGCGCAGATCGTTGGAAAGCGAGAAGCCGAGCATCGAGTCGTCTTCGAGGCTCTTCGCTTCGCGATCGATACCGCCGAGCAGCGTGTACGACAGCGCGGCCATGACGAGCATCAGGAAGAGGATGATGCCAAAGCTCGCCAGAATGCGATGCCGAATGGACAGTTGCTTCACGCGATGAGCCTCATCAAGGGATAAAGACGATTGCCGCGCCGCGCGCAACCGCGAGCCCGCCTCGATAACGAGGCGTCTCAATTGTAGGATGAATTTACGCGCGTAAAGGCGCGCTGTCAGGCCGTGTTAACGACCGATTGTGGCCGCGCTTGAATTCGGCGTGTCGAGATGAATCATGTCGCCGTGTTTCAGCACGGTGAACGCGTCTTCGGGCAGGCCGGCGCGGCGCACCGCGTCGGCAAGGCGGCGCGGCGGCTCGTCGAGCGGCTCGTCGGTCAGTTCGAACGAACCCCAGTGAATGCCGATCGCTTTCTTCGCGTGGACGTCCTGAAAGATGCGCACGGCTTCCTCGGGATCGACGTGCTGCGCGTGCATGAACCAGCGCGGATCGTAGGCGCCGATCGGAATCAGCGCGAGATCGAAACCGCCGAAACGCGCGCCGATATCGCGGAAATCCGGCGAATAGCCCGTGTCGCCGGCGAAGTAAAACGAGTACGGATGCGCCGCGCCCGCCGGCGTCTTCACGACCCAGCCGCCCCACAGCGTTTCCGCGCGGTCGAACGGCGTGCGCGCCGACCAGTGCTGGCTCGGCACGAACCAGATATCGAGCCCGGCGGCGTGCGTCTCGTCGCTCCAGTCGAGCTCTTCGACGTTCGTCACGCCGATATCGTTCATCCACTGCCTGATGCCGAGCGGCACGAGAAAGCGCGGCGGGCCGCCCGCCTGCCGGTTGAGCGCCTCGATGCTCGGCTTGTCGAGATGATCGTAGTGGTTGTGCGAGATCAGCACGATGTCGATGTGCGGCAGCTCATCGAGCGTGAGGCCGGGCGGCGTCTTGCGCTTCGGGCCCGCGAACGAGAACGGCGACGCGCGTTCCGAGAACACCGGATCCGTGAGGATGTTCACGCCGTCGATCTGCACCAGCGCGGTCGCGTGACCGATCCACGTGAGGGTATCGGCGGTGCGGTTGGCCTTGAGCCACGCGATGTCGGGATGCGCCATCGGAAAGTGATAGCCGTTCGCGGGCGGCTTCGGCAAGCCTTGCGTAAAGCGCTCCCAGCGCCACTTCAGAAACGATTCCCGCGGCAGATGACCGTAGTTGTTTTCATAGCCGGACGCGGTGCGCTTCGCGTGATGCAGCGGCTGCGGCGCTTGCGATTCCGCTGCGGACGCGGGTTCCTCGCTGCGTGCCGCTGTCGTTGACGAGCAACCGGCGAGCAGCGCGAACACAGCGGACCAAAAGTAGGACATTAGGCGCATGTTTTGATGGTTTGCGTGCCGCATACGACTTTCGATTGTACGAAATGCATGACGAATCGTCTTTGCGCGCTTTTCTCTCCGCACTAAGCAAGATGCGCGCTGCACCGCCGCATAAGGCGCAACTGGAAAATGCGCGGAGCGGAATCGCGTGTCGGCCCGCTTCTTGCATTAGCCCACCCCGGCGCCGGGAAAAGGCGCCTTCGAACAATCAATCGCGGCGCGCGCTCTTTTTTTCGATGCGGTCATCGCATCCGGGCACGTAGCACGCCAGTGCCAGAGACGGGGGTTTCATGGGCAGCAGTCAAAGAAAAAGCGCCGTACGCACGTTCAACCCGCAATTGCATACGATGCACGCGATGCTGGTATCGCGCGCGGCATCGCATGTGGCGAGCGCGTTGCAGCCCGAAGGCCGCAACGAGGCGCTCGCGGAAGGCATCGCGGAGGTGATCGCCCATTGCGGGCATGCGGGGCTCGGTCTCTTTCTCGCGGCCGTCTGGCATTGGCTCGATGAACGCGGCTATGACGAAGCCGCCGACGCCGTGCAGCACTACATCGAAAACGGCACGATGCCGACGGTCAAGGCGAAGCCGAAAGCGGTGCGTCGGCGCGATGCGCGCCTCTGAACCGATCGGCCTTCGTTACGTAACGCGTTACGTCCCGAACCACCCCGCATCGACGTAATAATCGCGCGCGGTGCAGCGTGCCGCATCATCGGAGGCGAGGAACAGCACCATGCGCGCGATGTGCTCGGGATCGATCCGCTCGTGCAGACACTGTTGCGCGAGAAGCTTCGCCTCGCTTTCGGGCGACTGCCACATCTTCATCTGACGCGGCGTGCGCACCGCGCCCGGAATCACCGTGTTCACGCGGATGCCGTGCTCGCCCAGATCACGCGCGAGCCCGCGCGTGAGTCCTTCGATCCCGGCCTTCGCGGTCATGTAGAGCGTGAGATCGGGCAACGCGAGATGCCACGAAATCGAGCCCATGTTCACGATCGCGCCGTGCTTCTGCGTGCGCATGCGCTTGGCCGCAGCCTGCGCGCAGAAGAACTGATGCCGCAGATTGACGGCCATGCGCTCGTCCCAGTACGCGGCGCTCACGTTGTCCCACTGATGACGGTCGTCGTTCGCGGCGTTGTTCACCAGCACGTCGATGGAACCGGCTTCGCTGGCGATGTCGTCGAAAGTTTTTTCGATGGCGGCCGCTTCGCGAAGATCGCAACGCAGAAACTTTGGCGCATGCTTTTCGCTTGCCAGCGTTTGTTCGAGCTGACGCGAATCGGCCTCGGCGACATCGATGAAAAACACGCGCGCGCCCTGCTTCGCGAACGCCTCGACGATCGCAGCGCCGATGCCGCTGCCGCCGCCCGTCACGACGACGCGCTTGTCCGCAAGACTCGGGTAAATGGCGTAGGACATGGCGGCTCGCTCAATGTGAATGACGCGGATTGCCGCGCGTTTCGATCACCTTCAGATACAGCGTCGCGGGCTCGAGACATCCGCCCGTCGACAACTGCCCCACGGTTTGTCGATACAGTTCCTGCCACGGCGTCTGCGCGACCGGCGCGGCGAATGCGGACTGCGCGCGGCGGCTTTCGAGTTCGGCTTCGTCAAGCAGCACGTTCACGCTGCGCGCGTTCAGATCGACGCGAATCCTGTCGTTCGTGCGCAGGAGCGCGAGACCGCCGCCCACCGCGGCTTCGGGCGACATGTTGAGAATCGACGGGCTCGCGGACGTGCCGCTCTGGCGTCCGTCGCCCATGCACGGCAGCGAATCGATGCCGCGTTTGATCAGCTCGGCGGGCGGCGCCATGTTCACGACTTCCGCGCTGCCCGGATAACCCACCGTGCCGCAGCCGCGAATCACGAGGATGCAATGCTCGTCGATGTCGAGCGACGGATCGTTGATGCGCGCGTGGTAATCCTCGGGGCCGTCGAAGACGATCGCGCGCGCTTCGAACGCGTTCTCCGCGCCGGGCTCGCTCAAATACGTCTTTCTGAACGCATCGCCGACGACCGACATCTTCATGATCGCGCTGTCGAAGAAATTGCCCGACAGGACCATGAAGCCCGCGCCGTGCTTCAGCGGATCGTCCGTGGTGCGGATGACTTCGTTGTCGGCGGCGGGCGCATCGTTCGCGATCTCGCCGATCGTGCGGCCCGACACGGTCAGACAATCGCGCCTGATGAGTCCTGCCTTGTCGAGTTGCCGCATGACCGCCGGCACCCCGCCCGAGCGATGAAAACTCTCGCCGAGATATTCACCCGCGGGCATGCAGTTCACGATGAGCGGCACCTGTTCGCCGTGGCGTTGCCAGTCATCGAGACTCAACTCGATGCCCATGTGCCGCGCGATCGCGATCAGATGCGGCGGGCAATTGGTCGATGCACCGAGCGCCGAAGCGACCACGATCGCGTTGATGAACGCATCGTGCGTCATGATCTTCGACGGCTTCAGATCCTCGCGCACCATATCGACGATGCGCTTGCCCGTCGCGTACGCCATCTGCCCGCGCTCGCGATACGCGGCGGGAATGCTCGCGCACGTCGGCAGCGACATGCCGAGCGCTTCGGCGAGGCTGTTCATCGAGAGCGCGGTGCCCATCGTATTGCAATGGCCGATGGACGGCGACGACGCGGTCGTCAGACGCATGAAGCCTTCGTAATCGATCTCGCCCGCCGCGAGCAGATTGCGCGCATGCCAGATCACGGTGCCCGACCCGACGCGCTTGCCTTCGTGCCAGCCGTCGAGCATCGGACCGCCCGAGAGCACGATTGCGGGCATATCGACGGTGGCCGCGGCCATCAGGCACGCGGGCGTGGTCTTGTCGCAACCGGTCGTGAGCACGACGCCGTCGAGCGGAAAGCCGTGCAGGATTTCGACCAGACCGAGATACGCGAGATTGCGATCGAGCGCGGCGGTCGGACGGCGGCTCTGCTCCGCGAGCGGATGCACTGGGAATTCCATCGGAATGCCGCCAGCATCGCGAATGCCCGCCTTCGTTCGCGCGGCGAGTTCGATGTGATGGCGATTGCACGGCGCGAGATCGCTGCCGGTCTGCGCAATGCCGATGATCGGACGACCCGATTGCAATTCCTCGCGCGTCAGGCCGTAGTTCATGAATCGCTCGACGTAGAGCGCGGTCATGTCGGCGTGCGAGGGATCGTCGAACCACTCCTGGCTGCGCAGGCGTTTGGGACTCTGTTGGGGCATGGGGTGTCTCCCTGTTTTTCGTTGCGTTACCGGTAACATTTCGATCGATGTTAGCACGCATCGCCGCACTGCTTCGGCTCAGGCGCTTTCGCGCGGCACCACGGAATAGGCGACGCGCACTCGCTTGCCCGATGGCCCCGCGATGCCTTCCTCACGCGCCTCCAGCGCCGCGAGCAAGGTCGCGCCGGTGCGCAGGCCGATGCCGTATGCGTCGACGGAGACCGTCGTGATCGATGGCGTGCAGCACGCGGCCACTTCGAAATTACCGAAGCCCGCAACGGCGATATCGTCAGGCACGACGAGGCCGCGCCGGTGACATTCCATTATCGCGCCGAACGCGGACATGTCGCTCACGCACATCACGGCCTGCGTGTCGGGCCAGGTGTCGAGCAAGGCGGCCATCGCGGGGCCGCCGTGGCTCATCGTGATGGGTGAATCGCCCAGACGAACGATGCGTTCGTCGTCGAAACCGAGCGCCCTCATCTGCGCGCGAAAGCCCTTCAGACGATCCAGGCCGCGGCGGTCCAGCTCGCTCGCCCCGCCGAGAAAGCCGATGCGTTCGTAACCCTTATCCGCCAGATACCGCACCATCTCTCTTGCGGCGCTGACGTTCGAGAAACCGACGGCGGCATCGATCGGATCGGAAGGCGAATCCCACATCTCCACGACGGGCACGCCGGAGCGGCGCAGCAGCGTGCGCGTCGCTTCCGTATGACGCGAACCCGTCAGCGCGATGCAGCGCGGCTGATGACGCAACATCGAGCGCACGAGCCGTTCCTCGCGATCCAGATGGTAGTCCGTGTCGCCGATCAGCAATTGCAGACCGTGCGGTTCGAGCGACGCGGCAAGACCGCGCACCGTGTCGGAGAAGTTGGAGCTGGCGAGCGACGGAACCAGCACGGCGACGAACTCCGAGCGTCCGGACGACAACGCGCCCGCCGCGGCATCGGCAACGTAGCCGAGTTCGTCGATGGCTTTCTGCACGCGCTCACGCGTCGCCACCGCGACGCTGTGGCCGGCCAGCACGCGGGAGACGGTCATCTTCGAAACGCCGGCGAGACGCGCGACATCGGACATGCGCGGCGGGCCGGCGGAAGGATCGAAGGAAGATGGCGGCATGCGTGATCTCGAAAACGGAGCCTGCGGGGTCAATCCACCCGCACCCAGCCGTCCTCGCGCTGCTCCAGGATGATGTGCAGCTTCGTTTCACCGGCTTCGCGGTCGGCGGCGGTCACGTCGGGAAAGGCGCGCTTGATGTCGCGATCGTCCATCCACGGAGCGACGCTTTCGAGCTTGTAGGTGTAGGTGACATCGGAGCGGTGGGCGGTCGGATCGGGCTCGGTCCAGCCGACGACCTTGTCCAGCTTGACGTGCGCATAGCAGAGCATCCAGGCGCGCGGGTCGCTCGTGGCGTTGGGGTCGCCGGCGGGCCGGCTGGTTTCGACCGCATACTTCTGGCCTTCGCCGGTCAGGCTGTACGCGATGCCGTTCTGCTTCGCGTTGGTGTTGGCCGGGGTCGGCGCCGCACGGGCAATCAGCCCGCTCTTCTCGAGCGCGGCGAGCTGCTCGCGCAGCGCGGCAGCGGAGTACTCATTGAGATCGCGATTGCTATACGCCGATGGGAACGCGTATGGGCCGCGGCCGCTTCGGTTCAGGCAGAGCAGACCGCGGTTCGTTTTCATGTCGGCGGAAATCGCGTCGCCCAGGCTGGACTCGCTCGCGTCGTTCTTCTTGCCGCACGCCGCGACAAGCAACGCGGCGCTGACGGCGGCAATCAACAGGCTCGTTCTCATATGCGCTCCGGAAAGGGTCGGCATGATGGTTACAACCTTTCGACGCCATTCTACCGACTGAAACCCTTTATCGGAGACGAGCGGGTGTCGGAACGAACGCTCTTCGCGGAATTCGGCCCGGAAACGCAAAAACCCCACCTTTG
>NZ_JAQQDB010000160.1:0-289 GCF_046030135.1 Caballeronia jiangsuensis
AAGTTGCGGGAGCGGATTTTTACACTGCATTCGGGTGGGGAGATTCGGGGGAGTGGGGATAGGAAGGAGTTGCCGGACGTCTTTGATCATTGGAAAAAGCGCATGAAGCAGAATCAAACTGCCAAGAAAGCGGGAAAAGCGCTAAAGGGCTTTTTGCTTCCATTCGAGGATCATCGTTCGACGACCTCAATGCAAGGATGACGATGAAGCATCCACGTCGCCTGCTTGTATTTATCTTCTTTGCCATATGCCTGCTCGGTTTATCAGCCTGGGTGGGATGCACCACGCC
>NZ_JAQQDB010000161.1:0-286 GCF_046030135.1 Caballeronia jiangsuensis
ACAGGGCTCAAACCACCGTGATTGCATGATCCGGCGCAAGAGTGCGCCACGGCAGTCCCATCACGAGAGCCCGAAGCTGTTCAGGGCTCAGCCCAACGCTCACTGCCTGCTCGCCGTTCGTCCAGACGAAGCGCCCCTTGTTCAGCCGGCGTGCGGCGAGCCATATACCGAGACCATCGTAGACCAGCACCTTCATTCGGGTCGAGTGACGATTGGCAAACAGGTAGGCATGATGGGGCCTCACTGACCCGAACACCTTGACCACGCGCACAAGCAGCGTATCAGC
>NZ_JAQQDB010000162.1:0-285 GCF_046030135.1 Caballeronia jiangsuensis
TACCTTTTCATACTTGATACAATCACTACCCTGATGCCCCTACTCACACCCATCTCTAAGTGCTTTCAGCGCATCTCTTTACTACTTCTTCCAGATTGTTAAAGAACGTTTAGCCGATCGGGTCACTTCACTACCCAACAGCATCAACTGGCTATAGTCGCCAATGCACAACGTTGAATCGCCATTCAGCGCTGTGCATTGAGGACTTGGTGGAGGATGACGGGATCGAACCGACGACCCCCTGCTTGCAAAGCAGGTGCTCTCCCAGCTGAGCTAATCCCCCTA
>NZ_JAQQDB010000163.1:0-272 GCF_046030135.1 Caballeronia jiangsuensis
GTTGCTGCAGAATGCGGCAACCAGCCATGCGAGACGAAGCGAACATGACGAATCAACTCTTTGAAGCCGCCTTGGGAATCAAGGCCCCGTGGTACGTGCAAGGCGTCGACTTCGACACGACCAAACGGCAGCTCACGATTGCCGTGGACTTTGTCGCCGGCAGCCGCTTCGCCTACCCTGGGGTTGCCGGCGAACACCCGGTGCATGACACGCAAATCAAGCGGTTGCGCCACCTGAACTTCTTTCAGCACGAGTGCTATCTGGAAGTGCGG
>NZ_JAQQDB010000164.1:0-267 GCF_046030135.1 Caballeronia jiangsuensis
CCACAAGCAGACAAGGGCTTGGATCGCGCACGGTCTGACGAGCCATAACCTTGAGCGCGCTGGTTCAGCACCAAATAGCTCCGGCCCGCTTCGCGGCCGATGGGTCAATCGGGTCTGCGCGCGCTTCTTCTTCGAAGGTGTCCCTCGCATACCCAACGGCAGCGCGTAGCGCTGTGCCGAAGCTCTTTGGTGCTGAACCAGCGCGCTAAAACGTCTAGCTCGTCAGACCGTGCGCGATCCAAGCCCGATTGGGCCTGTGAGGGCGAC
>NZ_JAQQDB010000165.1:0-263 GCF_046030135.1 Caballeronia jiangsuensis
GTCCTCAATGCACAGCGTTCCGCGCGAGCGCTGTGCATTGGCGACTATAGCCAGTTGATGCTGTTGGGTAGTGAAGTGACCCAATCGGCTAAACGTTCTTTAACAATCTGGAAGAAGTAGTAAAGAGATGCGCTGAAAGCACTTAGAGATGGGTGTGAGTAGGGGCATCAGGGTAGTGATTGTATCAAGTATGAAAAGGTGATCGAAAGATTGCTTTGGAATACGGCACAACGCGAATACTCAGCCTATGACGAGGGTGTTGC
>NZ_JAQQDB010000166.1:0-238 GCF_046030135.1 Caballeronia jiangsuensis
GTGTATAGACCGGGGACATGGTTGACACTTTCGTCGGGGACATAGTTGACACTTTGATCATCGGGTATCGGGCTGGTTCGGGTCAAACGTCATGAGTCGGTGATGGGCGAAATAGAGGTCGTAGGCATCGGCAATCGTGTTGCTCGGTCGCGCCGCGATGTGCAGTCCGTGCAGTGCGCTGGATACGCGCAATCGGTGCTTTCCAAACGTCACCTTGCCGTTCCAGCCCACCAGCAGG
>NZ_JAQQDB010000167.1:0-233 GCF_046030135.1 Caballeronia jiangsuensis
CGGCATGAGGAGCCTGACGATTACCTACTTTCACACGGGTGATCCGCACTATCATCGGCGTGGAGTCGTTTCACGGTCCTGTTCGGGATGGGAAGGGGTGGTACCGACTCGCTATGGTCATCAGGCATGACTTGTTGTTGTATCGCCTGTAGGGCGCTACAACCAATCTGGGAAGAAGTAGTATTGAATTCGGGTGGTGACTGTTGCACACACGGTACTCAACCAGTACTACC
>NZ_JAQQDB010000168.1:0-202 GCF_046030135.1 Caballeronia jiangsuensis
AAGTCTTCAATGCCAAGTGTTTGATGCAAGCACTTGGCATTGGCGACTATAGCCAGTTGATGCTGTTGGGTAGTGAAGTGACCCAATCGGCTAAACGTTCTTTAACAATCTGGAAGAAGTAGTAAAGAGAGTCACTGAAAGCACTTAGAGATGGGTGTGAGTAGGGGCTCAGGGTAGTGATTGTATCAAGTATGAAAAGGTG
>NZ_JAQQDB010000017.1:0-182924 GCF_046030135.1 Caballeronia jiangsuensis
TTAAAGATGAAAAACCTTCCTCTGATACTTCGTGTGAGACTCTTGATACTTTTGCTTGTTGTCTCAGCCCAAAAGACTGAAACCGCACTCGCTATCAAGCGCCCACACTTATCGGCTGTTAGTTTTTAAAGAGCACATCGCAAGACATTCACTACATCAACTTCTGTCTTGCGTCGCTGCATCAGCAGCAGAGAAACGAGATTATGAACAACGTTTCGGTTCGTGTCAACAAGATTCGAAGCGTTTTCTCGTCTTGCCAACCGCGCTCAGCACCTTCTACAACCGATCCCAAGCGCACCACCGATACCGCCCACTCCCGCTTCCTTCGCGTTCATCGAATCGCGAAGGAACGGAATTCTAGTGAGCGAATGCCTCCTCCGCAAGTGAGATGCGAAAAAATAATTCGGCGGCTCTGGACGCCCTCGCCCGCCATCGATCGACAGACCTTAACGGCGCACGATAAAAGCGTCGTCCGAGCGACTACAATCAAAGGTTCACCGCACCAATTAACTTTCGTACTTATATGCGCTCGCGAATCGCAAAACGTATTCCCCCGGATGCCGACAAGCTCGTCAGCCTCTCCCTCGCGCTCTTCGCGTCCGGAAGCCGGGTCGAGGACAGGTTCTGGGAAGCCCGCCTTGACACCCTCATCGCAAAACTCGTGCGTAACGGCAATCAGACGACGCTCGACGCCGCGCTCGACCATCTGCAGCAGAACCATCCAGACGCCTATGGAGCGCTCGCCGATATGGCCGAGACGCACAGCGAGTCATTCAAAATCGACATCGAGGGCGCGCCCCACGAAGCATTGCTCATTTCCGCGCCGGTGCTCGCGTGGACGCGCTACGCGATCCCGTCGGGGGCACTCAAGGGCGACGCCGTCGATGCCCTGCGCACGCAAATGCAGGCGCATGTTCTCGCAGCGGACGCGCGCGTCGCCGTCGCGCCCTATCTCTATAGCATCGACCAGTTGCCGCGACACCACGTGGATACCGCACGCCTCGCGCAACAGTTGTTGCAAACGGTGTTGACCGGCACCGCCGCGCGCCTGAATCTGTCCGATCTTCCCGAAACCTCGCCGATTCTCGCCGACCCGCGATTCCTGCTGGCTCTGGTCGTCGTGCCGGCCGGCGCGGCGTTCTTCCGCTGGCAGGAAGACGAAAACGGCAGCCGCGTCGAGCGTGGTCAATGCCTCGAACAGTGGGCCGCTCAGGGCGGGCCGAGCTTCGCCGCCATCTTGCCTGGCTGCGAATTCGAGTGCCTGCTTCCCGATGCCTACTACTCGGCCTGCCGCGACGCCGACGAGCAGGTCCGTCCCCACACCGTGCGCACCGCAGTCCGATATCTGTTCGACACGCTCGGCACCGCGCCTCAGGATTTACGCGCGGTTATCGCGGGCTTCGGCGAACGGCGCATCGACGAATACCGCATCGGCTTCACGCGGCGCGGCAGCAACGATGTGATCTACGGGGTCGTGTGGCCGCTCTACGGACGCGAAAACGGAGAGTCGGGGATGGACGACGACGCGGCCGATCTCGAAGGCGCCGATGGCCCGGTCGAGGAAATCGTCGAGTTGCTCAAAAAAACAGGCGTCTCGGATGTGCGGCGTCACGCGGGACGCTTCGAGCCGGAGTTCTGCGACGACTGCGGCGTGCCGCTCTACGCGGATCCGCTCGGCGAGATCGTTCATGCCGAGATGCCCGAGGACGCAGAACCGGCGCAACCTCATTTCCACTGATATTCGGCGAAAGCGCCGGTCTCGACCCACGACGAACCCCGCCCTCGCGCGGGGTTTTTTGTGTATTTATGCCTATGCCATTCGGCTAGGGGGCCGAATCAGCCCAAATTTGTCAATATAGCCACTGACGCCGATATGTACGCCGGCGTCGAGTCCCGGAGCCGAGGGGCAACGGGTGTATTGACACGAGGTAAAGCATGATAATCAACATTATTGGTTCCGACGCCGAGCGCCGGGCGGGCCTTAAAACATTGCTGCGCCGTGTTGCGCGCCAGGCGCAATTCACTGAGGCGAAGGATTGGAGACAAGCCCGTTCCGCCTTGAAACGCTCCGAACCCGACATGATCGTGATCGACTGGGCGCCCGACATGCGTACCGGCGACCTACAGCTTCTGCTCGACGAAGCGCCACGCGTGCCCGCAGCCATCATGGTCGACCGCTGCGGCGCCGCGCTCGTCTATGCGCTGATAAGCGTCGGCGCAATGGGCGTGATCCCACGCGCGCTCGACCCGATCCTTATCCTTCGTGCGTTTGAGATGGTGCTCGTCGGCGGCCACTACATTCCGCCCGACGTGGTCGACCCGGAACTGACGCTCGAACTCACGGCCCGCCGCGCTCGAGATATCGCCAAGCTGCCGCTCAAAATCCGCCACCATCCGGCTCTGTCGCCCCGACAGCAGCAGATCATGCGCTGCGTCCACATGGGCAGCACGAACAAGATGATCGCGAAGACGCTTGGTATCAGCGAAGGCACGGTGAAGATCCACCTTGCAAGTATCTTCCAGCAGCTTGGCGCGACAAATCGCGCCGCCGCGGTTGCGATCTACAACGGCGTGCAGAATTCGCACCTCGAAATTCTGCGCATTGGAAGCGAGAGATCCGCGCGTGTCGTCGCGGGGCAGCCAGGCGCAATTCCGTTGCGCCGTCCACGGACGCGTTATCCGTCGCTTCTCGACAACGACGCGGCTGCGCTTCCCATGGCCGCCGAGCCTGAGTCGACGTTCTAGCAACAAACCAGGCAAACGGGTTCGTCCTTTGCGCACACGTTTTACGCGCAACGAGTAATATGCAAGGCATGGGGTTCTTCTACACACCGCTACCGCTATGGCTTACCGTCGGCAGCTGGATCGCAGCCGCGGGCGTGCTCGCGCTCGGACTGCTGCAGCGACCGTTCGCTCGTCTGCAGGATGCGACGCTGCAAAACGTGTGGCTCGGCATCATTGTCGCGGTCTCGGTGCTGTGGGCGTGCAACGCATGGTTCGATGACGGACCCGTCATTCATCTGTTGGGTGCGACGCTGATGGTCACGTTGTTCGACTGGAGGCTCGCGCTGATCGGAACTGCTGCGACTACCGGCCTCGCCGCGGTCGTTCTCGATGCCTCGTGGCTCTCGGTAGCGACCACCTACCTGCTCTTCGGCGCACTGCCCGTCGCGGTCTCGACCCTGTTGCAGCGTTTGAGCAATGCCTGGTTGCCGCGCAATCTCATCACCTTCATCACCGGGCACGGCTTCGTCACTTCGGCTGCGGCGGTGGCGGCGGCATGTGGCGCCACCGTGCTGCTCGAGATGGCGCTCGCTAGCGGCCGGTTCGTCGTTCCTCCGGCGTTCACGCGAGGCTCGCTGCTGCTGGGCGTCGGCGAGGCGCTCTTCACAGGCCTGCTTACCATCCTGATCGCCGTGTACAAACCTGCGTGGATCACCACGTATGACGTGCGCCGCTATCGCCTCGATCGCGGTCCGCGCGTCTAAGTCTCGCGAACCTTGCCCGCCTCGTGCGATCCCATGCCTCGGATATCGGATTCCGGGCGATGGGCACGCGTGCAAAGTACGATAAGATTGAACTCCTTCCCCACACGGCGCATCTTACTTGCCCGTGTCTTCTTAGCGCCAGACTTGATGGAAAGTAACTACGCACCGCGCCGGCTCCTGCGGCTCGTCGGCCGGTTGGCGGTATGCGCATCACTCACATGCGCGGTTTCCGCTTTTGCCGATTCGCTCGACGAGCGCAACGAACTGATTCACCACTTCGTCATCGACTTCAAGGCCAACCCGCTCGTCGCGGATTGCGCCGCGCATGGCAACTTCATCGCCAGCACGTCTTCGGCTTTCGATCACGTCGAATTTCCGCCCGACTCGTTCGATGCCTCCCATTCCGCAATCGAACCGTGGAACGATTCGTTCGACGAGAAGAAGCAGCGAATCAAGGTGGACAACGTGGTGACCGTCGAAGGTCAAGGCATGCCGAAGGACGGGGAGCGCGATCCCACTCCGCTCAAGTTCCGCTGCGGTTATGTCGGCAGCCAGATGCTCGCTTTCGGCTGGAACGATCCGGTGCCGGCGTTGCGTCCACGTGCCGAACCGCGCTCGACCCACAGTACAAAGGGCAAACACGGCACGAAAAACAAGGCGACCACGGGCAAGACGAAGAGCACGTCGAAGTCTTCGGCCAAGTCGACGAAGAAGACGACCAAGAAGCACTAGCCGATTTTTTCCCTGCAACGAAGACACGACAAAAAAGGGCGTGGCCACATAAAGCGGCCACGCCCTTCTTGCATCAGCGGGTTAGTCGCCGGCGTCAGGCGCCGGAAGACTGCAGATGCCACAGGATGGCCTGCAGCATCGACGCGCCGAGCGCCGCGCTACGCGCGCCACTCCAGCCGACGCTCTCATCCGGCAGATTCGCGTTGTCCTTGAACGGCATCTCCAGCGTGAGCGACAAGCACTTGTACTCGTTGCCGATGTACTTCGACGCGAGCTTCAGTGCATCCGTCTGATACTTGCTCGACTCATAGCCGTACACGTCCTGGAAATCCGGGCTCGCCTGCTTGAAGAATTCGACGAACGCCTTCTGTTCCTTCGCCTGCTGCGGCGTGAAACCCGGCAGCATCTCCGATCCCGCGACGAACACATAGGGAATCGCTTCGTCGCCGTGGATATCGAAGAACAGGTCGCAGCCCGTTTCCGCGATGGCCTCGCGCACGGCGAGCACTTCCGGGCTGCGCTCGGCACTCGGCTCCATCCATTCGCGATTCAGGTTCGCGCCCGCCGCGTTGGTGCGCAGGTTGCCGAGCACGCTGCCGTCGGGATTCATGTTCGGCACGATATGGAAGATGGCACGCTCGAAGAGCGAGCGCGCAACCGGATCGCCCGCCCAGTCTCCGAAGCCCGCGAGGCGCTTCACGAGCCCTTCGACGAACCATTCCGCCATCGTCTCGCCCGGATGCTGACGCGCGATGATCCAGACTTTCTTCTTCGGCTCGGCGTCGCCGAAGTCCGGGATGCCGAGCGAGAGCACCGACATCGGGCGGCCCTGCACCGAGCTGCCGAGTTCGGTCAGCGTCGCGAGCGGCATCTGTTGAACCGCGCCGAGAAATTCCGAGTGGCGCTCCTCGCTGTACGGCTCGAAGTACGCGTAATAGATACGATCGAAGTCCGGCGTGTGATCGATCTTCATCACCTTGCCGTCGTATTCCGTCGATACGCGGAACCAGTTCACGCGGTCATAGCTCGCGACCGCCTCGTAGTCGCGCCAGCCTTCCGGGAACGCGCACTGGGCCGCGTTCTCGAAGGTCATCACGAGACGCTCGCCACGCGCGCCGGACACGCGAAAGTAGAACCACTGCGCGAAATCGGCATGCGAATCGGGACGGATGCGCAGCCGAATGTCCTCGGGATCGTCGGCGTTGAGGACTTCGATCGCGCCCGCGTCGAAATTGCTTGAAATGGAGAGTGTCATCTGCGTTTCCTTGCGTGCTTGCCGCGCGGGTCTCAATCCCCGATGCGGCGACGAAATACGTATGTCGTGTCGTTCGACGCCTTCGGGTCGAACCTGTAGCCTTCGCTGTCGAAGCTCTTGAGCGCTTCCGGCTCGTCGACGCGGTTCTCGACCGCAAAACGCGCCATCAGACCGCGCGCGCGCTTCGCGTGAAAACTGATGATCTTGTAGCGTCCGCCCTTCCAGTCTTCGAAGACCGGCGAGATGACAGGCGCCGCGAGCAGCTTCGGCCTGACCGACTTGAAATATTCCCCCGACGCGCAATTCACCAGCACACGCGCGCCGCGCTGCTTTTTCATCTGTTCGTTGAGCGCCGCCGTGATGCGCTCGCCCCAGAACGCGTACAGATCCTTGCCGCGCGCGTTCGGGAATTTCGTGCCCATTTCCAGACGATACGGCTGCAACAGATCGAGCGGCCGCAGCAAACCGTACAGCCCCGACAACACGCGCACATGGTTCTGCGCGAAGTCGAGATCGCCCGCGGAGAGCGTCTTCGCGGCGAAGCCTTCGTACACGTCGCCGTTGAACGCGAGCACCGCCTGCTTGGAATTGTGCGCATCGAAAGTCTTCGACCACTCCGCGTAACGCTGGAAATTCAGCGCCGCGAGCTGGTCCGAGATGCCCATCATTCCGCCGATTTGCTGCGGCGAGAGTTCGCGCAGCCCGTCGATCAACTCGGCGGCGTCATCGACGAATTGCGGCAGCGTGTGCTTCTTGATATGAGCAGGCGTCTCGTAGTCGAGCGATTTGGCGGGAGAGAGAACGATTATCATGGAGGCTCGCCGGCACCCCGCCGGCGATCGTTGGCATAAACCCCTGATTGTATCGAATGGACAATTCCGCCGCGCCGCTGCCGTCGCCGACGCGCGTGGTGCTCGATTCGAATGTGTGGATCGACATCCTCGTATTCGACGACGCCGCCACGCGCCCGATTCACGCGGCCCTCGAAGCCCGCACGCTCGAAGCGCTGATCGACGAACGCTGCCTGCGCGAACTCACGCGCGTGCTCGACTATCCGCAGTTCGTGCGCATGGAGGTCGACAAGACCGCCGCGCTCGCGACTGTCGCGCGCCTGTCGACGCTCGTCGCCGCGAGCATCGAAGAAGACGAGCGTCCGCTGCCCA
Organism: Caballeronia jiangsuensis; assembly: GCF_046030135.1. NCBI lineage: Bacteria > Pseudomonadati > Pseudomonadota > Betaproteobacteria > Burkholderiales > Burkholderiaceae > Caballeronia > Caballeronia jiangsuensis. The sequence continues at coordinate 6,639 of NZ_JAQQDB010000017.1, forward strand.
AATGCCGCGACCGCGACGACCAGAAGTTTCTCGAACTCGCGCACGCGTCGGGCGCGCAGTGGCTGGTCTCGAAGGATCGCGCGGTGCTGAAGCTCGCACGCCGCATCGCGCGCGACTTCGCCTTTCGCATCGCCGAACCGAAACCCTTCGTGCTCGCGTTCGAAGCACAGGCGGCCATCGGCTGATGCTGTCTTAAAATAGTCGCGAGCCCTATTCAACGTCCACATCATCATGAACGCCACGCACGAATTGCCGCCGACACCGCCCGAGCTTTCCTTCCCGTCGCGTCTGCCCAATGTGGGCACGACCATCTTCACCGTGATGAGCGCGCTCGCAACGCAAAAGGGCGCGGTGAATCTCGGTCAGGGTTTCCCCGATTTCGACTGCGATCCGCGCATCGTCGATGCGGTCGCCGGCGCAATGCGCGACGGCCACAATCAATATCCGCCGATGGCGGGCGCCGCGCCCTTGCGCCACGCGATCGCGCGCAAGATCGACGCGCTCTACGGCCGCGCCTATGACGCAGACACGGAGATCACCGTGACCGCGGGCGCCACGCAGGCGCTGCTCACGGCCATACTGTGCTGCGTGCATCCGGGCGATGAAGTCATCGTCATCGAGCCGATGTACGACAGCTACGTGCCGTCGATCGAGCTCGCGGGCGGCAAGCCGGTGTTCGTGTCGCTCGAAGCGCCCGATTACGCGCTGCCCTTCGACAAGATCGCCGCCGCGATCACGCCGAAGACGCGGCTTCTGATGATCAACACGCCGCACAATCCGACCGGCCGCGTATGGCGCGCCGACGACATGAAAAAGCTCGAGGAGATCGTGCGCGACACCAACGTGCTGATCGTCTCCGACGAAGTCTACGAGCACATGGTCTACGACGGCGCGCCGCACGAAAGCGTCTCGCGCTGTCCGGAACTGGCCAAACGCAGCTTCGTCGTGTCGAGCTTCGGCAAGACCTTTCACGTGACCGGCTGGAAAGTGGGCTACGTCGCCGCGCCCGCCGCGCTCACCGCCGAATTCCGCAAGGTGCACCAGTTCAACGTGTTCACGGTGAATACGCCGATGCAGATCGGCCTCGCGCACTATCTCGAAGATCCGAAGCCGTATCTGGAACTGCCCGCGTTCTATCAGAAGAAGCGCGACTTCTTCCGCGCGGGACTGTCGAACACGCGCTTCTCGCTGCTGCCTTGCGACGGCACATACTTCCAGTGCGTCGATTATTCGAAGATCAGCGACATGCCCGAAGCCGAATTCGCGCAGTGGCTGACGAGCGAGATCGGCGTGGCCGCGATTCCCGTGTCGGCGTTCTATCACGAGAGCCATGAATCGGGCGTCGTGCGCTTTTGCTTCGCGAAAAAGGAAGAAACGCTCGCGCTCGCGCTCGAACGTCTCGCCAGACTCTGAGCGACGGCGCGAGCGCCGAACCGTCTCGAACCCGACGCCACGCGCGTTCCCATCTCCGAGGAGCAGAACCGCATCATGAGCCAGCACGACTACAGGATCGAGACGCTCGGTATCGTCGGCAGCGGCGCGATGGGGCGCGGCATCGCGCAGATCGCGGCGCTCGGCGGACTGAACGTGCATGTCTACGACACCAATCCGAAAGCGCTCGCCGCCGCGCGCGCGTATCTGTCGGAGACGTTCGCGAAGCTCACCGCCAAGGGCAAGCTCAAGGAAGCCGACGCGCACGCCGCGCTCGCGCGCATCCGCGATGCGGGCGACGCGAGCGAACTGGCCGATTGCGACGCCATCGTCGAGGCGATCGTCGAGAATCTCGACATCAAGCGCGAACTGTTCCGCGAGCTCGAAGCGGTGGTCGGCGAGCATTGCATTCTCGCGTCGAATACCTCGTCGCTGTCGATCACCGCGATCGCCGCCGGCTGCGCGCATCCGGGGCGCGTCGCGGGCTTTCACTTCTTCAATCCGGTGCCGCTGATGCGTGTAGTGGAAGTCATCGACGGCCTGCGCGGCGACCCGCGCGCCGGCGACGCACTGATGGACCTCGCGCGCCGCATGGGTCACACGCCGGTGCGCGCGAAGGACATGCCGGGCTTCATCGTCAATCACGCCGGGCGCGGCATGAACACCGAGGGCCTGCGCGTGGCGAGCGAAGGCGTCGCGAGCTTCGCGGATATCGACCGCATCATGCGCGAGCAGGCGGGCTTTCGCCTCGGGCCGTTCGAACTGCTCGATCTCACCGCGCTCGACGTCTCGCATCCGGTGATGGAATCGATCTATCACCAGTTCTATGAAGAGCCGCGCTTCAAGCCGTCGCCGATCACCGGCACGCGGCTCGCGGGCGGTCTCATCGGGCGCAAGGCGGGCGAGGGATTTTATCGATATGTCGATGGCAAGCAGGACGTGCCGCCGGAACCCGCCGCGCCCACGCAGCTGCCGACGCACGTCTGGATCAGCCGCGCGTCGCACGCCGGCCGCGAGGAGGTGCTGAAGCTGATCGCCAAATGCGATTGCTCCGTCCACATCGACGCGGGCCACACGCCCGAGCCGGAATCACTCATTATCGTGACGCCGCTCGGCCTCGATGCGACGACCGCCGCCGTCAACGAACATCTCGACGCCACGCGCGTCGTCGCCGTCGATACGCTCTTCCCGCTCGATACCGTCGCGCGCCGCACGATCATGACGACGCCCGCGACCTCGCCCGCCATGCGCGACGCCGCGCACGCCCTCTTCTCGTTCGACGGCGTGCCCGTCACCGTGATCCGCGATTCGACCGGCTTCGTCGCTCAGCGCGTGGTGGCGACGATCGTGAACATCGGCTGCGATATCGCGCAGCAAGGCATCGCGACGCCCGAGGACATCGACCTCGCGGTGACGCTCGGCCTCGGCTATCCGCGCGGCCCGCTCGCGCTCGGCGACGCCATCGGCGCGACGACCATCCTGACCATCCTGCGCAACATCCACGCCGTACTCGGCGACCCGCGCTACCGGCCGGCGCCCTGGCTCACGCGGCGGGCGCAGCTCGGACTTTCGCTTACCCATATCGAGGAGCTCAGATGAGCGCCGAATTACTGACAGACCGTCCCGCGGGCAGCGACACCACGCTCGTGCTCAAGTTGTCCAATCCCGGCGCGCGCAATGCGCTGCATCCGGACATGTACGCCGCGGGCATCGAGGCGCTGAACACGGCGGAGCGCGACAACAGCGTGCGCGCGATCGTGCTGACCGGCGCCGACAATTTCTTCTGCGCGGGCGGCAATCTGAATCGCCTGCTCGAGAACCGCGCGCAGGATCCGTCGGTGCAAGGCGCGAGCATCGACTTGCTGGCGGAATGGATCAGCGCGCTGCGCGCATCGACGAAACCGGTGATCGCGGCTGTCGAAGGCGCGGCCGCGGGCGCGGGCTTTTCGCTTGCGCTCGCGTGCGATCTGATCGTCGCCGCCGATGACGCCAGGTTCGTCATGTCGTATGCGCGCGTCGGCCTTACGCCCGACGGCGGCGCATCGTGGTTCCTGTCGCGCGCGCTGCCGCGCACGCTCGCAAGCGAAGTGCTGCTCGAAGCGAAGCCGATCGGCGCGGCGCGCCTGCACGAAGTCGGCGTCGTGAACCGGCTGACGAAGAAAGGCATCGCGCTCGATGCGGCCATCGCGTGGGCCGACGATCTCGGCAGCGTGTCGCCGAAAGCGATGGCGCGCATCAAGTCGCTGATCAGCGCCGCCGACGTGCAGCCGCTCGCCGCGCATCTCGACATGGAACGCGACAGTTTCGTCGATGCGCTCCATCACGGCGATGCGCTCGAAGGCATCACCGCGTTCCTCGAAAAGCGCCAGCCGAATTATCGTTAAGCTCATGGCTCAGTACGAATTGCCGAAGCGCCGCCGCATCTTTCTGATGCGTCATGGCGACGTCACTTATTTCGACGACAGCGGCCGCGCGATCGATCCTGAAAGCGTCCCGCTCAACGAACAGGGACGCGAGGAAGCGAGCGCCGCGGGCCGCGAGTTCGCCGCGCAAAAGATCCACTTCGATCGCGTGATCGTGAGCGGATTGCCGCGCACGGTGGAAACGGCGCGTCGCGTGCTCGCGGAAACGGGTCAATCGATCGAGCCGGAAATCTGGCCCGAGTGGCAGGAGATTCGCGGCGGCAAGCTCAAGGACCTCACGACATCGGACATCGAGCGCGCGTTTCTTTCGGTGTTCGATGGCGTCGTGCCGGAAGAAACACAATTTCTCGGCGGCGAGACGATCGGCCAGTTGCTCGATCGCGCGCTGCCCGCGGTTGCGCGCCTGCGCGATGATCGCTCGTGGGACACGGTGCTGCTCGTGCTGCACGGCGGCGTCAATCGCGCGCTGCTCTCGCATGCGATCACAGCCGGCGGGCGCGCGTTCTTCGGGCATCTGTCGCAGGCGACGGGCTGCATCAACGCACTCGACGTCGGCGACAAATCGAGCGACTGGATCGTGCACGCGATCAATCATTCGCCGCCCTCGCCGCTGCACGCCGACGTGCGCAACACGACGATGGAACTGCTCTATGCGCAGTTCGTACGCTACAAGGCCGTCGACATGAAGTGATGGCGACGCAAAAACGGAGGAGACGATGCAGGACGAAGAAAAGAACAAGCACTCCGATTTTTCCGCGTTCGAAGGAACGCGCCCGGTGCAGGACAAACAGCGCTTCGACATCGATGCCCTCTCGACATGGCTCGCAGCGAACGTCGATGGCTTCGGCGGCCCGCTGACCGTCGAGCAGTTCGCGGGCGGTCAGTCGAACCCAACATTCAAGCTCGTCACGCCCGCGCAAAGCTATGTGATGCGCGCGAAGCCCGGACCCGTGGCGAAACTTTTGCCTTCCGCGCATGCGATCGAGCGTGAGTATCGCGTGATGGACGCGCTCGCCTCCACCGACGTCCCGGTCGCGCGCATGCTCGCGTTGTGCGAGGACGAAAGCGTGATCGGCCGTGCGTTCTATGTGATGGAGTTCGTGCAGGGCCGGGTGCTGTGGGATCAGTCGCTGCCCGGCATGACGCCCGCCGAACGCGCCGCGATCTACGACGAAACGAATCGCGTGATCGCCGCGCTTCATACGGTCGATATCGAAGCCGCCGGACTGTCGGGCTACGGCAAGCCGGGCAACTACTTCGAGCGACAGATCGGGCGCTGGAGCAAGCAGTATGTCGCGTCGGAGACCGAAAAGATCGATGCGATGGATCGCCTGATCGAATGGCTGCCGCAGCACATTCCGCAGACGCAAGGCGCGCGCGTGAGTGTCGTGCACGGCGACTATCGGCTCGACAATCTGATCTTCCATCCGGACGAGCCGCGCGTGCTGGCCGTGCTCGACTGGGAACTCTCGACGCTCGGCGATCCGCTCGCCGATTTCGCGTATCACTGCATGGCGTGGCATGTCGATCCGTCGCAGTTTCGCGGCATCGCCGGGCTCGACTGGGCCGCGCTCGGCATCCCCGATGAAGCCGCCTATGTGAAGTGCTATTGCGAGCGCACGGGCTTCACGATCGAAGGCGACTGGAACTTCTATCTCGCCTACAACATGTTCCGCATCGCCGCGATCCTGCAGGGCATCATGAAGCGCGTCGTCGATGGCACGGCCGCGAGCGCGCAAGCCGTCGACGCGGGCAAGCGCGCACGGCCGATGGCCGAACTCGCGTGGCAATACGCGCAGAAAGTCGGCCGATAAAAGCGAGGGAGACAAGCCATGAACTTCGACTACACGCCCAAGGTGCAAGCGTTGCGCGAAAGGCTGCTCGCGTTCTTCGATGCACACATCTATCCGAACGAACGCGCTTACGCCGACGAAATCGCGGCCAATCGCGCGGCGGGCAATGCGTGGATGCCGACGCGACTGATCGAAGGCCTGAAGGAAAAGGCGCGCGCCGAAGGACTCTGGAATCTCTTTCTGCCTGCATCGGAACGTGGCGCGGGCCTGACGAATCTCGAATACGCGCCGCTCTGCGAAATCATGGGCCGCGTGCCGTGGGCGCCGGAAGTGTTTAACTGCGGCGCGCCCGACACGGGCAACATGGAGACCATCGAACGCTACGGCACCGATGCGCATAAGGCGCAATGGCTCGAACCGTTGTTGCGCGGCGAAATCCGCTCGGCGTTTCTGATGACCGAGCCGGAAGTCGCGTCGTCGGATGCGACCAACATCCGTTGCAGCATCGTGCGCGACGGCGACAGCTATGTCATCGACGGCCACAAGTGGTGGTCATCGGGCGCGGGCGATCCGCGCTGCAAGGTGTATATCGTGATGGGCAAGACCGACACGCAAGCGCCGAAACACGCGCAACAGTCGATGATTCTCGTGCCCGCCGATGCGAGCGGCATCACGGTGCATCGGCCGCTAAGCGTCTTCGGTTACGACGACGCCCCGCACGGCCACATGGACGTCACGCTCGACCACGTGCGCGTGCCCGCGGCGAACATGCTCCTGGGCGAAGGACGCGGTTTCGAGATCGCGCAGGGCCGCCTCGGGCCGGGGCGCATTCATCATTGCATGCGCCTGATCGGACTCGCGGAACGCGCGCTGGAACTGATGACGAAGCGCACGCTCGGACGCGTCGCGTTCGGCAAGCCGATCGCGCATCATGGCGTGACGCAGGAGCGTATCGCCGAGGCGCGGATCATGATCGAACAGGCGCGGCTTCTGACGCTCAAGGCCGCGTACATGATGGACACGGTCGGCAACAAGGGCGCGCGCGGCGAGATCGCGATGATCAAGGTCGTTGCGCCGAATGTCGCGTGTCAGGTGATCGACTGGGCGATCCAGGCGCACGGCGCGGGCGGCGTCAGCGATGACTTTCCGCTGGCGTATGCGTATGCGTCGGCGCGTACGTTGCGGCTCGCCGATGGGCCCGACGAAGTGCATCGTAATGCTATCGCGAAGCTGGAGTTTGGTAAGTTCGCGGATGTTTGAGGACTCGGCGGATGCGTCGCGATAGCGGCTCTCGCGCGTGGGCTATGGCGGGTTCGTGCGAATGCTTGGATTTTGTCGCCGGATCCCGGGTTCGTGTCGGTCTATTTGTGTTGCCCCTGTGCGGGGCGGCAGTCACTTTCTTTGCTGCTGCAAAGAAAGTAACCAAAGAAACAGCTATCCCCAGCCTAAGCACTTCACACCGGCCGCGGCACAGGCGATTAGCCTAATGGCCCGGCAGTAGCGAGTGCCCTCGTAGGTCTCGCGAGGCTTGGACCGCGCACGGTCCGCCGCTCCAATTGTTTAAGCGTGCTGGTTCAGCACGAAATAGCTTCGGCACAGCGCTACGCGCTGCCGTTGGGTATGCAGGGGAAACCAACGGAGCACATGTGCAGTGCATTGAGATGGCGGCGTCAGCAAGGAAGAGCGCGCAAACCCGATTGAGCGGTCGGCCGCGAAGCGGGCCGGAGCCATTTGGTGCTGAACCAGTTTGTTCTGTAGTGCGATGTGTCAGACCGTGCGCGAGCCAAGCCCGGTAGGTCCTTCGAGGGCGACACTTAGGCGAGTGCCACCGCGGGCTGGCAAGCATGGCCAACGTGCGTGTGACCGCGGGCGGTGAGAAGCTGCTTTCTTTGGTTACTTTCTTTGCAGCAGCAAAGAAAGTGACCCCCGCCCCGGGGAGGGGCAGTGCTAATAAACCGACACGAACCCGGGATCCGGCGAACGCCCCAACCACTCTCATCCCTCGCCGCCCGGATTACGCAACCCGAACAGCGCAGCAGAATCCACCGTCAGCACGACCTCGCCATGCTGGTTGTGCGCTTCCCATCGCGTCTGCACGATCCCGCGATCCGGCTTGCTCTTCGACACGCGCTTGTCGAGCACGCGCACGGTAAGCCGCACCGTATCGCCGACGCGCACGGGCTTGATCCACCGAATGTTATCGAGGCCGGGGGAGCCCATCGAGGTCGAATCGCCGACCATGTCGCGCACAAGAATGCCCATCATCGCGGAACACGTGTTCCAGCCGCTCGCGACAAGTCCGCCAAAATGCGACGCCTCGCCAGCCGCCTCCGACAGATGAAAAGGCTGCGGATCATAACGCTCGGCGAATCCGACGATCTCTTCTCTCGTGAACGTGTGCGCGCTCAACTGCACTGCGCTGCCGATGTCGAAATCTTCATAAGCGTATTTCATGCAAAAGCTCCTCGATGAGCGTCAGTCTTCGGTAACGGAAAAAGCGGGGAGCATCGCGAAGCGCGCGAGATGATGATCGACATCGCCAAGCGTCGTCTCGATGATCGACAGGCGCTTGAACCAGTGCGCCGCGGGCAGTTCGTTGGTCATGCCCATGCCGCCGTGCAACTGCACCGCCTGTTGTCCGACGAAGCGCGCGGCCTGACCGACGCGCACCTTCGCGGCCGAGACAGCTTGTGCGCGCGTCGCGGCATCGTCGCTCGCGTAACGCGCGGCGGACAGATACGTGATCGAGCGCGCCTGCTCCGCGTGGATCAACATCTCGACCATGCGATGCTGCAGCGCCTGAAAGCGCGCGATCGGCATGCCGAACTGCTGGCGTTCCTTCGTATAGTCGACGGTCGCACGATTGAGCGCATCGAGTGCGCCGAGCGCTTCCGCGCATAGCAGAAATGTCGCGTAGTCGGCGATTCGCTCGAAGGTCGCGGCGCCCGTATCGCGGCCAGCGAGGCGCATCGCGGGCGTCGCGTCGAAGGTGAGCGTTGCGGCGCGCTGCCCGTCGATCGTGCGGTACTCGGTAATGCCAACCTTTGCTGCATCTTTCCCGACGATGAACAGCGCCATTTCGCCTTCCGCGCGCGCCGGCACGATCCAGTAATCGGCCTGCGCGCCATGCTGGACCATCGACTTCGTGCCTTCCAGCGTGAAGCGCTCGCCTTCGCCGCTCGCAGTGGTGCGCAGATCGAAGAGATCGTAGCGCGCGTGCGGCTCGTGAAACGCGACCGAAAGACGGATCTCGCCGCGCCCCGCCCGTTCGAGCAACTCGCTGGCGATCGCACTGCCCTTCTGCGCAGCGAGCCGCAGCGCTTCGATGCCTACAGCCGTCGCCCAATACGGTTCGACGACGAGCGCACGCCCGAGCTCCTGCATCACGACGAGCATGTCGACCGGACCGCCATCGAAGCCGCCCTGCGCTTCGGGAACCGGCAGCGCGAGGAGACCCAGTTCGGCGAACGCGCGCCAATGTTTTTCATCGACGCCCGCCTCCGACGCGACGATCTTCTGCCGCGCATCGAACGCATATGCCTTGTCGAGATAACGGCGCAGCGCATCGCGGAACTGCTGCTGTTCATCGCTGAAAGTAAAGTCCATGCGCCGCTCCTCAAAGTCCCAGAATCATCTGCGCGATGATGTTCTTTTGAATCTCGTTCGATCCGCCGTAGATCGATGTCTTGCGGAAGTTGAAGTAGTACGCGGCGAGCGGCGCGGCATCGTCGTCGCCCGTGATGCTATGCGGGCGCTCGCCTTCGAGGAATGCGGGATCGAAGGCGGCTGCCTGCGGGCCGATTGCTTCGACCATCAACTCGGTCAGCGCCTGCTGCACTTCGGTGCCTTTGATCTTCAGCATCGACGCTTCCGGTCCCGGACCCTTGCCGCCCGCCTCGCTCGCGATCACGCGCTGAACCGTCACTTCGAGCGCCATCAATTCGATTTCGAGCGCGGCGATTTTCGCGGCGAAGACCGGATCGTGCAGGAGCGGCTTGCCGGCCTTGTTGCGGTCCAGAGCGAGTCGCTTGAGAAACAGCAACTCGCGCTTCGACAGCCCGACGCGCGCAATGCCCGTGCGCTCGTGGCCGAGCAGATACTTCGCATACGTCCAGCCGCGATTTTCCTCACCGACGAGATTCTCAGCCGGCACTTCGACGTCCTCGAAGAAGACTTCGTTGACTTCGTGATCCTCATCGAGCGTGATGATCGGGCGAACGGTGATGCCCGGCGTCTTCATGTCGATCAGAAGAAACGAGATGCCTTCCTGTTTCTTCGCTTCGGGATCGGTGCGCACGAGGCAGAACATCATGTCGGCGTGCTGGCCGAGCGTGGTCCACGTCTTCTGGCCGTTCACGATGTAGTGATCGCCGCGTCGTTCTGCGCGCGTGCGCAGCGACGCGAGATCGGAGCCCGAGCCGGGTTCCGAGTAGCCCTGGCACCACCAGTCGGTGGCGTCGAGAATGCGCGGGAGATAGCGCGACTTCTGCTCGTCGCTGCCGTACTTCATGAGCACCGGCGCGACCATCATTACGCCAAAAGGCAGCACCATCGGCGCGCCGGCCCGGGCGCATTCCTCGTCCCAGATATGCCGTTGCGTCACGTCCCAGCCGGGGCCGCCGTATTCCTTCGGCCACGCGATTGCCGACCATCCGCGCGACGCGAGCAGCTTGTGCCAGTTCGCGTAATCGTCGCGGGTCAGACGCTTGTGATGGAGAACTTTGTCGCGCAGCGCGCGAGGAAGACTGGCTTCGAGCCAGATGCGGACGTCGGCGCGAAAGGCGTCGTCGGCGGGGGAATAACTGAGGTTCATGCGCGGAGTCTCCCTTATGGCTCATTCCGGAGCCAGAAGAGACGCCGCGCGCAAGACTTACTGCAGCGGCTCCTTCAATGCTTCCGGAACAGGCAACGGCATCACGTCGATCCCTTCCTCGAGCAAGGCATGCGCGTCTTCAGGCGTCGTGACGCCGCGAATGTTGCGCGCCGGCGCCTCGTTGTAATGAATGCGCCGCGCCTCCTCGGCAAACCGCTCGCCCACGTTTTCGGTCTTCTCGATCAACTCGCGCATGAACTTCAATGCGCGCGCCTGAAGTGCCGCCGACTCGGGCGCGGCTTGCGCCTGCGTAGCCTGTGGCACTGCCTCGCCTCGCGCCGACGACAGATTCAGGCGCGGCGCGGACGGCATGCGACTCACGTCCGTCGCCGAGCAAACCGGACACGCAACCAGCTTGCGCGACAACTGCGACTCGAACTCCTCGGTCGAGGCAAACCAGCCTTCGAACCGGTGTTCGTGCGAGCACTTTAAATCGAGGACCTTCATGCTGATGGGGCTTCGGTGAAGTTTATCTCAAAATCGCGTTTTGTGAACGATCGTTCTAAAAATCGGACAGATGCCGACGACCGCCGCGCGACGAATCATTCATTCTAGCCGGTCGGCCCCTCCGACGCTTTTACTGACGCAAAAACGACAAAAGCGGCTGTCGAGGCCGCTTTTGCATGAGTCGGATTGGCAACCGATCAGTCCGTGATCGTCTCGCCGAGCTTCCATTCGCCCGAGCGAATCTTCTCCAGCCAGAAGACACCGATGATCGTCTTCACGTCGCTGATGCTGCCGTCCTTCACCCAGTTCATCAACTGCACTTCGTCGGCGATGAAGGTTTCGAGGAACTCGCCCTCGTCGAGCTTCGCATCGCCCGCATGCAGGCCGCGCGCAAGATAAATGTCGATGAACTCGGTCGAATACGAAATCACCGGATGGATGCGCGTGAGGAACGTCCACTCGCGCGCCGTGTAGCCCGTCTCTTCCTGCAGCTCGCGCTTCGCGCACGTCAGCTCGTCTTCGTTGGGATCGAGCTTGCCCGCCGGAAATTCGAGCAGCACGCGACCCACCGGATAACGGAACTGGCGTTCGAGCAGCACACGGCCGTCGTCGAAGACCGGCAGGATCATCACCGCACCGGGATGCTCGACGAACTCGCGCGTCGCGTGCTTGCCGTCGGGCAATTCCACGGTATCGCGTTTCAACGTAAGGAATTTGCCCTCGTGCAACGTGACGCTTTCGACCTTCTTTTCGATGAGGCCGTCGTCATTGCCGGGAATCGAGGAATGATCTGCCATCTTGAGCCCTGTGCTTTGAAGCAAGCTGCCGACGGCGAAAAGCCGTCAGCGGCGTTTGACGAGATACTGATACGTGAAGCCCGGGAAGGCCAGCACGATGAAGAGACTGAAGGTGACGGCATAAAACTGCCATCCCTGATCGAACCGGTTGCCGGCGCGCGCTTCCAGCATGAAGCCGAGCGCGCCGACCACGAAGTAAAGAACGATCAGTTCGCCGATGCGAATCCACGCGCTCTTCTTCGCCGCCTTGCGTCCCGTCGGCGCCGCAAGGCGCACCGGGACGAGGGCGAAGAGACGCTGATTCAGGAACGGCACATTGGCGAGAACGAGCGCCAACAGGACGATGAACCAGCCTGCCGCCGACATTACAGCGGCAGCGTGTGCGAGATCGCCGTCAGGCACGCCGTCATCAGCGGACCCGGCACGAGGCCGAGCACCAGCACGGCCAGGCCGTTGAATGCGAGCAGCGAGCGGTTGAGGCCGCCAGCGACGATCGGCGATGCGTCTTGCGGCGCATCGAAGTACATCAGCTTCACGACACGCAGGTAGTAGAACGCGCCCACGAGCGAGGTCATCACGGCGAGAACGGCGAGCCACGTGAGGCCGGCATTCATCGTCGCTTCGAGCACGGCGAGCTTCGCGTAGAAGCCGACCGTCGGCGGAATGCCGGCGAGCGAGAACATCATGATCATCATGACGAACGCGAACACGGGGCTGCGCTGGTTCAGGCCCTTGAAGTCTTCGAGCATTTCGGCTTCGAAGTCGCGGCGCGCGAGCAGCATCACCACGCCGAAGGTGCCGAGCGTCGTCACGAGATAGATGATGCTGTAGAACATCGCCGAGCTGTATGCGCCGGCCGCGCCCGTCACCTTGCCGTCGACCACGCCGGCGAGCAGGCCGAGCAGCACGAACCCCATATTGGAGATGGCCGAGTAAGCGAGCATCCGCTTGATGTTCTTCTGCACGATACCCGTGATATTGCCGACGATGAGCGACAACGCCGCGAGGATCACGAGCATCTCCTGCCAATCCACCGCGAACGGCAGCAGGCCCATCACAAGGAAGCGCAGGCCCCACGCGAATGCCGCGACCTTCGGACCGCCGCCGGTGAGCAGCGTCATCGCGGTCGGTGCGCCTTGATAGACGTCCGGCACCCACATGTGGAACGGCACGGCGCCCATCTTGAACGCGACGCCCGCGACGACGAAGATCACTCCGAACAGCAGGACGGCATCGTTGATGCGGCCCGAAGCGACGGCCTTCAGCACTTCGTTCAGTTCAAGCGAGCCGGTCGCGCCGTAGAGCATCGAGATGCCGTACAGCAGGAAGCCGGATGCGAGCGCGCCGAGCACGTAGTACTTCATCGCCGATTCGTTCGACTGCGGCGAGTCCTTGCGCAGCGCGATCACCGCGTACAGCGACAGCGACATCAGTTCCAGGCCGAGATACAGCGTGAGGAAGTTGTTGCCCGAAATCATCACGCACTGGCCGAGCAGCGAGAACATCCCGAGCAGGAAGAAGTCGCCGCGGAACAGGTCGCGGTCTTCGAGATACTTCTTCGAATAGATGATCGACACCGCGTAGCCGAGACACACCACCGCCTTCATCGCGCTCGCGAACGGATCGACGATGTACATGCGCGTGAAGAAGTAATGCGGCGTCGGGTCGAGCGCCGTGGCGGCGAACCACACGCCGACGACGATCGTCGAGACGAGCGCGATCAGATACGTCGTGCCGCGGCTCTTCTCGCCGAACACCGTGTCGTTCAGCCAGGCCAGAACGACCGCGCCCATCAGGATCGCGTCAGGCCAAAGAATACTCATAGAGGCGTTTTGCATGATCTTTTAGTTCCTCCGCACGACGTTACTGAGCCAGCGGCAGCTTGGACTGCGCGACGTGGGAGAGCAGGTTTGCCACGGATTCGTGCATCACATCGGTAAAGGGCTTCGGATGCAGACCCATATACAGCGTGAAGAGCGCGAGGATGGCGAGCATCAGGAACTCGCGCTTGTTGATGTCCTTGAGCTTCGCGACGTGGTCGTTGGCGACCGCGCCGAAGTACACGCGCTTGTACATCCACAGCGTGTAGGCCGCACCCAGAATCAGCGTGAACGTGGCGAGGAAGGCGATCCAGAAGTTGTACTTCACGGCCGCCAGAATCACCATGAATTCGCCGACGAAACCCGAGGTGCCCGGCAAGCCACAGTTGGCCATCGCGAAGAGCATCGCGAACGCGGCGAACTTCGGCATCGTGTTGACGACACCGCCGTAATCCGCGATCTGACGCGAGTGCACGCGGTCATAGAGCACGCCGATCGAAAGGAACATCGCGCCGGAGATGAAGCCGTGCGAGATCATCTGGATGATCGCGCCTTCCACGCCGAGCTGGCTCGACGGGCCGAACATGAAAAAGCCGAGCGTGACGAAGCCCATGTGCGCGATCGACGAATACGCGACGAGCTTCTTCATGTCAGCCTGCACCAGTGCGACGAGGCCGATGTAGATCACCGCGATCAGCGACAGCGTGATGACGACAGGCGCGAGGAAGTGGCTCGCGTCCGGCGCGATCGGCAGCGAAAAGCGCAGGAAACCGTACGCGCCGAGCTTCAGCATGATCGCCGCCAGCACGACCGAGCCGCCCGTCGGCGCTTCCACGTGCGCGTCCGGCAACCACGTGTGCACCGGCCACATCGGCACCTTCACGGCGAAGGCCAGGAAGAACGCGATGAAGAGCAGCACCTGCGGCGTCATGTCGAGCTTCGCGGCGTGCCACGTGGCGAGATCGAACGTGTGCGTCTGCGTGTACAGATACAGCAGCGCGACCAGCATCAGAAGCGAACCGGCCAGCGTGTACAGGAAGAACTTGAACGCCGCGTACACGCGATTCGGGCCGCCCCACACGCCGATGATGATGTACATCGGAATCAGCGTGGCCTCGAAGAACACGTAGAACAGCAGGCCGTCCGCCGTCGAAAACACGCCGATCATGATGCCCGAGAGAATCAGGAACGCGGCCATGTACTGCGACACGCGCTCGGTGATCACTTCCCAGCCGGCGATCACGACGATCACCGTGATGAGCGCGGTCAGCACGACGAACCACATCGAGATGCCGTCCACACCGAGGTGGTACGTGATGTTGAAGCGTTCGATCCAGTTCGACTGCTCGACGAACTGCAGCGCGGCCGTCGACGTATCGAAGCCGGTGATGAGCGGAATCGTGACGATCAGCCCGAGCACCGAGCCGATCAGCGCGACCCAGCGCGCGGGCGCCGGGTTCTGATCGTTGCCAACTGCGAGTACCAGCAAGCCGAAAATGATCGGCAGCCAGATCGCGACACTGAGAATCGGAAAAGAGTGCATAGGATCCCTCGCCTTATTTGCCGCCGAGCGTCACAAACAGGGTCAAGAGCCCCAACATGCCGATAATCATGGCGAACGCGTAGTGATAGATGTAACCGGATTGAAGGAAGCGGATCACACCGGCGAACCAGCCCATGAACCGCGCACTGCCGTTGACGATGCCGTCGATGACGACCACATCGCCCTCTTTCCACAAGCCACGGCCGATGGCGACCGCGCCCTTCGCGAACACGATCTCGTTGATCTTGTCGCAGTAGTACTTGTTGTCGAGCAGCACGTAGATCGGACGGAACGTCTTTGCGACGACCGCCGGCAGATCCGGACGCTTCATATAGAAGAACCACGCGACGATCACACCCAGCGCCGCGAGCCACACCGGTCCCGGCGTGATGATGCCGTGCAGCGCCATCGCCATCCAGCCGTGGAACTCTTCGGCCATTTCCTTCAGGCCTTCGTGGTTCTCGCCGATGAAGATCACCTTGTCGAACGCGACGCCGTGCGCGAAGAAGTCGCCGTAGATCATCGGGCCGATCATGATCGCGCCGATGATGATCGACGGAATCGCGAGCAGCACGAGCGGCAGCGTCACCACCCAGGGCGTTTCATGCGGCACATGAGCGTGGCCGTGACCATGATCGTCGTGACCGTGCGCGTCATGACCGTGACCGTGCGCTTCGGCCTGGCCCATCGGCGAGTCGGGATGCTTCGGACCGCGGAAGCGTTCTTCGCCGTGGAACACCATGAAATACATGCGGAACGAGTACAGCGACGTGACGAACACGCTCGCGACCACCGCGAAGTACGCGAAGCCCGAGCCCGCCAGATGCGAGTACTTCACGGCTTCGATGATCGAATCCTTCGAGTAGAAGCCCGAGAAAAACGGCGTGCCGATCAGCGCGAGCGACCCGATCAGCGACGTGATCCAGGTGATCGGCATGTACTTGCGCAGGCCGCCCATGTTGCGCATGTCCTGATCGTGGTGCATGCCGATGATGACCGAGCCCGCGCCGAGGAACAGCAGCGCCTTGAAGAACGCGTGCGTGCCGAGGTGGAACACGGCGACCGGATACGCCGATACGCCGAGCGCCACCGTCATGTAGCCGAGCTGCGAGAGCGTGGAGTACGCGACCACCCGCTTGATGTCGTTCTGAACGACGCCGAGGAAGCCCATGAACAAGGCCGTGATCGCGCCGATCACCGTAACGAACGAAAGCGCCGCATCCGAATGTTCGAACAGCGGCGACATGCGCGTCACCATGAAAATGCCGGCCGTCACCATGGTCGCCGCGTGAATCAGCGCGGAGATCGGCGTCGGGCCTTCCATCGAGTCCGGCAGCCAGACGTGCAGCGGGAACTGCGCGGACTTACCCATCGCGCCGATGAAGAGGCACACGCACGCGACCGTCAGCAGACCCCATTGCGTGCCGGGGAACGTCATCGTCGCGAGCTTGTCGCCTTGCGCGAACACGTCGCCGTAATTCAGCGAACCGGAGAACGCGAGCAACAGGCCGATACCCAGCAGAAAACCGAAGTCGCCCACGCGGTTCACGATGAACGCCTTCATGTTGGCGTAGATCGCGCTCTCACGCGTGAAGTAGAAGCCGATCAGCAGGTACGACACGAGACCCACCGCTTCCCAGCCGAAGAACAGTTGCAGGAAGTTGTTGCTCATGACGAGCATCAGCATCGAGAACGTGAAGAGCGAGATGTACGAGAAGAAGCGCTCGTAGCCCACTTCCTCGTCCGCCATGTAGCCGATCGTGTAGATGTGCACCATCAGCGAGACGAAGGTCACGATGACCATCATCATTGCCGTGAGCGAGTCGACCAGGAAGCCGACTTCCATCTTGAGCGTGCCGACGTTCATCCACTCGTAGATGGTCGCGTTGAAGCTCGCGCCGTGCATCACGTCGTTGAAGACGATCGCGGAGAGGATGAACGAGATGAAGACGCCGAGGATCGTGATGCGATGCGAGCCCTTGCGCCCTACCGCCTTCCCGAATAGCCCTGCGATCAGCGAGCCGGCCAGCGGCGCCAGCGGGACCGCGAGCAGGAGGTTTTCATTGAGTGTCGTGGACATAACAGCCTTGCCTGAAATTAACCTTTGAGCTGATCGAGGTCCTCGACGTTGATCGTGTCGAGGCTACGGAACAGGGTCACGAGAATCGCGAGACCGATCGCGGCTTCAGCCGCAGCCACGGTCAGCACGAAGAACACGAAAATCTGGCCGTGCACGTCGCCCAGATAGTGCGAGAACGCGACGAAATTGGTGTTCACCGCGAGCAGCATCAATTCGATGGCCATCAGGATGATGATGACGTTGCGCCGGTTCAGGAAGATGCCGACGATGCTGATCGCAAACAGGATCGCACCGAGCACGAGGTAATGGGCAAGACTCAACATATTCGATTTCTCCTTCGCGCTCAGCCCTTGTTGTCGACCGTGCCCGCGCCGATGTTTCCGGTCACGGCAGGTTCCGTAGCGGCGTCAGGCGCCTCCGTCTCGGACTTCATCTTCACGATGCGCACGCGGTCCTGCGCGCGCACCTTGACCTGCTGGCTGACCGTTTGCGTCTTCTTGTCCTTCTTGTCGCGGATCGTGAGCGAGATCGCCGCGATGATCGCGACCAGCAGCACGAGGCCCGCAATTTCGAACGCGAAGATGTAGTCCGTGTAGATGACCTTGCCGATCAGTTGCGTGTTCGGCATCAGCGCCGCGCCCGAAACGCCCGCGCCAGCCGAAGCGTCGCGCAGCGGAGTCGTCGTCGCGCCGTAGCCGTGCCACAGGATCAGCGCCGTCTCGATCACGATGATCGCGCCGACGATGCTCGCGAGCGGCACGAAGCGCTTGAAATCCCGCCGCAGGACATCAACGTTGATGTCGAGCATCATCACGACGAAGAGGAACAGCACCATCACGGCGCCCACGTACACGAGAACCAGCAGAATCGCGAGGAATTCGGCTTGCAGCAGCATCCAGATCGCGGCCGCGTTGAAGAACGAGAGCACGAGGAAGAGCGCGGATGACACCGGGTTGCGCGAGGTGATCACCTTCAGCGCCGACACGGTCAGCAGCAGCGCGAAGATATAGAACAGTACGGTTGTGAATTCCATGATTACCGGTTCATCGTTAGGCCATCATCAGGCATGGTGTGTCGGCGCTCGTGGACAGAATGCATCCTCGGCGCTCGCCGCAGTGTGCCAAACAGCAACAACAAAATCGCTGGCGCGACGCCGGAACGCCTGGTTCCGGCATCGAACGCATATCAGCGATAAGGCGCGTCCGCCGCCTTCGACGCGGCGATTTCCGTTTCGTAACGATCGCCCACGGCGAGCAGCATGTCCTTCGTGAAGTACAGATCGCCGCGCTTTTCGCCGTGATATTCGAGGATGTGCGTCTCGACGATCGAATCGACCGGGCAGCTCTCTTCGCAGAAACCGCAGAAAATGCACTTGGTCAGGTCGATGTCGTAACGCGTCGTGCGACGGGTGTTGTCCGCGCGCGTTTCCGATTCGATCGTGATCGCCATCGCCGGGCACACCGCTTCGCACAGCTTGCAGGCGATGCAGCGTTCTTCGCCGTTTTCGTACCGGCGCAGCGCATGCAGACCGCGGAACCGCGGCGAGATCGGGGTCTTTTCCTCCGGGAACTGCACCGTGATCTTGCGCTGGAACGTATAACGACCCGTCAGCGCCAGACCCTTCAGCAGTTCGGCCAGGAAGAAGGTTTTGAAGAAGTTCTGAATTGCGTTCATGATGATTTCGTCCGCCCTTGTCTCACTTCCAGATGTTGAGCGGCGACATGATCCAGAAGCCGACCACGACCACCCAGATCACCGACACCGGCAGGAACACCTTCCAACCCAGACGCATGATCTGGTCGTAGCGGTAACGCGGGAAAGTCGCACGCGCCCAGATGAACACCGACAGCAGCAGGAAAACCTTGAAAACGAACCAGAATACGCCCGGAATGAAAGACAGGAAGCCGAACGGTGCATCCCAGCCGCCGAGGAACAGCGTCGTGGCGATCGCGGAGATCACGATCATGTTGATGTACTCGGCGAGGAAGAACAGCGCGAACGCCATGCCCGAGTAATCGATCATGTGACCCGCGACGATTTCCGATTCGCCTTCCACCACGTCGAACGGGTGACGGTTCGTTTCAGCGATGCCCGAGATGAAGTACACGACGAACATCGGCAAGAGCGGCAGCCAGTTCCACGACAGGAAGTTGATGCCCCAGCCCGCGAACATGCCGCGCTGTTGCGAGTGCACGATGTCGGACATGTTCAGCGTGCCCGCGACCATCAGCACCACGACGAGCGCGAAGCCCATTGAGATTTCGTAGGACACCATCTGCGCCGCGGCGCGCATCGCGCCGAGGAACGCGTACTTCGAGTTCGAGGCCCAGCCAGCGAGAATCACGCCATACACGCCGATCGACGAGATCGCCATGGCGTAAAGGAGGCCGGCGTTGATGTCGCCGAGCACCGCCTGCGCCTGGAACGGAATCACCGCCCAGACCGCGAACGCGGGCACCACGGTCATGATCGGCGCGATCATGTAGATCCACTTGCTGGCCGCTGTCGGCTGAATCACTTCCTTGAGCAGAAGCTTCAGCACGTCCGCGATCGGCTGCAGCAGACCGGCCGGGCCGACGCGATTCGGGCCGAGACGCACGTGCATCCAGCCGATGAGCTTGCGTTCCCAGAGAATCAGGTACGCCACGCACAGCAGGATGACAACCGCAACCACGAGGATGCGGACGAGCGCCCACACCGTCGGCCATGCGACGCCGAGAATCTGCGTGCCGCCTGCGTTGATCGTATCGAACAAGCCCATTTTTACGCCTTCTCCACTACCAGTTCACCGAACAGGCCGCCGAGCGCGGCGCCAGCCGCCGTGCCCGCCGACACGCGGACCACCGACTCCGCGAGATTCGCGTCGCGGACCGCGGGCAACGTCACCGACAGACTGCCTTGCTTGATACGCACTGCTTCGCCGTCCTTCAGACCGAGCTTCTCGAAGAGCGCGGTCGGCAAGCCGGCCACGTTCGCGTCGCGTGCGGCTGCCGTCAGATGCAGCGACGGCGCGCGGCGCACGAGCGCATCGGCGTGATAGATCGGCACATCGGCGAGACGCTGCAGGCCGCTGCCGTTCAGCGCGACGTTCGATGCCGCGCGCTTCGCTTGCACCGTCGTCTTGTTCGACAGACGCGAGCTCAGATCGCCCGTACCGAGCGCGGCGATGCGCACTTCTTCAGCCGTGTCGAACTCGAAGCCCGGCAGACCGAGGATCGTGCCCAGCACGCGCAGCACCTTCCAGCCCGGACGCGTGTCGCCCAGCGCGCGCACGACGCCGTTGAACGACTGTGCCGTGCCTTCCGCGTTGACGAACGTGCCCGACGTTTCCGTGAACGGTGCGATCGGCAGCAACACGTCCGCGTAATCCATGCCGTGCTTGAACGGCGACATCACGACGACCATTTCCGCCGCCTTGAGCGCGGCGATGGCCTGCGCCGGATTCGCCGTGTCGTATTCCGGTTCCGCGTTCAGCAGCACGTAAGCCTTGCGCGGCTGCTCGAACACTTCGCGTGCGTTGAGGCCGCCCTCGCCCGGCAATGCATCAACGAGATGCGCGCCGACCGAATTCGCGCCTTCCGTGAGGAAGCCGAGCGTCGCGCCGGTATTGTCGGCGATCCACTGGGCCGCCGCCTGAATCTGTGCAAAGTCGGGATGCTGAACCGCGAGGTTGCCGAGCAGCACCACGCGCACTTCGCCCGCCGACAGCGATGCCGCGACATCCTTCGCCGCCGCCGATGCTTCGCGACCCGCGAACGCGTCAGGCACTGCGACGCCGCGCGCTTCGCCGACCGCCGCCGCGATGCTCGCGAGCTGATCGAGCCACGCGGAAGGCGCGGCGACCAGACGATGCGCGGTCGGGATCAGTGAGTCGTCATTACTGGCGTTGAGGAACGTGATCTTCGCGCCGTTCTTCGCGGCCTGACGCAGACGCGCGGCGAACAGCGGATGATCGCGGCGCAGGAACGAGCCGATCACGAACGCGGTGTCGATGGTCGACAGATCCGCGATCTTCGTGCCGAGCCAGGGCGCACCAATGCCGGCCGGCGCCGAGAAATCGCTCTGACGCAGACGAAAATCGATATTCGGCGTGCCGACGCCTTCAGCCAGTTGCTTCAGCAGATGCAGTTCTTCGACCGTGCCGTGCGGCGTGGCCAGAGCGGCGATGGCGTTCGCGCCATGATCCGCCTTGATGCCCTTCAGACCCTTCGCGACGTATTCGAGCGCGGTCTGCCAGTCGGTTTCGATCCAGTTGCCGCCTTGCTTGAGCATCGGCGTGGTGAGACGCTCGTCGCTGTTCAGGCCTTCGTATGAGAAGCGGTCCTTGTCCGAGATCCAGCATTCGTTGATGGCTTCGTTCTCCATCGGCAGAACGCGCATCACACGATTGTTCTTCACCTGCACGACGAGGTTCGCGCCGACGGAGTCGTGCGGGCTCACCGACTTGCGGCGCGACAATTCCCACGTCCGCGCGCTGTAGCGGAACGGCTTGCTGGTCAGGGCGCCAACCGGGCACAGATCGATCATGTTGCCCGACAGTTCCGAATCCACCGTCTTCCCGACGAACGACGTGATTTCCGAATGCTCGCCGCGGCCCAGCATGCCGAGTTCCATCACGCCGGCGATTTCCTGGCCGAAGCGCACGCAGCGCGTGCAGTGGATGCAGCGCGACATCTCTTCCATCGAGATGAGCGGACCCACGTTCTTGTGGAACACCACGCGCTTTTCTTCGCTATAGCGCGACTGGGACTTGCCGTAACCGACAGCCAGATCCTGCAACTGGCACTCGCCGCCCTGATCGCAGATCGGACAATCGAGCGGGTGATTGATGAGCAGGAATTCCATCACCGACTGTTGCGCCTTCACGGCCTTGTCGGAGGTGGTGCGCACGATCATGCCGGCCGACACGGGCGTCGCGCAGGCGGGGACGGCCTTCGGCATCTTTTCGACTTCGACGAGGCACATCCGGCAGTTCGCCGCGATCGAAAGCTTCTTGTGATAGCAGAAGTGAGGAATGTAAGTGTCGACCTTGTGCGCAGCCTGGATCACCATGCTGCCTTCAGGCACCTCGACCGTCTTGCCGTCAATTTCTAGTTCAACCATGATGGATAGATATCCTCAACCCTCTGTCGCGCAACGGACTGCGCGCCTGATTACGCGGTAAGCGCTTCGGTGCTCGCGTGATGCGCGTGCCCGCCGACGAGACAATGCTTGTGCTCGACGTGATATTCGAATTCGTCCCAGAAGTGCTTGAGCATGCCGCGCACGGGCATCGCCGCTGCATCGCCGAGCGCGCAGATCGTGCGGCCCATGATGTTCTCGGCGACCGAGTTGAGCAGATCCAGATCTTCCTTGCGGCCAAGACCATGCTCGATCCGGTGCACCACGCGGTATAGCCAGCCGGTGCCTTCGCGGCAAGGCGTGCACTGACCGCACGACTCTTCATAGTAGAAGTACGACAGGCGCAGCAGAGAGCGCACCATGCAGCGCGTTTCGTTCATCACGATGACCGCGCCCGAACCCAGCATCGAACCGGCCTTCGCGATCGAATCGTAGTCCATGTCGGTCGCGAGCATCATGTCGCCCGGCACGACCGGCGCGGACGAACCGCCCGGAATCACGGCCTTGACCGACTTGCCGCGCACGCCGCCCGCCAGTTCCATCAGCGTCGAGAACGGCGTGCCGAGCGGAACCTCGTAGTTGCCCGGACGATTGACGTCGCCGGACACGGAGAAGATCTTGGTGCCGCCGTTGTTCGGCTTGCCGAGCTCGAGATAATTCTGCGGGCCGACTTCCAGCAGGAACGGCACGGCCGCGAAGGTCTCGGTGTTGTTGATGGTGGTCGGCTTGCCGTACACGCCGAAGCTCGCCGGGAACGGCGGCTTGAAGCGCGGCTGGCCCTTCTTGCCTTCCAGCGATTCGAGCAGCGCGGTTTCTTCGCCGCAGATATACGCGCCGTAACCATGATGCGCATACAGCTCGAACGAGAAGCCGGAGCCCAGAATGTTCGCGCCGAGATAGCCGGCCGCGCGCGCTTCTTCGAGCGCCGCTTCGAACACCCGATAGACTTCGAAAATCTCGCCGTGGATGTAGTTGTAGCCGACGGTGATGCCCATCGCGTACGCGCCGATGGCCATGCCTTCGATCAGCGCGTGCGGATTCCAGCGCAGGATGTCGCGATCCTTGAACGTGCCCGGCTCGCCTTCGTCCGAGTTGCAGACGAGATATTTCTGCCCCGGGAACTGACGCGGCATGAAGCTCCACTTCAGGCCGGTCGGAAAGCCCGCACCGCCGCGGCCGCGTAGACCCGACGCCTTGACGTCGGCGATCACCTGCTCGGCCGGAATCTTTTCTTCGAGAATGCGGCGCAGCTGCTTGTAGCCGCCGCGCGCAACGTAATCCTCGAGATGCCAGTTCTCGCCGTTAAGGCCAGCGAGGATCAGCGGCTTGATGTGACGATCGTGGAGTGACGTCATTTCGAAAGTTCCTCGATCAACTGGTCGATCTTCTCGCGGCTCATGAAGCTGCACATACGGTGGTTGTTCACGAGCATCACCGGTGCGTCGCCACATGCGCCAAAGCACTCGCCTTCTTTGAGCGTGAACTTGCCGTCCGCGGTGGTCTCGCCGAAATCGATTCCAAGCTTCTGCTTGAGATACTCGGCGGCGCTGTCCGAACCGCCGTCCGGCCCGAGCTGGCAAGGCAGATTCGTGCACAGCGTGATCTTGTGTTTGCCGACCGGCTTCAGCTCGTACATCGTGTAGAACGTGGCGACTTCCTGCACCGCGACCGGCGGCATGCTCAGGTAATCGGCCACGAACTGCATGAGCTCGGGCGAGAGCCAACCATGCTCTTCCTGAGCGACAGCGAGCGCCGCCATCACCGCCGATTGCTTTTGCTCGGCGGGATATTTCGCGACCGCGCGATCGATTTCTTTCAGGCCTTCAGCTGAGATCATTTTCAGACACGACTCTTTCAATTCCTACCGAACGAAAACCTGCCGCGCCCTTCATGTTGCGGCAGACCTGGCGTTCCTGCGGATTCCTGTTATTGCGTTCGCATTTCCATGAACGGCGCCCCGATGCGCGCGCCGTGCAGGTGGCGATGAAATCAGCGATCGATCTCGCCGAACACGATGTCTTGCGTACCGATGATCGTCACAGCGTCGGCGATCATGTGGCCTCGCGCCATTTCGTCGAGCGATGCGAGGTGTGCATAGCCCGGCGCGCGAATCTTCAGGCGATACGGCTTGTTCGCGCCATCCGAAATCAGGTAGATGCCAAACTCGCCCTTCGGATGTTCGACCGCCGCGTACGTTTCGCCTTCCGGCACGTGGAAGCCTTCGGTGAAGAGCTTGAAATGGTGAATCAGCTCTTCCATGTTGCTCTTCATGCCGACGCGCGAAGGCGGTGCAACCTTGTGATTATCGACCATCACAGGGCCGGGATTCTTGCGCAGCCACGCAATGCACTGTTTGGCGATGCGGGTGGACTGCCGCATTTCTTCCACGCGCACCAGATAACGGTCATAGCAATCGCCATTCACGCCGACGGGGATATCGAAGTCGAGCTGGTCGTACACCTCGTACGGCTGCTTCTTGCGCAAGTCCCACTCGATGCCCGAGCCGCGCAGCATCGCCCCGGACAGGCCCATCTGCAACGCGCGCTCCGGGCTCACCACGCCGATGCCCACGAGACGCTGCTTCCAGATGCGGTTGTCGGTGAGGAGCGTTTCGTACTCGTCGACACAACCCGGGAAACGATTGAAGAAATCCTCGATGAAGTCGAGCAACGAACCCTGACGGTTCTCGTTCATCCTGTCGAGCGCTTTCGCGTTGCGGATCTTCGATGCCTTGTATTGCGGCATCGCGTCCGGCAGATCGCGATAGACGCCACCCGGACGATAGTACGCCGCGTGCATGCGCGCGCCCGACACCGCCTCGTAGACGTCCATCAGATCTTCGCGCTCGCGGAACGCATAGAGGAACACCGCCATCGCGCCGACGTCGAGCGCGTGCGAGCCGATCCACATCAGGTGATTCAGCACGCGCGTGATTTCATCGAACAGCACGCGGATGTATTTCGCGCGAATCGGCACGTCGATGCCGAGCAGCTTCTCGATGGCCATCACGTAGCCGTGCTCGTTCACCATCATCGACACGTAGTCGAGACGGTCCATGTACGGCACCGACTGGATGAAGGTCTTGGTCTCGGCCAGCTTCTCGGTCGCGCGATGCAGCAGACCGATGTGCGGGTCGGCGCGCTGAATCACTTCGCCGTCGAGTTCCAGCACGAGACGCAGCACGCCGTGCGCTGCCGGGTGCTGCGGGCCAAAGTTCAGCGTGTAATTCTTGATCTCTGCCATGGCGTTCTCTTAATGTTTCAGACCGCCATAGCGATCTTCGCGGATCACGCGCGGCGTGATTTCGCGCGGTTCGATCGTCACGGGCTGATAGACCACGCGCTTCTCTTCCGGGTCGTAGCGCATTTCCACATAGCCGGAAACCGGGAAGTCCTTGCGGAACGGATGGCCGATGAAGCCGTAGTCCGTGAGAATGCGGCGCAGGTCGGGATGGCCTTCGAACACGATGCCGTAGAGGTCGAACGCTTCACGCTCGTACCAGTTCGCCGATGTCCAGATATCGACCACCGAAGGCACGATGGGCACTTCGTCGTCCGGGGCGAATACGCGCACGCGCACGCGCCAGTTGTTCGTGATCGAGAGAAGATGGCTGACCGCCGCAAAACGCGGGCCGTCGTAGACACCGTCGCCGTAGGTCGAATAGTCGACGCCGGCGAGATCCATGAGCTGCTCGAAGCGCAGCGACGGGTCATCGCGCAACTGCTCGCAGACGTTCAGATAGTTGGCCGCCTTGACGACGACCGTCACCTGACCCAGCGACTCCGTGATGGTCTGGAGACGGTCGCCAAACGCCGTCTCGAGGTTCGCTTTGAGGGTCTCGAGTTTGCTTGCCATAGTTTGGGGAGACTCAGGCCCTTACTGACGGGCGATGGTGTTGGTGCGGCGAATCTTCGCCTGCAACTGGATCACGCCGTAGACCAGCGCTTCGGCGGTCGGAGGGCAACCAGGAACGTACACGTCGACCGGCACGATCCGGTCGCAACCGCGCACGACGGAATATGAATAGTGGTAGTAGCCACCGCCGTTCGCGCACGAACCCATCGAAATGACCCAGCGCGGCTCGGCCATCTGGTCGTACACCTTACGAAGCGCGGGCGCCATCTTGTTGCACAGCGTACCGGCGACGATCATCACGTCGGACTGGCGCGGACTCGGACGAAACACCACGCCGAAACGGTCCAGGTCGTAACGGGCGGCGCCCGCGTGCATCATCTCGACCGCGCAGCACGCGAGACCGAACGTCATCGGCCACAGGGAGCCGGTGCGCGTCCAGTTGATGAGCTTGTCAGCCGTAGTGGTGACAAAGCCTTCCTTCAAGACCCCTTCGATACTCATTTGTTTTCCACTCCAGATGAGCAGCCAGCCAAAGCCGCCCATGAATCCGGTGATCTAACTGTCATTCCCAGTCGAGCCCGCCCTTTCTCCAGATGTAGGCGAAACCGAGCAAAAATTCGAGCAGAAAAATCATCATCGCCATGAAGCCGGGCCAGCCGATATCGCGCAGGGACACACCCCACGGGAACAGGAATGCCGTTTCAAGGTCGAAAATGATGAAAAGAATCGCGACGAGATAGTAACGCACATCGAACTTCATACGCGCGTCTTCGAAGGCTTCGAAGCCGCACTCGTACGGCGCGTTCTTCTCCGTGTCGGGCTTGTTGGGACCGAGAATCTTGCCGATGCTGATCAACGCAATACCTAAACCTAGGCCCACTACGAGAAACAAGAAGACGGGGTAATAGGGTGCGAGGTTCAAGGCTATCCTCTGATCGGTAGATGTGGTCTGTTATTGATTGGGACCTTCAGCCGGGACGGACCACCCGGCGGGAGAATGCACTTGGGACCGCTCACGATATCAGCACACTGTGACAACCGCTTTGACGCTGTCTATGCCGCCATGAAACCGTAAGGGTACTCCAGAAGTGACAATGCCAGCCGAAGCGAAGCAAGCGGCTGGCATTGGATAACTTTGGTGCCGACGGCGAGACTCGAACTCGCACAGCTTTCGCCACTACCCCCTCAAGATAGCGTGTCTACCAATTTCACCACGTCGGCACTGTACTGCAATCCGGGAAAACTACTTCTAAATTGCCGCGAATCGCTTCAAGACTTGAATTATAACTGGGCCCTACGAATTGTTCAACGCACAAAATGCAGATTATGCGAAAAATTCGTTCTGTCGTTATTTAGGCACGTCGGCGCCCGGCGCGGACGATGCAACCGGTGCGGAAGCAGGCGCGGAAGCCGCCGATGCTGCCGCCGAAGCCGATGTCGGCACGGGCGCGGCGCCACCCAGCACACCCGCCGATGTTTGCGGCTTGTAGCTTCCGAGATAGGTCAGCGTCAGCGTCGTGACGAAAAAGACCGCGGCAAGAACAGCGGTAGTACGCGACAGGAAGTTGGCCGAACCCGTCGCACCGAACAGACTGCCCGATGCGCCGCTGCCGAACGCAGCACCCATGTCCGCGCCCTTGCCATGCTGAAGCAGCACGAGGCCGATAACGCCCAGCGCCGACAGCAACTGGACAACGATAATCAATGTCTTCAAATACAGCATTTCAACTCACCCGATCCCTGATGTTTCCGTGACACCTTCGTGTCGCACTATGCTCTTTCGCCTGCCCTGCCCGCTTGCCGTTCGACGCTCAATGCGTCACGGTTTGCGCCGCCCGGCAGATCGCCAGAAAATCCTTCGACTTCAACGATGCGCCGCCGATCAGCCCGCCGTCGATGTCCTTTTGCCCAAACAACTCTTCCGCATTTTCAGGCTTCACGCTGCCGCCGTACAAAAGCGGCACGCTCGCCACCGATGCACCCTTCTCCAGCAGCTTGTGACGCAGAAATGCATGAACGTCCTGCGCCTGGCCCGGACGCGCCGTCTTGCCCGTGCCGATCGCCCAGACCGGTTCGTACGCGACCACGATGCCCGCCGCCTGCTCTTCCGTCAGAATCGCCAATACGGCATCGAGTTGCGTGCCGATGATCTGCTCGGTCGTACCCGCCTGGCGCTCTTCGAGCGTCTCGCCGACGCACACGATGGGCGTGAGCCCCGCTTCGATCGCGCGCTGCGCCTTCGACGCAACGAGTTCCGGACTTTCGCGATGATACGCGCGTCGCTCCGAATGCCCGACGATGGCATACGTGACGCCAAAGTCCGCCGCCATCTCTGCCGCGACTTCGCCCGTGAACGCGCCGCCCGAATGCGCCGACACGTCCTGAATGCCCCATTGCACGACCGAACCGCTCAAGAGCGCCTGCGATTGCGCAAGGTAAGGACACGGAACGCACACGCCGACACGCACACCCTTTTGCAAAGCCGATGCCCCTGCGGCGACTTCGGTCAGCAGGGTCGCGTTGTCACTGATGCGACCGTGCATCTTCCAGTTGCCCACCACCAGTTTCGCTCGTTCTCTGGACATATGTCTCGTCAGTCGGCGGCGGCTTGCAAGAACCGCCTGTTATAAAAATGAACCGCTACGAACCGCAAACTGCTTGCAAAACAGGCGATTTTACTGTGTTACGACGAAACCGGTCAAACCGTCAAAAGCGCCGCAACGTGAAACGCCGGATTTCGCATGGAAACGTCACGCGCCTTCACGCCAGTCCAGCACGATCTTGCCGACGTGCGTGCTGCTTTCCATCAGCGTGTGCGCGGCGGCGGCGTCGTGCGCCGGGAAGACCTGGTGGATCACTGGCTTGATGCGCCCCGCCTCGATTTCCGGCCAGACACGCTCCTTCAGCTTTGCCGCGAGCTTCGCCTTGAACGCGACCGGACGCGGACGCAGTGTCGAACCGGTGATGACGAGGCGCCGACGCAGCACGTCGTTCAGATTGATCTCCGCCTTGGCGCCGCCCAGCAGCGCGATCACGCAGATGCGCCCGCCATCGGCCAGCGCCTTGAGCTCGCGCGCCAGATAGTCGCCGGCGACCATGTCGAGAATCACGTCGACGCCGCGGTCATTCGTCAGCGACTTCACTACTTCGACGAAATCTTCCGTCTTGTAGTTGATCGCGCGCTCGGCGCCGAGCGCTTCGCACGCGCGGCATTTTTCGTCGGTGCCGGCCGTGGCGAAGACGCGAAAGCCGAGCGCCTTCGCGATCTGGATCGCCGTCACGCCGATGCCGCTCGATCCGCCCTGCACGAGCAGCGTCTCTTCCGCGCCGTTCTCGCCCGCGCCCAGCTGACCACGCTCGAACACGTTGCTCCAGACGGTGAAGAAGGTCTCCGGCAACGATGCGGCCTCGATCTCCGACAGCCCCTTCGGCACCGGCAGACACTGTTCGAGCGGCGCGACCGCATATTCGGCGTAACCGCCGCCCGCGAGCAGCGCGCACACGCGATCGCCTTTTTTCAGACCGAACGGGTTGTGTTTGGGATCGAAATCGCCATCGACGATTTCACCGGCCACTTCCAGCCCCGGCAGATCGGATGCCCCCGGCGGCGGCGCGTACGCGCCCTTGCGCTGGAACACGTCCGGCCGGTTGACGCCGGAAGCGGCAACCTTGATCAACACCTCGCATTTGCCCGGCGCAGGTGTCGGACGTTCGCCCAGTTTCAGGACTTCGGGTGCGCCAAACTCAGTGATTTCGATGGCCTTCATATCCTCTCCCTGTGCCGACCAGCGTCAGTGTGCATTCGAACCGGATGGCACTGCGCGCGCCTGTAGCAATCACGCTGCACACTGCCATCGAGTCCGATGACGCGTCGGACAATGCATAGCGTCCGAAGCGTCATACATGAAAACGGCCGGCTCGCATCAGCGGCCGGCCGTCTACACATTACCGCATTACGACTGCGGATGCGTGGGTTCCGCCTGCTGTGCGGCTTCGTTCAGAAGCGCCTTCGCCGACAGACGCACACGACCCTTTTCGTCCGTCTGGATGACCTTGACCTTCACGATCTGGCCTTCCTTCAGATAGTCGTTGATGTCCTTCACGCGCTCGTTGACGATCTCCGAGATGTGCAGCAGACCGTCCTTGCCCGGCAGGATGTTCACGATCGCGCCGAAGTCGAGCAGCTTGAGCACCGGGCCTTCGTAGACCTGGCCGACTTCCACTTCAGCCGTGATGTTCTCGATGCGCTTCTTCGCGTCGGCCATGCCTTCCGCGCTCGTGCTTGCGATCGTCACGACGCCGTCATCGGAAATATCGATGGTCGTGCCGGTTTCTTCCGTCAGCGCGCGGATCACCGAGCCGCCCTTGCCGATCACGTCGCGGATCTTCTCCGGATTGATCTTGATGGTGATCATGCGCGGCGCGTAGTCGGACAGTTCCGTGTTCGTGTGCGGAACCGCAGCCGTCATCTTGCCGAGGATGTGCATGCGGCCTTCCTTCGCCTGTGCGAGCGCGACCTGCATGATTTCCTTCGTGATGCCCTGGATCTTGATGTCCATCTGCAGCGCGGTCACGCCTTGTGCCGTGCCGGCCACCTTGAAGTCCATGTCGCCGAGGTGATCTTCGTCGCCCAGGATGTCGGTCAGAACCGCGAACTTGTTTCCTTCGAGGATCAGGCCCATCGCGATGCCCGCGACGTGCGCCTTCATCGGCACGCCGGCGTCCATCAGCGCGAGGCAGCCGCCGCAAACCGACGCCATCGACGACGAACCGTTCGATTCCGTGATTTCCGACACGACGCGGATGGAATAGCCGAATTCGTCGGGGCCCGGCAAGCATGCGACCAGCGCGCGCTTCGCGAGTCGGCCGTGACCGATTTCACGACGCTTCGGCGAACCGACGCGGCCGGTTTCGCCCGTTGCGAACGGGGGCATGTTGTAGTGAAGCATGAAGCGCTCGCGATATTCGCCTTCGAGCGCGTCGATGTTCTGCTCGTCGCCCTTCGTGCCGAGCGTCGCGACGACCAGCGCCTGCGTTTCGCCACGCGTGAAGAGCGCCGAACCGTGCGTGCGCGGCAACACGCCCGTGCGGATTTCGATCGGGCGGACCGTGCGCGTGTCGCGGCCGTCGATGCGCGGCTCGCCGTTCAGGATCTGCGAGCGGACGATCTTCGCTTCGATATCGAACAACACGTTGCCGATGGTTGCCGCATCGGCAACAACTGCTTCCTCGGCGAGCTTCGCCGAGGTCGCCGCGTAGACTTCCTTCAGCTTGGTCGAACGTGCCTGCTTGTTGCGCAACTGGTAAGCGGCTTCGAGTTCCGTCTTGGCGATTTCCGTGACGCGCGAAATGAGCGCTTCGTTCTTCGCGGCGGGCTTCCAGTCCCACTCGGGCTTGCCGCCTTCGCGGACGAGCTCATGGATTGCGTCGATGGCCGTCTGCATCTGCTCGTGGCCGAACACCACGCCGCCGAGCATCACTTCTTCTGACAACTGCTGCGCTTCCGATTCCACCATCAGCACAGCGCGCTCGGTGCCCGCGACGATCAAGTCGAGCGCCGATTCCTTCATTTGCGGACGCGTGGGGTTCAGCACGTACTCGTTGTTGATGTACGCGACGCGCGCGGCGCCGACCGGACCGTTGAACGGCAGGCCCGACACGGCGAGCGCGGCCGATGCGCCGATCAGCGCGGGAATATCCGCCGGGACGTCCGGATTCAGCGACAGGACGTGGATGACGACCTGCACTTCGTTATAGAAGCCTTCCGGGAAGAGCGGACGCAGCGGACGGTCGATCAGGCGCGAAATCAGCGTCTCGCCTTCCGACGGACGGCCTTCGCGGCGGAAGAAGCCGCCCGGGATCTTGCCGGCGGCATAGGTCTTTTCGAGGTAATCGACGGTCAGCGGGAAGAAGTCCTGGCCCGGCTTGGCGGTCTTCGCGCCGACGACGGTCGCGAGCACGACGGTATCTTCGACATCGACGATCACCGCGCCGCTTGCCTGACGAGCGATTTCACCCGTTTCCAGGCGGACATTGTGTTGTCCCCACTTAAATTCTTTGACGATTTTATTGAACATTGTGACTCCTTCTACGTTGGCCGCGCCGGTCGTCTGGCGCTGACTGGGGCGGTCGCGAGCCACGCTTGAGAGGTGTGTTATGCCATTCCAGCGCGGGGCCTGCCCGACGTGCGCGCACACGCCGCGCTGGAATGACACAAAGCTCTGCCGCGAGGCCGGACCGGTTGTCGAACCGGATGCTGCATCCGGGTAAAGCGATGAACTGCTGAAGTACCAACTACGCGGTGCCGATCGATGAAAACGCGATCGCGCACCACTTCGCGGCCGGAACGTACAAAAACAAAGTGCCTGTATCAGCGGACTGACACAGGCACTTCGTTCTAACGGCGGCCGTTTGACGCCAATTACTTGCGCAGACCCAGCTTCTCGATCAACGAGCGATAACGATCCGCATCCTTGCCCTTCAGGTAGTCGAGCAGCTTGCGACGACGGCTCACCATGCGCAGCAGACCGCGGCGGCTGTGATGATCCTTCGAGTGCGACTTGAAGTGGACGGTGAGTTCGTTGATGCGGCTCGTGAGGAGTGCGACTTGCACTTCAGGGGAGCCGGTGTCGTTGGTGCCGCGCGCATATTCTGCGACGATGTCGGACTTCTTGACTTCTGCTACGGACATTTGCTTTTCCTTTGATTCAGACAGGCGGTCACGGAAGAAAGGCCGTGCCGTGGGTTTGCCAATTTCGGATTTCGCCTTAGTCAAAACTCCAAGACGAAGCGCGGAGTATATCACACTGCGGCCCGCCGAGGACACGGTTCCGGCGGGCGCAGGCGACGCCTAGC
Source organism: Caballeronia jiangsuensis (assembly GCF_046030135.1). Lineage (NCBI taxonomy): Bacteria > Pseudomonadati > Pseudomonadota > Betaproteobacteria > Burkholderiales > Burkholderiaceae > Caballeronia > Caballeronia jiangsuensis. The sequence goes on from NZ_JAQQDB010000017.1 coordinate 39,677, forward strand.
GTGCCGGACGCGTCATTTTGCAGCTCGTCTCCGGGACGGTTTTCTGCGCCGGCACGGCAAGCAGCGTGCGAAAGCCGTAACCGGAGCCTTCGTTATCGAGCGCGACGCCCTTCGCTTCCGCCTTGTCCATTTCCATGACGTAAAGGGGCTGGATCACCTGATGATCGTCGGCGCGCATCGTCATCGCGTGGAAGCCTTCGCCGTCGAATTTCATGCCTTCGAGCGCGCGCGCCACCGCGAGCGGGGTCGCGCTGCCCGCGCGGGTCATCGCCGAGGCGAGCATTTCGATCATCAGCGGCATGCGCGCGACGAGGTAATCGTCCGCGGCGGCCGGGTAGCGGGCGCGAAACGCGCGATAGTACGCATCCGACGCCGCACCGCCCACGTTCGGATGCCAGTCCGCCACCGCGATCACGCGCTTTACGCCAGCGTCGCCGAGCGCCGCTGGCGCGCCCAGACTGTTTCCGTAGAACGTGTAGAACTTCGTGTCGAGCCCCTGCTCGCGCGCCGCTTTCACCAGCAACGTCAGGTCGTTGCCCCAGTTGCCGGTGATCACCGCGTCGGCTCCGCTCGAACGGATTTTGGCGATGTAAGGCGCGAAATCCTTCACACGGCCGATCGGATGAAACTCGTCGCCGGCAATCGCGATATCCGGCCGCCGCTCCTTGAGCGCGCGCTGCGCTTCGCGGCTCACGTCGTGGCCGAAGCTGTAGTCCTGATTCAGCAGATAAACCTTTTTGACCGCGCGATCGTCTTTCAGCGCGTCGGCGAGCGCGTCCATGCGCATCCCGGCGTGCGCGTCGAAGCGAAAGTGCCAGAAACTGCACGCGTCGTTGGTGAGCGCGGGATCGTCGGCGGAATAGTTCAGGAAAAGCACGCGGCGGTCCGGTTCGCGCGCGTTCTGCTTGTCGATCGCCGCGACGAGCGCCGCCGCCACCGCCGAGCTGTTCCCCTGCATCACGAAGCCGATCCCGTCGTCGATCGCCGCGCGCAGTTGCACGAGCGTCGCCTCGCTGTTGCCCTTGCCGTCGAACACGACGAGTTGCAGCGGATGCATGCCGTCCGCGAGCTTCACGCCGCCCTGCGCGTTCACGCGCTCGACGCCGAAGCGCAGATTGCGCTCGACCATCGCGCCGGCGTTCGCGAACGGGCCGGACATGCCTTCGATCAGCGCGAGCTTGATGGGCGGCAAATCGGCCGCTTTCGCCGTCAAAGAGAATGCGAGGCACGTCGATGCCACAGTGAGTAGCCATCGCACCCCGCGCACGCCGATTCCTTTCTTCATGGGTTCCGCCGATCCGCCGAAAGCGCGGATCATAGGCCGCACCGGGCGCGCCGCGCAAGTCCGTCATTGCCGACACATCCGCTCGAATAGTGTGGCGTATCGGAGAATGTTTTGCCGCGCGCGCGTGTCAAAATCACGAGAAACATCGCATAAACGCTGCTCGCCGGCGCGAGGAGCAAGCACGTGGAGGCTTCAATGCTGCACAAACTCAACCGCATGCGCGCGTCGCTTGCGTGCGCGGGCGTCGCGCTCCTTCTGTCCGCGTGCGCGCAGCCGTGGCAGAACTATCAGACCGGCGCCGATGCATCGACGGTCACCGCCCGGCTCGGTCCGCCGCGCGAAGTCTACGATTTGCCCAACGGCGGCAAGCGCCTGATGTGGCCGACGCAACCGCTCGGCGAATTCACCACCGCCGCCGACATCGACGCATCCGGCAGGATCGTCAGCGTCAGGCAGGTGCTCGACGAGAACGAGTTCTACAAGGCGCAGATCGGCACGTGGACGAAGAAGGACGTGCTCGTGAACTTCGGGCGGCCGGTGGAGACGTCATACTTTCCGCTGATGAAACGCGAAGTCTGGACCTACCGCTACATGGAAGCGAACGTCTGGTACATGATGTACAGCTTCTATTTCGACGATCAGGGCGTTCTGCGCCTGACGCAGAAGACGCCCGACCCGCTTCACGATCCCGACCGGCGCAATCTGTTCTGAGCACGTGAGCGTCGCGCCATTGAAAAAGCCCTCTCGCGAGGGCTTTTTGTTGTCAGTCGCGACCGCGCCCGCCAATCAAAGCTGCGGATTGAGCTTCTCGACCTTCGAGTGCAGCTTGTTCAACGCGGCGATATACGCCTTCGCCGACGCAGCGACGATGTCCGGATCGGTGCCGACGCCGTTCACGATTCGCCCGCTCTTCGACAGACGCACCGTTACTTCGCCTTGCGCCTGCGTGCCGGTCGTGATCGCGTTGACCGAGTACAGCACGAGTTCCGCGCCGCTTTCGACCTTCGATTCGATCGCGTGCAGCGTCGCATCGACGGGACCGTTGCCGCCCGCTTCGCCCGTGACTTCGCTGCCTTCCACCGCGAACACGACCTTGGCCTGCGGCTGCTCGCCGGTTTCCGAATGCTGCTTCATCGACACGAAGCGGAAGTGTTCCTTCGCCTGCGCCTCGGCGGATTCCTCGGAGACGATCTGCATGATGTCTTCGTCGAAGATTTCGGCCTTGCGGTCGGCGAGATCCTTGAAACGCGCGAATGCGGCGTTCACGTCGGCTTCGGATTCGAGCGTCACGCCGAGCTCTTCCAGACGCTGCTTGAACGCGTTACGGCCCGACAGCTTGCCGAGCACGATCTTGTTCGCGGCCCAGCCCACGTCTTCCGCGCGCATGATTTCGTAGGTATCGCGCGCCTTCAGCACGCCGTCCTGGTGGATGCCCGACGCATGCGCGAACGCATTCGCGCCAACGACCGCCTTGTTCGGCTGCACGACGAATCCGGTGATCTGCGACACGAGCTTCGACGTGGGGACGATCTGCGTCGTGTCGATGCCGACATCGAGCCCGAAGTAATCCTTGCGCGTCTTCACGGCCATCACGATTTCTTCGAGCGACGTGTTGCCCGCGCGCTCGCCGAGACCGTTGATCGTGCATTCGACCTGACGCGCGCCGCCGATCTGCACGCCCGCGAGCGAATTGGCGACCGCCAGGCCGAGATCGTCGTGGCAGTGAACCGACCAGACGGCCTTGTCGGAATTGGGCACGCGCTCGCGCAGCGTCCTGACGAGATTGCCGTAATGCTCCGGAATCCCGTAGCCGACCGTATCCGTGATGTTGATCGTGCGCGCGCCTTCTTCAATGACGCCTTCGAGCACGCGGCAGAGAAAATCGATATCCGAGCGGCTACCGTCTTCCGGCGAGAACTCGACGTCGTCGGTGAACTTGCGCGCGAAGCGCACCGCGAGGCGCGCCTGCTGGTAGACCTGCTCCGGCGTCATGCGCAGCTTCTTTTCCATGTGCAGCGCCGACGTGGCGATGAACGTGTGGATGCGGAACTGATTCGCGGGCTTCAGTGCATCGGCGGCGCGCTGGATGTCCTTGTCGTTCGCGCGGGCGAGCGAGCAGACCGTGCTGTCCTTCACGAGCGATGCGATGGTGTTGATCGCGTCGAAATCGCCGTTCGAACTCGCGGCGAAGCCCGCCTCGATCACGTCGACCTTCATGCGCTCCAGTTGCTTCGCGATGCGGATTTTCTCTTCCTTCGTCATCGACGCGCCGGGGGACTGTTCGCCATCGCGCAAGGTCGTGTCGAAGATGATCAACTTGTCTGCTGCCATGTTGGGCTCCTGTGGGGAGATTTATCGATTGTTGGAAATATCGCGATCGAAACGATAAGGCAAAAGGAAATTCGGGTGTTCGCGCCACCGCTGGCGTCGAAAACCTGAAAGGACGAGCAGACGGGAGGCGAGAAGAATTAGCGCGGTAGGCGCGCTAGCAGCGATAGTGCGCATAGCGACGCACCAGCCGGGAACAGCGAGAAGGGGAACGGAAAAAAGTTCATTCAAAAACTATAACGGCTTTTAGAGGCGCGTGCAATGAGGCTTTCCGATCGCGCCGATTGACGCTCATTCGCCGCGCCTGTTTGCCGAAGCCGGCTGAAAAACAAAAAAGCCTGCGTCCCGGAAGGAGGCAGGCTTTTTCGATGCCGGACAGCCAATCAGTAACCGCCGATCGACGCGCTCACGCGCTGGCGCAGTTCCGAGCCATCGCCAACCGGCGCGTTCTCGATGCGGCGCGCGCCCTGAAAGCGCTTTTCCCAGTAGCCGTCTTCCATATCGTCGACACGGATCGTGCTGCCGGTGGAAGGCGAATGCACGAACTTGTTGTCGCCGATATAGATGCCGACGTGCGAAAACGAGCGGCGCATCGTGTTGAAAAACACGAGATCGCCCGGTTTAAGATCGGAGACGGTCACCTTCTCGCCCACACGGCTCATTTCCTCGGCGCGGCGCGGCAAGGTCATGCCGAGCGTGTCCTGAAAGACGTAGCGAACGAAGCCGCTGCAGTCGAGGCCGGAATCCGGCGTGTTGCCGCCCCAGCGATACCGCACGCCGATCATGTTGAGCGCGCCGACGACGACGTCGCCCGCCTTGCTCGCCACGCCCGACAGAAACGACTTCGCGCCGCCCGAACTGCTGACGGCGTCTGCGCTCGTTGCGTCAGAGGATTTGCTGGAGGAAAAAATGCCGTTGTTGGCATTTTGGCTACTACTGCTGACTTCATCGGCGAACGCGCCGGAAGTTGTTGTCATCAGAAGGCCGATTAACATACCCGCGGCGGCGCGCGCGCATGTTTGAGTCAACGTTAGTGGTTGCATCGGTCGGTAGGTTTTACAATTAAAAGCTGCGAAATCAGGGAGATACGTGAAAGTTTGGAGGGATACTAGCTACAAAGTATTTAACTGTCAAAAGAAATAGAAAAATACAATTGAGATGGGCACCCAATTGGTGAAAAAGAAAGATTTTTAGGAATTCAGTGCTGCGGTCAGAAGCTTTCGTGTGTATTCGTCGGAAGGGTTCGCAAAAATCTTCTCTACTTCGCCCGACTCCACGACAAAACCATTTCGCATCACCGCCACGCGATGCGCCATTGCGCCGATCACCTGCAGGTCGTGGCTAATGAAAACGTAACCGAGATTGTGCTTCTTCTGAATGTCGGCGAGCAGCGCAAGTACCTGAGTTTGAATGGAAACATCGAGTGCGCTCGTCGGTTCGTCGAGGATCAGGATGCTCGGTTCGAGCACGAGTGCGCGGGCAATCGCGATGCGCTGCCGCTGTCCTCCGGAGAATTCGTGCGGATAACGATCGAGCGCCGCGCGCTCCATGCCGACTTCGCGCAGTACCGCGATCACCTTTGCGCGCCGCGCGGCCGCATCGAGTTCCGGACGATGCAGCGCGAGCCCTTCCCCGACGATCCTCTCCACCGTCTGCCGCGGCGACAGCGAGCTGAACGGGTCCTGAAACACCACTTGCAGGTTCGAGCGCAGCACCGCCTTTTCGCGTCCGCGAAAATCGCCGATCGCGCGGCCCTGAAACTGCACCGTGCCCGTCGAGGTGCGCTGCAGGCCGAGCAGCGCCATCGCGAGCGTGGACTTGCCCGAACCCGATTCCCCGACGATGCCGAGCGTCTCGCCCTGCCGCACCGTCAGCGTCACGTCGTCGACGGCCTTGAAGCGGCCGCGCCGGAACCAGCCCGCGAAACCCGGCAGGCGCGTCGCGTAGTCGACGGAGACATCCTTCGCGTCGAGCAGCACCGGCGCGATCGGCAGCACGGGCAGCACATTGCGCTTCGGCTTGCTTTGCATCAGCCGCTTGGTGTACGGATGCTGCGGCGACGTGAAAATCTCCTCCACGGCAGCGCTTTCGACGAGCACGCCCTTCTCCATCACCGCGACGCGCTCCGCAAAGCGCCGCACGAGGTTCAGGTCGTGCGTGATGAGCAGCACCGCCATGCCGCGCTTCTCGGCTTCATCGCGCTGAAGCTCCAGCAGCAGTTCGACAATCTGCGCGCGGATCGTCACGTCGAGCGCCGTGGTCGGCTCGTCGGCGAGCAGAAGCCGCGGCCGGCAGGCGAGCGCCATCGCGATCATCACGCGCTGGCGCTGCCCGCCCGAAAGCTGATGCGGATAACTGTCCACGCGTCTTTCCGGCTCGGTGATGCCGGTACGCGCGAGCAGCGCGATCGCGCGTTGCCGCGCCTCGCGCGGACTCGTGCCGTCGTGTAGCTGGATCGTCTCGCCGATCTGGTCGCCGACCGTATAGAGCGGATTGAGCGCCGTCATCGGCTCCTGGAAGATCATCGCGATATCGGAGCCGCGCAGGCCGCGCATCGCGTGCTCGCTCTTCGACAGCAATTCCTCGCCGGCGAAGCGGATCGAGCCGGTCACTTCGGCGTCGCGCACGAGACGCAGAATCGACAGCGCCGTCACGCTCTTGCCCGAACCCGATTCGCCGACGAGCGCCACACGCTCGCCCGCGCGGATATCGAGATTCGCGCCGTCGACGGCGAGCGTGTCACCGAAGCGCACGCGCAGATCCTGAATCGAAAGAAGCGGCTCGCTCACTGCCCGCCTCCCGCTTTCACCGCATCGGCGATGCGCGTGTCCAGCGCGTTGCGCAGGGCGTCGCCCATGAAGGTCAGCAGCAGCAGCGTGGCGACGAGCACGCCGAACGTCGACAGCGAAATCCACCAGGCGTCGAGATTGGCCTTGCCCTGCGCGAGCAGTTCGCCGAGCGAGGGCGTCGGCGACGGCACGCCGAGGCCGAGAAAATCGAGGCTGGTGAGCGCGAGAATCGCGCCGCTCATGCGAAACGGCAGGAACGTGATGACCGGCGTCAGGCTGTTGGGCAGCACGTGCCGCCAGATGATCTGCCAGTTCGACAGCCCCATCGCGCGGGCTGCGCGCACATAGTCCTGCGTGCGATTGCGCAGAAACTCCGCGCGCACGTAATCCGACAGGCCGATCCATCCGAACAGCGACAGCAGGATGATCAGCAGGATCAGGCTCGGCTCGAAGATCGACGCGAAGATGATGAGCAGATAAAGCTCCGGCAGCGCGCTCCATATCTCGATCAGCCGCTGCCCGGTGATATCGATCCTGCCGCCGAAATACCCCTGAACCGCGCCCGCGACGACGCCGAGTACCGTGCCGATCGCCGTCAGCACGAGCGCGAACAGCACCGACACGCGAAAGCCGTACACCAGCCGCGCGAACACGTCGCGGCCGCGATCGTCGGTGCCGAGCCAGTTTTCGCGCGAAGGCGGCGCCGGGTTCGAGCCTTTCGAGAAATAGTTGAGCGTGTCGTAGTAGTAGTGATTCGGCGGATAGATCGCGAAGTTGCCGGGCGCGCTGAAACGGTCGCGCACGAAGGGATCGAGATAATCGGCGGGCGTCGGGAAATCGCCGCCGAAGGTCGTCTCCGCATAGGTCTTCACGAGCGGAAAGTACATATGCCCCTGGTAGCGCACGACGAGCGGCTTGTCGTTCGACCAGAGCGGGCCCGCGAGGCTGATGGCGAACGCCACGACGAACACGACGAGGCTCCAGTACCCCAGGCGATTGCGCTTGAAGCGCAACCAGACGCGCCGCCCCGGCGGCACCGATGCCTCGCCGCGCAGCGGTTGCGCGTCGCTGCCGTTGGCCTTTCGCCGTGACGATTCCGATGAAGCGGCTCGATTCAAATCAGCGCTCCAGTTGTTCGAATTGAATGCGCGGATCGACCCAGACGTAACAAAGATCCGAGATGAGCTTCGTCGCGAGGCCGATCAGCGTGAAGAGATAGAGCGTGCCGAGCACGACCGGATAGTCGCGCCGCACGACGGATTCGTACGAGAGCAGGCCGAGCCCGTCGAGCGAGAACAGCGTCTCGATCAGCAGGCTGCCCGTGAAGAACGCGCCGATGAACGCCGCCGGAAAACCGACGATCAACGGCAGGAGCGCATTGCGAAACACGTGCTTCCACAACACCCGGCGCTCGCTCAGACCTTTCGCGCGCGCGGTCAGCACGTATTGCTTGCGAATCTCGTCGAGGAACGCGTTCTTCGTGAGCATCGTGATGATGGCGAAGCTGCCGACCACCGACGCCAGCACAGGCAAGGTGATATGCCACAGGTAGTCGAGAATCTTGCCGCTCAAGGAAAGCGTCGCCCAGTTGTCGGACGTGAGATTGCGCAATGGGAACAGTTGCCAGAACGATCCGCCGCCGAAGAGCACGAGCAGCAGCACGCCCAGCACGAAGCCCGGAATCGCGAAGCCGACGAGCACGACGAGACTCGTCGCGACATCGAACTTCGAGCCGTTCCTGACCGCCTTCGCGATGCCGAGCGGCACCGATATCAGATACGTGATGAAGAAGGTCCACAAGCCGATGCTGATCGACACCGGCAGCTTCGACACGATCAGCGACCACACGCTCTGATGCCTGAAGTAGCTCTCGCCGAGATCGAAGCGCGCGAACTTGCCGAGCATCAGGACATAGCGTTGCAGCGGCGGCTTGTCGAAGCCGTAGAGCTTCTTGAGCTGCTCGACCTGTTGCGCATCGACGCCCGAATGCGTGCGCAGGCCGAACCCGCCGCCGCCTTCCGACTGACCGCGCCGCAGATCGTGAACAGCCTGCTCGACGGGTCCGCCCGGCACGAACTGGATCACGACGAACGTGAGCGTCAATACGCCGATGAGCGTCGGGATCATCAAGAGTATGCGTTTAAGGATGTAGCTCCACATGGCGCACCGTCCTTTATTTCGCCGCGGGCGCGGCTTTGGCCCACCACGTCGATATGACCCATTCCTCGGCGCCGTAATACAGCGGCAATGTCGACGGAAAGCCGAGCGTATTGCGATACGCCACGCGATGCGTCGCCGAGTACCAGTGCGGCACCACATAGTAGCCGTTCATCAGCACGCGATCGAGCGCGTGCGTCGCGTCGACGAGTTGCTCGCGCGTCTGCGCGGAAATCACTTTCTGCAGGATCGCATCGACGGCGGGCGACTTCACGCCCGCGAGATTGTCCGAGCCCTGCTCGTCGGCGGACTTGCTACCGAAGCGCGAGACCTGCTCGGTGCCCGGCACCTGCACGTCGGGCATGCGCACGCTCGTCACGTCGAAATCGAACGCATCGAGACGCTTCTGGATGAGCGCGTAGTCCACGGTGCGGAAGTTCATCGAGATGCCGAGCTTCTGCAGATTGCGCCCGAACGCGGCCGCGACCGGCTCCATCGACGCGCCGCCGCCCGTGTCGTCGAGAATCTCGAAGGCGAACGGCTCGCCCTTCGCGTTGCGCAGCGCGCCGTCGTGATACGTCCAGCCGGCTTCCCGGAGCAATTCGCGCGCCTTGATGAGATTCGCGCGCAGCGACCCGGGCGGATCGGTGTCCGGCTGGCGCGGCATCTCGCCGAACACAGCGGGATCGAGCTCGCTCTTGAGCGGGTTCAGTATCGCGAGTTCGCCTTCGCCCGGCTTGCCCTTCGCCTGCAGATCGGTATTGACGAAGAAGCTGTCGATGCGCCTGTACTGATTGAAGAACAACTGCCGGTTGAGCCACTCGAAATCGAGCGCGAGATCGAGCGCCTGACGCACGCGCACGTCCTTGAAAAGCGGCTTGCGCGTGTTGATGAAAAATCCCTGCATGCCCGTACCGTTGTGCTGCGGGAACTCGCGCTTGATGAGCTCGCCGCTGTCGAAGCGCTTGCCGATATCGCGCCGGACCCAGCTTCGCGCGATATATTCGACGAGCACGTCGTACTCGCCCGCCTTGAAGGCTTCGAGACGCGCGGTGGAATCGCCGTAAAGCTTGTAGTCGATGTGCGCGAAATTGAACATGCCCGCGCGCACCGGCAGCGACGCGCCCCAGTAGTCCGGATTGCGCCTGTACGAGATTGTGCGGCCGTTGTCGAACCGGTCGATCAGATACGGCCCGCTGCCGACGGGCTTCTGAAACGCGATCTGATCGAACGGAATGCGCGTGCCGTCGGGCTTCGTCCCCCACTTGCGCGAGAACACCGGCACGCCGCCCGCGAGCAGCGGCATCTCGCGCGTCGCGCTCTTGAACTCGAAGCGGATCGTGAGCGGATCGACAACGACCGCGCGCGCGATCTGCCCGAAGTACACCGAGAACTGCGGCGCGGCCAGCGGACTCTTGAGCGTCTCGAACGAGAACTTGACGTCCTCGGCCGTCACCGGATCGCCGTTGGAGAAGCGCGCTTTCGGGTTGATGTGAAACGTCGTCGACATGCCGTCGGGCGCGACCGCGATATCGTCGGCGAGCAGGCCGTACGCGGTCGCTACTTCGTCGGAACTGCCTGTCGTCAGGCTCTCGAACATCAGCGAAAGACCGGGCGCCGGGTTGCCGCGCAAGGTGAACGGATTGAACTTGTCGAAGCTCGTCAGCCGGTTCGGATTCGCGAGCACGAGCGTGCCGTCGCGCGGAGCATCGGGATTGACGTAATCGAAATGCTTGAAATCCGCCGGATATTTAGGCTCGCCGTATTGCGCGATCGCGTGAACCGCGTAGGCCGGGGTCGCGAGCCACGCGATCGATCCGGCCAGTGCAAGCGCGATGAATCTGCATGAGGCGCTGAATGAGCGGATCGTCGTGCGAGTCGTCATGTGCCTCTTGGCGCGATGTGTGATGAAGCGTTGAATGACCCGGGCAGAGTCCGAAACGAGCGGCGCGGGAATCCTGGGCGGGGCATTGCATTGTGAGAGAATTCTACCCAAAATCACGCGCCATACGGCTCGCGGCCTACGGGTTTGCATTTAGGCCGATTGCGCCACGCACGCTACGCGCGGTATCCGCTTCATGATCCGCGCGCGACACTGACATCAAAGAAGGAGCATTCATGGGCTTTCTCGCTGGAAAACGAATTCTGCTGACGGGCCTGCTGTCGAACCGCTCGATCGCTTACGGCATCGCGGCGGCTTGCAAGCGCGAAGGCGCGGAACTGGCGTTCACGTATGTCGGCGAGCGATTCAAGGAGCGCATCACCGAATTCGCGACCGAGTTCGGCAGCGACATGGTCTATCCCTGCGACGTCGCCGACGATGCGCAGATCGAAGGGCTCTTCGCGTCGCTGAAAGAACGCTGGGATTCGCTCGACGGCCTCGTGCATTCCATCGGCTTCGCGCCGCGCGAGGCGATCGCGGGCGACTTCCTCGACGGCATGACGCGCGAAAACTTCCGCGTCGCGCACGACATCTCCGCATACAGCTTCCCCGCGCTCGCGAAGGCCGCGCTGCCGCTGCTGAAAGACGGCTCGTCGCTGCTCACGCTCTCCTATCTCGGCGCCGAACGCGCGCTGCCGAACTACAACACGATGGGTCTTGCGAAGGCATCGCTCGAGGCGAGCGTGCGGTACATGGCGGCAGCGCCGTCGCTCGGCGGCAAGGGCGTGCGCGTCAACGCCATTTCGGCCGGCCCGATCAAGACGCTCGCGGCGAGCGGCATCAAGGGCTTCGGCAAAATCCTGAACTTCGTCGAAGAAAACGCGCCGCTCAAGCGCAACGTGACGATTGAGCAAGTGGGCAATGTCGCGGCGTTCCTGCTGTCGGATCTGTCGGGCGGCGTGAGCGCGGAAGTCGTTCACGTCGATGCAGGGTTCCACGCGGTCGTCGGCGGCATGGGCGGCGAGGCGGAATAACCCGCTCGTTTTCTGCTTCAAAAAAAAGCGCCGCTCACTTTCACGTGAGCGGCGCTTTTTTGCTGCCTGCGACCGTTCAAATGCCGCGTTTATCTATGTCCATGCGGGCCGCCATGACCGTTACCGTGTCCATGCCCGTGCCCCGGCGGCGGACCATGATACGGCCCGTGCCCATGCCCGTGATGGCGATTCCAGTCGTTGCGGCTCCAGTAGCGCCGGCCGTCCCAGTACCGGTTGCCGTGCCAGCCGATGAACACAGGCGGCGCATACATCGGCGCGGGCTGATAGATGACCGGCGGAGGCGGCGGCGCGTAGACCGGCGTCGGCGCGACATACACCGGCGCCGGAATGCCGATGTTCACGCCCACGTGCACATCGGCGCGCGCGGCGGCCGTCGCGCTCAGCGCTGCGATCACGAGCACACCCGCCACGATTCGTCCCGAAAGATTCTTCTTCATACGCAATCCGACCTCGCTTTTCTGCCTGTTCGCTTGGCACGAAATATAACGGAAAGCTTTCATCGCATTATTTCAGCTTTGTAAGTTTTCGCGCGCTTCAGCTAAATGTCAGGAGAAAGCTTACCTTTTGTTACATTGGGCTCAGGTCGGAAATCCCTGCGAGTGTTGTTTTAGCGGCGAATCCGTCCTTTGCCGATAAAGTCGCAACAAAAAAGCCACCCGCTGCGAACGGGTGGCTCTCGGTGCCCTACAACGGCAATGCGCGACGCTCAATGCCAGCCGTTGTGATGGCCGTTGTCATGTCCGTGACCGTGATCGTGGTCATGACCATGATCGTAATGGCGATAGTAGTCGTCGCGATTCCAGTAGCGACGGCCATCCCAGTAACGATCGCCATGCCAGCCGACCACGACGACCGGCTGCGCGTACATCGGCGGGGGCGGCGGCGCGTACACGACGGGCGGCGGAGGCGGCGCATAAACCGGCGCGGGCGCGACATACACGGGCGCGGGCACCCCGATGTTGACGCCCACGGACACTCCCGCACTGGCCGCGCCGGAGGCCATCAAACCGCCGATCATCACGGCGCCAGCCAGCACGGAAGCCTTCGATACCTTGTTCATGTGATGCCCCACCTCGATGGGTTGTTTGTTGTGTTGACGGGACTATATCGGACGGATGCCCCCTCAAGTGTTCGACTTCGTAACCTGCTATTACCGTCGAAAAACTTACGAAAAGTAAGCTCGCGCGCATAAAAAAGGCGACCTTCGCGTCACAAAGGCCGCCGTCCGCAAACGGGTTTTCTTCCGCTCAGTTCGGCAGTTCCTGCCCCTTCGTTTCCGGCGCGAGCGGAATCACCGCGAGGCCGATGAGGAACGCAACCGCGGTGATCGCGATCGGCACGCCGAGCGTCTTCATGTGGAGCACCATCGCGCCGATGCCGAAGTTCACGATCGCGCCGAAAAAGCGCCCAATCGACGTGCAGAATGCGAACGCGGTCGCACGCACGCGGGTTTCGAACTGCTCGGGCAGCCACAACGAGAACAGCGCGAAGTTGCCACCGAAGAAGCCGAGCACGACGAGCAGCGCGATGAACGGCACCAGTCCGTTCGGCAGATAGAACGCCCAGCCGAACGCGAGCGCGATCGACGCCGCCATGCCGACGAAGTACACCGCGAGCGTCTTTCTGCGGCCAATCTTCTCGGCCATCGGCGGCAGCGCGAGACAGCCGATGATGGTGCCGATCGAAAGCAGCCCGGTCGCGATCGACGCCATGCGCGCGGCGTCGTGCTTGTCCATGCCGGCCTTCGTCGCGAGCTGGACGACGGCGGACGGCTCGTACACCGCGCCCGCCCACAGCCCGATGATCGCCACCGTCAACAGCACGGCCGCGACGATCGTGCGTTTGCGATATTGCGCATTGAAGATCGTCTTGAGCGAGCTTTCGTGCTTGACGTGCGGATGAACGGTTTCGGCGCGCTCCCACTTGTCGGTTTCCTTCACGCGCAAGAGCACCATGATCGACACGACGACCGGGAACAGGCCGACCAGGAACATCGCACGCCAGCCGAAGGTCGCGCCGATCGTGTAGTTCAACGCCGCGGCAAGAAAGAAGCCCGCGTAATAGCCGGTCTGCAAATAACCCGCGCCCATTTTCCGGCGATCTTCCGGCCACGCCTCCGCGACATACGTCCCGGCCAGCGCCCATTCGCCGCCGATACCCACGCCCGCCAAGAAGCGATAGATGCCGAGCTCCCACACCGTATGCGCGGTCGCCGCGAGGCCGGTGAAGATGGCGAACGTGAAGATGGTCGCGGCCAGCACCTTGGTGCGTCCGAAGCGGTCGGCGAGCGGACCCCAGATGAACGAGAGTCCCCACCCCACCAGAAACAGCGCGAAGAGTATCGAGCCGGCGAGCCCGACATTCGCCGGCGTCGCCTCGTAGCCCGAGCGCGGCAACAGTTCGGTGAGCGCCGGCGCGAGCACGAGCGCGTAAATGAACGAATCCATTCCGTCGAGCGTCCAGCCGGCCCATGCGCCCCAGAAGCCGGTGATCTGCGACCGGTTGAGCGGCGTCTTCGTGGCGCGGGTGGCGCGTACCTCACGATCTAGCGTTGTCGGCATGGCCATGTCTCTCCAACGAAATTAACGACGCGCGAGTTAAAAGTGTTTGTTCTGGCGTCTAGGGAAAGCACCGGGGTTTCGTGTGCACTTTTATATATAATATTTGAACAGCAACCCGCGACAACTCCGCACTTTCACCTATCCATGCCGACAGATCTCCTAGCCGTGTCGCCTCCGGCTTCTTTTCGCGATGCGCAGTTCGAGCCGCGCCAGAGCACGTCGCGCTTCATCGCGGATGCGCTGCGCGCCGCGATCGTCGATGGCTCGCTGCTGCCGGGCGAGCCGCTGCGCCAGGACGCGATCGCACGGCAGTTTTCCGTCAGCGCCATTCCGGTGCGCGAAGCGTTTCGCCAGCTCGAAAGCGAAGGCTGGGTGACGATCGAGCCGAACCGGGGCGCGGCCGTCAGCCTGCAATCGGCCGACGAGGCGCGCGAGATCTACGAGATCCGCGCGTCGCTCGAAAGCCTGGCTATCGGCATCGCGATCGGACATCACTCGGCCGAGACGCTCGCCCACGTGAAGCGCCTGCTCGAAGCCGCAGAAAACGAGCCTGATCCCGCGCTTTACGTCGTGCGCAACGAGCAGTTCCATATGAGCCTCTACGCGCCCGCGGATCGCCCGCGTTTGATGGAACTGATCGGCCAGATGCATCGGCGAGGCGAGCGCTATCTGCGCCTTAAGCTCGGGCTTCCGATTCACAAAGATGCATCCGATGCCGAGCATCGCGCGATCTTCGATGCACTCGTCGCGCGCGATATCGAGCAGGCGCAAATGCTCGTCGCGCGCCACCTGCTCTCGACGGGCGATTTGATCTACCGCTTTCTCGCCGATGCCCAATCGCTCGCTCAATCGAGCCACATCAAGAAGAAACGCCGCCCGCGCGCTTCGGCATCTTCCAGCACGACCCAAACGACCCAAACGACCCAAACGACCCAAACGACTTCTCCAGAGACAGACCGATGAACTCGTCCACACCCGCCGACGCCCTCACCGCAAGCCGGAACTGGAACACGCGCGCGCAGGAAAAAGCGCGGCGCCTGAAGCTGATCGAACCGTGGCTCGATGGCTCGGTGCTCGATCCCGCGCGCATCGTCGATGCGCTGAACGCGCTGATCGTCACCGGCGATCGCGTCGCGCTCGAAGGCAACAACCAGAAGCAGGCCGACTTCCTCTCGCGTGCGTTCGCGAAGCTCGATCCGCAGCGGGTGCGCGACATCCATCTGCTCATCTCGAGCATCAGCCGGCCCGAGCATCTCGCGCTCTTCGAGCAAGGCATCGCGCATAAGGTCGATTTCGCGTTCGCCGGGCCGCAGAGCCTGCGCGTCGCGCAACTGCTCGAAGACGGCCAGTTGGAGATCGGCGCGATTTATACGTATATCGAACTGTATGCGCGCATGTTCATCGATCTCACGCCGCAGGTCGCGCTCGTGTGCGCCGTGCAGGCCGATCGACACGGCAATCTCTATACGGGCGCGAATACCGAGGACACGCCGACGATCGTCGAAGCCACCGCGTTTCGCCACGGCATCGTGGTCGCGCAGGTGAACGAAATCGTCGATCAGCTGCCGCGCGTCGATATTCCCGGCTCGTGGGTCGATGTCGTCGTGGAGGCGGACCGGCCGTTCGCGGTCGAGCCGCTCTTCACGCGCGATCCGCGCCACATCGGCGAGTTGCAAATCTTGATGGCGATGATGACGATCCGCGGCATCTACGAGCGTTACGGCGTGACGGCGCTCAATCACGGCATCGGCTTCGATACCGCCGCGATCGAACTGCTGCTGCCGACGTACGGCGAATCGCTCGGACTGAAAGGGAAAATCTGCACGAACTGGGCGCTCAATCCTCATCCGACGCTCATTCCGGCGATCGAATCCGGCTGGGTGCAGAGCGTGCATTGCTTCGGCAGCGAAGTCGGCATGGAGGACTACATCGCCGCGCGCTCCGACGTGTTCTTCACGGGACGCGACGGCAGCCTGCGCTCGAATCGCGTGTTCTGCCAGCTCGCGGGGCAATACGGCGTCGATCTTTTCATCGGCTCGACGCTGCAGATGGACGCCGACGCGAACTCGTCGACGGTCACGCTCGGACGGCTCGCGGGTTTCGGCGGCGCGCCGAACATGGGACACGATCCGCGCGGCCGCCGTCATTCGAGCGAAGCGTGGCTCAAGCTGCTGAAGGACGACGGCCCGAATCCGAAAATCGCGCGTGGTCACAAGCTCGTCGTGCAGACCGCCGAGACGTACAAGAAAGGCGGCGAGCCGACCATCGTCGATGCGCTCGATGCGATCGCCGTCGGCGAGAAAAGCGGCATGCCGATCGCGCCCGTCATGATCTACGGCGATGACGTCACGCACGTCGTGACCGAGGAAGGCATCGCGTATCTGCATGCGGCCGAAGGCGTCGATGAGCGCCGCGCCGCGCTCGCGGCTATCGCCGGCGTGACGCCCATCGGCATGCGCGCCGATCCTGCCAGAACCGCCGAGTTGAGACGGCGCGGCATCGTCGCGTATCCGGAAGATCTGGGCGTACGGCGCGGCGAAGCGAAACGCTCGCTGCTCGCGGCGCGCAGCATCGACGATCTCGTCGCGTGGTCGGGCGGCCTCTACGCGCCGCCCGCGCGCTTCAGAAGCTGGTGATCGCGATGAATGCACTTCCCTTGTTGCGCGACGACGTCCGCGACGTTGCGACGTCGCCGCTGATCATCGCGACACACGCGGTCGATGCGCTCATCGCCGAGGCGCGTCTCACGCCCAAGCCCGCGCTCGTCGATGAACGCGGCAGCGGTGCGCATCGCGATCTCGATCTCGACACGATGCTGCGTTCCGCGCGGGCGCTGCAGCCGACGTTCCTCGCGATCGCGCGCGCGGCGCATGGCTTGCGGCCATCGCAGACGCTGCGCGAGCAACTGGCGCGCATCGGCCGCGAAGGCGAAGCCGCGATGATGCGTGCGACGAGCGGCAGCAACGCGCATCGCGGCGCGATCTGGATCGTCGGTTTGTTGTGCGCGGGCGCGGCGATGCACGCACCGAACGATATCGACGCGATCTGCGCATCGGCCGCTGCGATCGCGCGCTACGACGACCGTTACGCGCCCGTATCCGTCACGACGAGTCACGGCGCGCGCGTGAGCGAACGTTATCGGGTCGCGGGCGCGCGGGGCGAAGCGCGCGATGCTTTTCCGCATGCGCGGCTCATCGGCCTGCCCGCGCTCGACGCTGCACGCGCACGCGGTCTCGATGAGTCCGGCGCGCGACTCGATGCGCTCATCGCGATCATTGCGTCGCTGGACGATACGTGTCTCCTGCATCGCGGCGGAATGATCGCGCTCGATGCGGCGCAACGCGGCGCGAAGCGCGTGATGAATCATGGCGGCGTGGCCACGCAGGAAGGACGCGCCGCGCTCGTGCGACTCGACGCCGACTTGCTGGCGCTGAACGCATCGCCCGGCGGCGCCGCCGATCTGCTCGCGGCGACACTCTTTCTCGACAGTCTCAGGCGTCTCATATAAGGCGCATCGAAGAGGAACGAACGATGGAAAACATGCGATACGAATATCCGGCCAAACGGCCCGTCACGCGCCGCGCGCATGTCGGCGTGGTCGGCTCGGGCGATCTCGAAGTGCTGCTCTCGCCGTCGCAAAATGCGAACGCGGAAGTGGTGATCCGCACGAGCGTCGATGGTTATGGCCACGTGTGGAAAAGCGTGCTCGACCGCTTCTTTCAGCGCTACGACGGCGCGGCGAAGATCGAGCTGAACGATTTCGGCGCGACGCCCGGCGTCGTCATGCTGAGACTGAACGAAGCCGTCGAAGCGAGCGAAGGAGACACGCCATGAACGCGCACGACACGTTTCTCGCGCGGCACAGCTTCATCGAACTGACGGCACGCGAACGCATCCGCGCATTGCTCGACAAAGGCACGTTCCGCGAACTGCTCGGTCCGTTCGACCGGATCGAATCGCCGTGGCTCGCGATGCAGAACATCGTCTGCCAGGCCGACGACGGCGCGGTCATCGCGCGCGGCATGCTTGGCGGCGAGCCCGCGCTGATCGCAGCGATCGAGCCCGCGTTTCAGGGCGGCAGCATCGGCGAAGTGTCGGGTGCGAAGATCGCCGCCGCGCTCGAACTGGCTCTGGGCGAATTCGAAGCCGGACGCACGATCCGCCCCGTCGTGCTGTTCGAGACCGGCGGCGTGCGCTTGCAGGAAGCCAATCTCGGGCTTGCGGCTATCGCGGAAATCCAGGCGGCGATCGTCGCGCTGCGCGCTCACGTGCCGGTGGTCGGCGTGATCGGCGGGATGGTCGGCTGCTTCGGCGGCATGTCGCTCGCGGCCGCGCTCTGCACCGAACTCGTGATGACGCGCCAGGCGCGGCTCGGCATGAACGGGCCGGAAGTGATCGAACAGGAAGCGGGCATCGAAGAACTCGATTCCGGCGACCGGCGTCTGATCTGGTCGATGATCGGCGGCGAGGAACGCGTCGCAGTCGGGCTTGCGGATACGCTCGTCGAAGACGATACCGATCAGGTCCGCGACGCCGTGCTCGCCGCGTTCAAGCGAGGTGTGCCGAAGCAGCATCGCACCGAAAATATCGACGGCTTCATCGCGCGGCTCGCGCAAGTGAACCCGGACGCGATCGATCCCGACACACTGCGCACACTCTGGGGCACATCATGACCGACGCACTTTCCCGCGGCGAACGCTGGCTCGACGCGCTGACTTCTCCGTCCACGCGAACCGAAAGCGGACCGATCCGCGCCCGCGACGGCCAGCTCGACGGCGAACACGCGAGCTTCTTCGCCGTCGTGCCCGATCCGGAAAACCGCTTTCCCCGCGCGACCGATAACGTCGTCGGACTCGAACAAGGCTGGCTGCTCGCGCGCGCCGTGCGCGAAGCCATCGACGCCGATCGCGATGCCGGCGTGAAGCGCCCGATCGTCGCGGTCGTCGATGTGAAAAGCCAGGCGTACGGACGCCGCGAGGAACTGCTCGGCATTCATCTCGCGTGCGCGGCCGCCGTCGATGCCTACGCGAGCGCGCGGCTCGCGGGTCATCCGGTGATCGCGCTGATCGTCGGGCCGGCGATGTCGGGCGCGTACCTCGCGCACGGCTATCAGGCGAACCGCATCGTCGCGCTCGACGCACCCGGCACGGCCGTTCACGCGATGGGCAAGGAAGCCGCCGCACGCGTCACGCGACGCAGCGTCGAGAGTCTCGATGCGCTCGGCGACACCGTCCTGCCGATGTCGTACAAGATGAGCGCGTACGCGAAGCTCGGCTTGCTGCACGAACTGATCGAAGGCGTCGATGCCGATGCGCCCTCTTCCGTCGATATCGAGCGCGTGAAAGCATCGCTCGCGGCGGCGGTGAAGGACGCGCGCAACGGTCCGCGCGACCTGTCGGTGCGGCTCGCTTCCGACGATGCGAAACGCACGCGGGCGGCGTCGATCGAAGTGCGCAGACGCATGCGCGAGCAGTGGAGCGCGTGATGAACCGGACGCCGCGTCCGCACGATCTGCTGCGGCTCGCGCCCGGCGCGACGATGCTCGACGAAGCGCCGGATTGGGTCGCTGCGTCGCTCGTGCGCGCGCCGTTCGTCGTCGTGCGGCGCGCGCCGCGTATCGGCGATGCGATCGCGGTCGGCGTGCGAGGCGCGTCGCGCGGTGAACGCTTCGGCACGTGGATCGAGCCGCGCTGGATCGAAGCGATCCTCACGCCGGAAGATCTGCGCATGCGCGAGCCCGATCAAGCGCGCGCCGCGCTGCCCGCGTTCGCGTTGCTGCGCGCGGTGCCTTCCATCATCGATCGATGCAACCTCGACTGGGGTCCGACCGGCAGCGCCGGCTTCGAGCTCGCGAGCGCGATGCCGACGATCACGCGCGACAGCGACCTCGATATCGTCGTGCGTGCGCCGGAGCCTTTGCCGCGCGCCGACGCATCGTCGCTCTTCGACGCGCTCTCGCGCGCCGCGCAGGTAGCGGGCACGCGCATCGACGTGCAGATCGAAACATCCGACGCAGCGTTCTCGCTCGCCGAATTCGCGCGCGCGAATCAGCATCGAGGCCTGCGCGTGATGCTGCGGCATGCGGACGGCCCACGGCTCGTCGACGATCCGTGGGCGGCGGCATGATCGCGTATCTCTTTCCCGGACAAGGCGCGCAGACGCCCGGCTTTCTGCATCGTCTCGGCGGCGACGCGCCGCATCCGGCGATCGTCCGCACGCTCGCGGAAGCGTCCGATGTGCTCGGCGAAGACGTGCTCGCGCTCGACACCGCCGATGCCCTCGCGTCGACGGTTGCCGTGCAGGTCGCGCTCGTCGTCGCGGGCGTCGCGGCGGCGCGTGCGCTCGCGGAGGAAGGCATCGAGCCGGAAGCCGTCGCGGGCCTGTCGGTCGGCGCGTATGGCGCGGCGGTCGTCTGCGGCGCGATCGCTTTCGACGACGCGCTGAAGCTCGTGCGCCTGCGCGCCAGATTGATGCAGGACGCCTATCCACGCGGTTACGGCATGCTGGCGGTGCTCGGTCTGAACGAGCGCGAGATCGCCCGCGCCATCGCCGACAGCGGCGCCGATGCCTACATCGGCAATCTGAACGCGCCGCGTCAGATCGTCGTGTCGGGCAGCGATGCCGCGCTCGCGCAGGTCCGCGAAATCGCGCTGGCGCGCGGCGCGCGCAAGGCCGAACGGCTCTGCGTGAGTGTGCCGTCGCATTGCGTGCTGCTCGAAAAAGCCGCCGAAAGTCTGATCGACGCGGCGCGCGACGTGCGCATTGACGCGCCGCGTATCGCGTATGTCGGCAATCGTGGCGCGCGCGTGCTGCGCCATGCCGATGCCATCCGCGAAGACCTCGCCACCAATCTGCGCTATCCGGTGCGCTGGCACGATTCGACCATCGCGCTGTCCGAGCTCGGCGCGAAAATTTTCGTCGAGATGCCGCCGGGACAGACGCTGACCTCCCTTCTCGCCGACGCCCTGCCCGGCGCGCCCGCCTACGCGATGGACGCCGCGCCGATCGGCTCGATTGCGGCGCGTGTGCGGATCGCACGAAACCGCGCGAACGATTGATTCGCTTCGCATGCGCGACTGATGCGCGCTTCGCGTTGGCGTTTTTATCCTTTCTGCCTACAAAATCGGAATTTTCGTGTAGCTTACAAGTCGACTGTCATTAGCATTGCGCCGGCGTCCGCGCATTTCTGCGCAACGACAACCAAAATGACATTCCAAAGGTAAAACTATGACGATCTTCCGCATCGCGCTTGCGGCATCCGCCGTATTCACCCTCGCATCGTGCAGCAGCATGGGCAGCATGGACCCGAACCAACTGATGCAATCCGGGCAACTGGCGACGCAGGCATTGTCGCTCAGCGATTCCGACGTCCGCACGCTGTCCGATAAATCCTGCGTCCAACTCGACAAGGAAAACCAGATTGCGCCGGCCAACAGTCCGTACACGCAACGCTTGAACAAGATTTCGAAGCAGCTCGGCGACAACATCAACGGCGTGCCCGTCAACTACAAGGTCTACATGACGAAGGACGTCAACGCGTGGGCGATGGCGAACGGTTGCGTGCGCGTCTACAGCGGCCTCATGGACCTGATGAACGACGACGAAGTGCGCGGCGTCGTCGGGCACGAGATGGGTCACGTGGCGCTCGGCCACACCAAGAAGGCGATGCAGGTCGCGTATGCGACGTCGGCGGCGCGCTCGGTGGCGGCGTCGGCGGGCGGGGTCGTCGGGAATCTGTCGGCGTCGCAGCTCGGCGATCTGTCGGAGAAGTTCGTGAACGCGCAGTTCTCGCAATCGCAGGAAAGCGCCGCCGACGACTACTCGTTCGACACGCAAAAGAAGAAGGGATACAACCCGGCGGGACTCGTGACCGCGTTCCAGAAGCTCGCATCGATCGATGGCGGCAAGTCGAGCATGCTCGATTCGCATCCGTCGTCGCCGGCGCGGGCGAAGCATATTCAGGATCGGATCGCGTCGGGGAAGTAACGCGTAGTTGAGCGTAACGCGCGCGCGGTGATGCGCGCGCGTTGGCAGAGAACAATCAGAAGAAGTAGTAATGCACGCCCACGGTCAGGCTATCGTTGCGGCGATGACCGCCCTGGTAGCTCGACGTGTCGCCGGTATATTCGGCCGCCACGCTCCAGTTTTTCTCGAGCTTGTATTCGACGCCGGCGCCGTAATGCAGACGCGTATCGGGCCACGTGCCCGTGAAGCCGATGCGGCCGTACGGCATGATGTTTCCGTCGACGGGCATGCCGAACTTCAGGTCGATGCCGCCGTCTTTCCCGGTCGTCGAGCCGTCGTGAAAATCCATGAATCCTTCGAAGCCGATCACGAACTGGCCGACGTCGTAATTCACGCCGGCCACGAGACCGGGGAAGTACGTCGTCTGCGTGGACTTCGGGTCCGGGCCGGTAATGTCCGACCAGTCGACACCGAACTTCGCACCGACATAAGGACCGGCAAACTGACTATGCGGGCCTTGGACGCCCATCAGCTTGAGAAGAGTCGCATCGAGCGCTTCCGAATGCGCCTGTGCCGCGCAGAGCAGCGACAAGAGCGCTGGAGCAATGAGCTTTCTGATAACTGCCATGACTGAACTGCCAACCTTGAAAAAGGTGTTGCCCGATGGCGTCGGCGCATTCGGGCAATACCGTAATCGGGACAACGAACGCACGCGTTGCGTTGCACTCTTGCTTGCCTGACGGCAAGCAACCCGCGAGGTTAGTTAGCTCCGGTCAGCATAGAAAGCGGAAATGTCCTAAAGCGATGTGGCGCGTTGTCATATGAACTTCGCGCAGGATAACGAACCAATTCGCTGGCACGAAAGCCGATCGCCGCGCAAAAAGAAAAAGCCCCGCAAGTTTTTAAGCTTGCGGGGCCTTTCTACGACAACTGGCGGAGACGGAGGGATTCGAACCCTCGATCCAGTTTTTAGCCAGATGCTCCCTTAGCAGGGGAGTGCCTTCGACCTCTCGGCCACGTCTCCCAAACTTTTCGTCGCACCGGGAGTGCAGTGCAACGAGATCGAGATAATAACGTGTTCGCAGGCGCGGGTCAAACTGGCGTGATTATTTTTTTCAAAACGATCAATACCGAAAGGCCCTCCTCCGCAAACCGCAACGGAGCGCAGGATTCAAACCCGCGCGATTTACGCGCGGTCGAGTTCGAACGCCTTGTGCAGCGCGCGCACGGCGAGTTCGGTGTACTTCTCGTCGATCAGCACCGAAATCTTGATTTCCGACGTGGAGATCATCTGGATATTGATGCCCTCTTCCGACAGCGTGCGGAACATCGTGCTCGCGATGCCCACATGCGAGCGCATGCCGACGCCCACCACCGACACCTTCGACACCTTCGGATCGCCCAGAACGGTTTCCGCCTGGACGTGGCCCTTCACCTGGTTGTTCAGGATTTCGAGCGCGCGGTGGTAATCGCCGCGGCCGACCGTGAACGTGAAGTCGGTCTTGCCGTTCACGCTCTGGTTCTGAATGATCATGTCGATGTCGATGTTCGCATCGGCGACCGGTCCGAGAATCTGATACGCGACGCCCGGCTTGTCGGGCACGCCCATGACCGCGATGCGCGCTTCGTCGCGCTGGAACGCGATGCCAGAAATCACTGCTTTTTCCATGTTCTCGTCTTCTTCAAAAGTAATCAGGGTGCCGGAGTGCATTTCGGCCTCGAGCGGCATCAGCGGATCGGTCAGGCTGGAGAGCACGCGCGTCTTCACCTGATACTTGCCGGCGAATTCCACCGAGCGGATCTGCAGCACCTTCGAGCCGAGGCTCGCCATTTCCAGCATTTCCTCGAAGGTCACGCGGTCGAGCCGGCGTGCTTCTTCGACGACGCGCGGGTCGGTCGTGTAGACGCCGTCGACGTCGGTGTAGATCAGGCACTCGTCCGCCTTCATGGCCGCCGCAATGGCCACCGCCGACGTGTCCGAGCCGCCGCGGCCGAGCGTCGCGATATGACCTTCCGGATCGACGCCCTGAAAGCCCGTGATGACCACGACCTTGCCCGCGTCGAGATCCTTCAGCACGCGCTCGCCGTCGATTTCGCTGATGCGCGCCTTCGTGAACGCGCTGTCCGTCTTGATCGGCACTTGCCAGCCGGCATAGCTCACGGCGTCGAGGCCTTCGGCGTGCAGCGCGATGGCGAGAAGCCCCACGCTCACCTGCTCGCCGGTGGAGGCAATCATGTCGAGTTCGCGCGGGTCCGGGTCGGCCTTGATGTCGCGTGCGAGGCCGAGCAGGCGATTGGTTTCGCCGGACATCGCCGAGGGCACGACGACCATCTTGTGGCCTGCCTTGTGCCATTTGGCGACGCGCTTGGCGACGTTCTTGATGCGCTCGACCGAGCCCATCGAAGTGCCGCCGTATTTGTGTACGATGAGTGCCATTGTCGTTTTGAACTGGAGGGAAAACCGCGCTTCACGCGCGTTGGCGCGAGAGCGCTTGAGACTCGCGCTCGATTTGCTTCAGGGGATGTCGAAGCCTACGAACAGCGGGCGCTGCCGCACGCCCGTCGCGCGCTCGCACGAATGTTATACGCGGCGCACGGATGCGTCGATGCGGGCGAAATCGAGTCTTTTGAACGGAGATGCCGCGCAAAAACGCGCCGGGGCGAAACGAGTTACCGTACCCGATCGAGGCTGAAATTACAAGATGGAGCGCCGGTGACGCCGATTTTACCGGCTTCCGCACAACGGCTGCTCAAAAGCACCCTACGCCAGCAGCAAATCCGGCCGCCACGAAATACGGCGCAGAGACCCGAGCGCCGCGCTCGGCGCCGCGTCGCGATTCACGCCCACATGCGGCACGAACAGCAGCGCCTCGCCGACGAAAAGGAGCGGCACATCGCGCTTCCAGGCGGGCACGCCGCGCTCCTGGAACAGGTTCTTGAGCGTGCGGCTCGGCGCTTCGGACGCGACGCGCATGCGCTCGCCGCCGGCACGCGAGCGCGCGACGAGCGGCGCGGCACGCAGCACGCCCTCGCCGACGACGTCATCGGCGGGTTCATCGACGGGTTCGAACACGAACGAGCCGCGCCACTGCGGCAGACGCCATACCTCTTCGCCCTGCCATTGCAGTTCCTGCGCGGCTTTTAACGCGGGCGCGCCTTCGTCGAGATCGGGCGCATCGCCGCTGTCGCCCGGTTCCCAGAACAGCACATTGCGATAAACGCGCAGGCTATGCCCGGCATGATCGACGCGCAGCGCATGGCCATCGCGCGCGGCGGCCGCATCGCGCAACTGGCGCAGCATGTCGGCGATACGCGCTGTCGATGCCGCCAGCAAACCGCGCGAGCGCATCCAGAAACGCATGAGGTTGATCGCGCGGTCGTCGTCGAGGGCGAGGAACGCGTCGAGCATCAGCGCGCCCTCTTCGCCCGCGCTCTGCACGTGCGCCAGATCGATGCGCGCGAGCTGGTCCAGCAGTCGCTGCGCCGACGCCGCATGCGATGCCGTGCGCGCAAGCGCGTCGCGAAAACCGGGGAAATGCACGGCGAGCACGGGCAGCACGTCATGCCGCAGCGCGTTGCGCGAATAGCGCGTGTCGCCGTTGGATTCGTCGTCGATCCAGCTCAGATCATGTTCGTGCGCGTATTGCTCGAGCTGCGCGCGCAGCAATCGCAGCAGCGGACGCAGACGCGGCACCGCGCCGTCCGCGCGCTGCGGCGCCATCGCCGCGAGACCCGCGACGCCCGCGCCGCGCAGCAGTTGCAGCAGCACGGTTTCGGCCTGATCGTCGGCGTGATGCGCGATCAGCAGTGCGTTCGCGCCGTGCTCGTCGCAGAGGTCGTCGAGCGCGCGATAACGTGCGTCGCGCGCCGCCGCTTCGAGGCTCTCGCCGCCCGCGCGCGCGATATCGACATGACGGGCGGCGTAACGCACGTCGAGCGATGCCGCAAAGCTTTCGCAATGCGCGGCCCACGCGTTCGCGTTGGGGCTCAGGCCGTGATGAATGTGGAACGCGACGACCCGCCGCGCGCCGAAGCAGCGCACGGCCGCGTCGAGCAGCACGGTGGAGTCAAGTCCGCCGCTCAATGCAACCGCGAGAAGTGCATCGGAGGAAAGATCCGCGTTCGAAACCGTCGCGCGCACCGCCTCGAAGACGAGGCGGCCGGCCGGGGTTTCGTTATCGGAAGTCACGAGAGTTCGTGAAAGATGAATGCCGAAGTTGGCGGGCTTACGCGCCCGGCAGCGATTCCTTGTACTTGCCGTACGCCATCAACTTCTCGAAGCGGCGCTCGCGCAAGTCGTTGACGCTCATGCCCTGGAACTGACGCAGCGAATCGGCAAGCGCGCGGCGCAGGAGCGCGGCCATGCCCTTCGCATCGCGATGCGCGCCGCCGAGCGGCTCGTTCACGATCTTGTCGATGAGACCGAGCGCCTTCAGGCGATGCGCGGTGAGGCCGAGCGCTTCGGCCGCTTCCGGCGCCTTCGCCGCGCTCTTCCACAGAATGGACGCGCAGCCTTCGGGCGAGATCACCGAGTAAGTGGAGAACTGCAGCATCATCACGGTGTCGGCGACGGCGATCGCGAGTGCACCGCCCGAGCCGCCTTCGCCGATGATCGTCGTGATGATCGGCGTCTTGAGTTCGGCCATCACATACAGGTTGCGTCCGATGGCTTCGGACTGTCCGCGCTCTTCCGCGCCGATGCCCGGATACGCGCCCGGCGTATCGACGAACGTGAAGATCGGCAGGCTGAACTTCTCGGCCGTGCGCATCAGACGCTCGGCCTTGCGATAACCCTCGGGGCGCGGCATGCCGAAGTTGCGCAGCGCGCGTTCCTTCGTGTCGCGGCCCTTCTGATGACCGATGATCATGCACGGCTGACCGTTGAAGCGCGCGAAGCCGCCGACGATCGCGAGGTCGTCCGCATAGGCGCGATCGCCATGCAGTTCGTGGAAATCGGTGAAAAGCTCGCTCACATAGTCGAGCGTGTACGGGCGCTGCGGGTGACGCGCGATTTGCGAAACCTGCCACGGCGACAGGTTCGCGTAGAGATCCTTCGTGAGCTGCTGGCTCTTTTTCGACAGCCGCTCGATTTCTTCCGAAATATCGACAGCGGAATCGTCCTGAACGAAGCGGAGTTCTTCGATCTTCGCTTCGAGTTCAGCGATCGGCTGCTCGAAATCCAGAAACGTGGTCTTCATATGTTCGAGTCCTAGAACAGCGGGCAGCGCGTATTCTAACCGCGTCCGTCCCTCAAAAATTCGCGCGGGAACTATCGATTATAAATCAACGATAGCCCGCGAAATTCGCGCGTCCTGCGCGTGTGTATTTTAATGATCCGCCGGAATCGGATTGAGACTGCGCCACATGTACCACGTCGCGACCGTACGCCATGGCTCCCAGTTCGCTGCCACTTCGCGCGCCTCGCTGCGCGTCACCGGCTCCCCGCTGAAGTAGTTGACGCTGATGGCCTGAATCAGCCCGAGATCGTCGAGCGGCAAAACGTCCGGCCGCGACAGATTGAAGATGAGGAACATCTCGGCGGTCCATCGGCCGATGCCGCGAATCTGCGTGAGCTCGGCGATGACGGCTTCGTCGTCCATCGATGTCCATGCATCGACATGCAGCGCACCGGATTCGAAATGCTGCGCGAGATCGAGGATGTATTCGGCCTTGCGTCGTGACAAGCCGCACGCCTGCAGCTTCTCGTGGCCGAGCCGGATGAAATGCGCGGGATGAACCTCCGGGCATGCGCCTTTCACGCGTTCCCAGATTGCTTGCGCGGCCTTCACGGAAATCTGCTGACCGGCCACCGAGCGCGCGAGCGTCGAAAACGGATCGCCGAGATTGACGAGATGGATCTCGCCGAACTTCGGGATCAGCTTCTTGAGGATGCGGTCGCGCTTCATGAGATCGGCACATGCGCGATCCCAGTAGTCGGGACGAACGATCTCGCGCGTGAGGCCGCCGATCTGCACCGGCACCGCAGCATCGGACGTGACGACGCGCGACTTGCGCACGACCTCGCCACGCTCGGCGACGAGCGCCTGCGCGTTTGCGCCATCGCCGGCAACAGCGCGACCGTTGCCCTTCGCGGGCGACGCTTCGGCTTCTTCCGTGCCCGCCTTCGATGGCCGCGCGGCACCGTTCAGGCGCGCCGCCGTTCCAGGCTTCGCCGCCTTGAGTGCAGCGCTTCTGGCCGTCTTGCGGCCGACCGTTGCACCTGCGCCATCGATCTTCTGCGTGTTCGCTTTCGTTTGCGCGCCGCGCGTGCGCTTTGCCGCGCCCGACGCATCGCTAACAGACGCGGGTCGTTTGACCGGCGTCTTCCTGGCCGTTGCCATCTTGCCTCCTGCCTGGTGAGTCGATCAGAGGGTACGAAGGGCCGCGTTCAAACGCGGCGCCATTCGGTCGACCCACCCGGTTTGTCTTCAAGCGCAATACCGGCTTCGAGCAATTCGGCGCGAATCCGGTCTGCTTCGGCATAGTTCTTCGCTTGCTTCGCGGCGATGCGCGCGGCGATCTTCGCTTCGATCTCTTGCGGCGAGAGTCCTTGCTCCGAACCCGTGCCGCTCGCCTGCTGCAGGAACGCACGCGGTTCGCGCCCGAGCAGACCGAGCACGCCCGCGAGACCCTTGAGCTGGCGAGCGAGCGCGGGATCGCGCGTACGATTCACTTCGCTCGCGAGATCGAACAGCACCGACACGGCCACGGGCGTGTTGAAGTCGTCGTTCATCGCAGACTGGAAACGCTGCGCGCTCGCCTCGTTCCAGTCAAGTTGCTGATTGTCCGGCTCGACATCCTTCAACGCCGTATATAGGCGCGTCAATGCGTTCTTCGCATCGTCGATATGCACGTCGCTGTAATTCAGCGGCGAACGATAGTGTGCCCGCGCAATAAAGAAGCGCACGACTTCGGCATCAAATTTTTCAAGGACTTCGCGGATCGTGAAGAAGTTGCCGAGCGACTTCGACATCTTCTCGTTGTCGATCTGCACGTAGCCGTTGTGCATCCAGTAGTTCACGAACCGCTTGCCGGTCGCGCCTTCGCTCTGCGCGATCTCGTTCTCGTGATGCGGGAACTGCAGGTCCTGCCCGCCGCCGTGGATGTCGAACTGATCGCCGAGCAGCGTGCAGCCCATCGCCGAACATTCGATGTGCCAGCCCGGACGCCCGCGGCCCCACTTCGAATCCCAGCCGGAGTCGGCGGGTTCGTTGGGCTTCGCCTGCTTCCACAGCACGAAGTCGAGCGGATCTTCCTTCGCGTCGTTCGCGGCGACGCGCTCGCCCGCGCGCAGGTCTTCGAGCGACTTGCCCGAGAGCTTGCCGTAGTCGGCGAACTTGCGCACCGCGTAGTTCACGTCGCCGTCCTTCGCCTGATATGCGTAGCCGTTCGCCTGCAACGCATCGATCATGCCGAGCATCTGCGGGATGAAGTCGGTCGCGCGCGGCTCGATGTCCGGGCGCTCGACGCCGAGCGCGTCGGCATCTTCATGCATCGCCGTGATGAAGCGATGCGTGAGCGACTTGATCGGCTCGTTGTTCTCGACCGCGCGGCGGATGATCTTGTCGTCGATGTCCGTGATGTTCTGCACGAACGTGACCTTGTAGCCGATCGTGCGCAGCCATCGTTGCACAATATCGAACACCACCATCACGCGCGCATGGCCGATGTGACAATAGTCATACACCGTCATTCCGCAGACATACATGCGTACCTCGCCGGCTTTGAGCGGCGTGAAGGGTTGCTTGTCACGGGCGAGCGTGTTGTAGATGCGCAGCGAGTTCATAGAAGGCGAAGCATGGACCGGAGTCAACCGTGTGCAGGGCAGCAGGCGGCGTGGTCGATGCGTGCGGGAGCGAACGAGACCCACACGCGAGCACGAACACGACGGTCATGCGACCAGGACGGAAGCGGCCACGAGTGGCAAAAGACAGTCTGGCGCCGGCGCGATACGCGTGCCTGGAGAACCAGGCGCAAGACACGTGCGCGGGACGTGCAGACCTTTTGTTAGAATGGGTCGGAGTATAACACCGGGACTTGAGCCTATGAAATGTCGAAGCGGCCGCGCGGCGGGCTTTACGAGCCGCGCTCCGGGCCAGGCTGAAAGCCTTGCCGGACGGTGTGCCGCATCGGGCATTTCTGCTCGCACATCGATCGTCGCGATCGTTCACGCATCCACGCGCTCGCGGTCTCTTTCGCCGCTTTCGTGGCTTCTTTCGCTGCATCATTCTTTGACTCGATTCCAAGTGACTCATCGCAAAGCGCGCACGTCTCTGCAACTCTCTTGCCGGTTCGCTTCCCGGACGCTCGCCATCGCCACCTTCGCGTTCGCCGCATGCGCCGGCATGTCCGGGGCCGCGCTCGCGCAGACCTCGACCGCCACGCGCGATGACACGCCGCAAATCGACTCGGCCATCGCGAGCAAGGACTGGAACGCCGCGCTCACGCAACTCGATGCGCGCATCGCGAGCAATCCGCGCGACGTGCAGGCGAAGTTCAAGCGCGCCACCGTGCTCGCGCGACTGAACCGCGACGACGACGCCATCGCCGCCTTCACCGAAATCACGCAGGCCTATCCCGAACTGCCCGAGCCGTACAACAACCTCGCCGCGCTCTACGCGAAGAAGGGCCGCTACGAAGACGCGCGCGCCGCGCTCGAAACGGCGGTCAAGGCGAACCCCGGCTATGCGCTCGCCTACGACAACCTGGGCGATCTTTATCTTCGTCTCGCGAGCGAGTCGTACAAGCGCGCGCAATCGCTCGGCTCGAAGAGCCCGCTCACGAGCCAGCGCATCACGGCGATCCAGAACATCTACACGCCGCCGAAGAAGCGCGCGGGTGCGGCCGATGGCGCATCCGGAGCGAGCGCGGCCATCGCGCCGCGCACGGCCGCCGACGAATGGGCGCCCGCGTCCGGCGCCGTCTCGCCGGCCATGCCCGCGCCCGACGAGTTCTCGCCGTTCGGCGGCCCGACCGGCCCGCTGCCGACCACGCCCTATGTCGCACCGAAGGCGCAGCCGTAAGCGCCCTTCGCTGCCGACTGTCCGCATTCACCACACGAGGATCGATCCTTCATGAAATTCCTGATGTTGGCGCTTTCGAGCGCGGCCCTGATTGCGAGCGCGCCGGCGTTCGCCCAGCCGAATGCGCAGGCCGCGCACCCCACCGTGCTCATCAAGACCACGCAAGGCGACATCAAGGTCGAGTTGTATCCCGAGAAAGCGCCGAAGACCGTCGCGAACTTTCTCGACTATGTGAAGTCCGGTCAGTACAGCGGCACGATCTTTCATCGCGTGATTCCGGGCTTCATGATCCAGGGCGGCGGCTTCAGCACGAGTTTCGCCGAGAAGCCGACGCGCGCGCCGATCCCGCTCGAAAGCAGGAACGGTCTGAAGAACGCCACGGGCACGCTCGCGATGGCGCGCACGAGCGACCCGAACTCGGCCACCGCCCAGTTCTTCATCAATACGGTCGATAATGCGGGTCTCGACTATCCGAGCCCGGACGGCAACGGCTATGCCGTGTTCGGCAAGGTCGTCGCGGGCATGGACGTCGTGAAGAAGATCGAAGGCAGCCCGACCACCACGCGCGGGCCGATGCAGGACGTGCCGCAAAAGCCGACCGTGATCGAGTCGGCCACCGTGGTCTCGCAGTAATCCGAAGCGCCTGTCGCTAACCTGGCGCGCGCGCCGCGCCAGCGCTCAATCAAACTCAATGGAGTGAACATCATCATGGTCGAACTACACACCAACCACGGCGTCATCAAGCTGGAACTGGACGCGGACAAGGCGCCGAAGACCGTCGAGAACTTCCTCAACTACGTGAAGAAGGGTCACTACAACAACACCGTGTTCCATCGCGTGATCGACGGCTTCATGATCCAGGGCGGCGGCTTCGAGCCCGGCATGAACCAGAAGCCGACCGATGCGCCGGTCAACAACGAAGCGAACAACGGTCTCAAGAACGACGCCGGCACGGTCGCGATGGCACGCACGAACGATCCGCATTCGGCGACCGCGCAGTTCTTCATCAACGTGAAGGACAACGACTTCCTGAACCATTCGTCGCCGACGCCGCAAGGCTGGGGCTACACGGTGTTCGGCAAGGTTGTCGAAGGCATGGACGTGGTCGAAAAGATCAAGAAGGTCAAGACCGGTTCGAAGGGCTTCCATCAGGACGTGCCGGTCGACGACGTGGTGATCGAGAAGGCCGTCGTGGTCTGATCCCGGTCATTGCATGATCGATACGAAGACTTCATTCGATCGCGAAGCAGCGGGTGCAGCGAACAACGCGCGCCCGCTGTTTTTCATTGCCGATCTGCATCTCTCGGAAGCGATTCCGAAAACGGTCGCGGCCTTCGAGCATTTCATCGAGGTCACGGCGAACGATGCGGACTCCGTTTTCATTCTCGGCGACCTGTTCGAGTTCTGGATCGGCGACGACGTTCTCGATGGTCCCGCGAACGACGCGCGCGCCACCTTCGCGCGCCGTATGACGCGCCTCATGCACACGCTCTCCGAACGCGGCATCGGTCTCTACGTGATGCACGGTAATCGCGATTTCCTGCTGGGCAAGCGCTTCATGAAAGACGCGGGCGCGATGCCGCTGCCCGACCCGTTCGTGATCACCGCGTTCGGCAAGCGCGTCGTGCTCGCGCACGGCGACGGCCTGTGCACGGCGGACCGGGCGTATCAGGGCTTCCGCAAGTTCGCGCGCAACCGCTTCGCGCAGCGTCTTTTTCTGGCGTTGCCGCTCGACACGCGCCTCGCGATCGGCCAGCGCATGCGCACGAAAAGCGAAGGTTCGCGCGTGATGGGCGACAAGGCCAAATACGATGTAACGAAGAAAGCGGTGTCCGAGCTGTTCATCCACAGCCACACGAATACGCTGATTCACGGCCACACGCATCGTCCGGCGATGCATCGCGAAGTCGCGGGCGTGCGCTGGGTCCTGCCCGACTGGGAACTGGACGCGAACACGCCGCGCGGCGGCTATCTGCGCCTCGATGACGAAGGCGTGCGCGCGCTGCCGCTCTAGCGTTCGAGCGACGCGACCCGCTCTTCCGTGGCCTTGCCGTCCATCGACGTGCACAGCCGCTTGAGATCGACGAGCGCGGCGCCATCGACGGCATTGAGCGCTTCGACGCGCGCGCCGAGCCGCTCCAGCGCCGCGACGATGTCATCGATGCGCTGCGTCTGCGTCGACGCGTGATCGATCAGGCCGTGGATCGCGAGCGAGACCGGATCGTCCGCGTTCGGCGTGATGCCGTAGGCGCAGAAACCTTCGCTCTTCGTTTCCTTCGGCTTCGAGACCGCCGGCATCACGATGCGCGCCGGATTGCCCACCGCCGTGCCGCCCGCCGGCACCGGCTTCACGACCACCGCGTTCGATCCGATCTTCGCTTCCGCGCCGACCGTAAAGCCGCCAAGCACCTTCGCGCCCGCGCCGACGATCACGCCGCGTTCGAGCGTCGGATGGCGCTTCGCGCCGCGCGTGAGCGACGTGCCGCCGAGCGTCACGCCCTGATAGATGGTGCAGTCGTCGCCGATTTCCGCCGTCTCGCCGATCACCACGCCCATGCCGTGATCGATGAACACGCGCCGCCCGAGCGTCGCGCCCGGATGAATCTCGATGCCCGTGAGAAAGCGCGCGATCTGCGACACGAACCGCGCGAGCCAGCGCCATTGCCCGCGCCAGCACGCGTTCGCCACGCGATGCAGCACGATCGCGTGCAGCCCGGGATAACAGGTGACGACTTCCCAGGCGCTGCGGGCGGCGGGATCGCGCTCGCGGATGGCGGCGATGTCTTCGCGAAGTCGGTCGAACATGGCGGTATCTCGATTGTGGGAAGGGGCGCGCGAGCGTCCGTGCAATGAAAGCCTAAAGCACGGAACGCGCAAAGCTTATATCGGCTGTCGCCGTTTTTCGCCGATTGTAGGACGAGCGCGAAGAGTTCGCTCGATGCCCCCGACGGCAGCGCGGTCGTCGCCATCGGCCAGACGAGAGCCCGCGAGGGCACGCGCGTTCTAGTCTTTCTTGGTGTGCAGCAGGATGTGCTTCGCCATTCCGCGGAGGATATTCACTTCTTCGCGCTCCAGTCCCGCGCGCGCGAAGAGCCGCCGCACGCGCGACATCAGCTTCTTCGGATTGGCCGGATCGAGGAAATCCAGCGCGACGAGCGCGTCTTCGAGATGCGCGTACATGCCTTCGATTTCTTCGCTCGACGCGCTCTGCCCCGCCGATTCGACGACGGCAAGCGCATTCGCGGGCGCCTGAAACGCGAGCCGCAGTTCGTAGGCGAGCACCTGGACGGCCTGCGCGAGGTTGAGCGAGCTGTACGCGGGATTGGCGGGAATATGCGCGAGCGCGCTGCAGCGCTCGACGTCCGCGTTCGACAGCCCCGTGCGCTCGTTGCCGAACACGAGCGCGATGTCGCCGTGACGCACGAATTCGTGCGCGCGTTCGGCGAGCGCGCGCGGCGGCATCTGCGGCGGACCGTATTCGCGCATGCGCGCCGTGAGCGCGACCGACCAGTGCACGCCCACGAGGGCATCGGCGAGCGTATCGACAACATGGGCGGACGCGAGGACGTCATCGGCGCCGGAGGCCATCGCGATGGCTTCGGGCTCGTTCTTGACGTCGGCCAGTCGCGGCGCGACGAGGACGAGGCGCGCGAAGCCCATCGTCTTCAACGCGCGCGCGGCCGCGCCGACATTGCCGGGATGACTTGGCTCGACGAGGATGAAGCGCGTGGAGGTGAAGCCGCCTGCGGGCGCGGAAAGTTCGTTGGGTTCCAAGGCGCGATCTGTGCTGAATGTGCGAACCCGATATGTTAACGCGCTTTGCCGAAGCGGCGAAAACGCGCGGCCACTTTCGGGTAAAATGACCCCTTCGCGCGCCGCGAACGGTTTTTTCATTCAGTCGAACCTTCGCGCGGACGCACCGCTCTTATTCAATTCGTCTTTCGTCGACATAGTCGTTGTCGCCAACTTTTCCGTCCGCGCATTCATTTCACGTGAGCGCCGGCCGTCAGAGGATTTCGCTCATGCATCCGATGCTCAACATCGCTGTCAAGGCCGCACGCCGCGCCGGACAGATCATCAATCGCGCGTCGCTCGATCTGGACCGCATCCAGGTCAGCAAGAAACAGCACAACGACTTCGTGACGGAAGTCGACAAGGCGTCCGAAGCCGCCATCATCGAGACGCTGCACACCGCCTATCCCGATCACTCCATCCTCGCCGAAGAATCCGGCGAAACGGATCGCGAGTCGGAGTTCCAGTGGATCATCGATCCGCTCGACGGCACGACCAACTTCATCCACGGCTTCCCGTACTACTGCGTGTCGATCGCGCTCGCGCACAAGGGCGTCGTGCAGCAGGCGGTCATCTACGATCCGACGCGCAACGACCTCTTCACCGCGTCGCGCGGCCGCGGCGCGTATCTGAACGAACGGCGCATTCGCGTCGGCAAGCTGGATCGTCTGTCGGATGCGCTGATCGGCACGGGCTTCCCGTTCCGCGACGGCCAGGGCCTGAACGGCTACATGCGCCTCTTCAGCGAAATGACGCTGTCGTGCGCGGGCCTGCGCCGTCCGGGCGCCGCAGCGCTTGATCTCGCGAACGTCGCGGCCGGGCGTCTCGACGGCTTCTTCGAGCAAGGCATCCATCCGTGGGACGTGGCGGCGGGCAGCCTGATGATCACGGAAGCGGGCGGGCTCGTCGGCAACTACACCGGCGAATCGGATTTCCTCTTCAAGAACGAGATCGTCGCGGCCAATCCGAAGGTGTACGCGCAGATGATCAAGATTCTCGACATGTACTCGCGCACGCGTCTGACCGGCGAATAAGCCGCATCGACGGAGCGCGCCCTGCGCTCCGTCGTTTCTCTTCCCTCGCGCTTCGGGCGCGCCGCCTGCTCTGCAACGAATGCGGGGCTCCGCTACAGTGCAAGCTTTTCCCCCGTCTGTCCGCTCCTGCGGCGCGTGCCGCGCCACACGTCACCCCTGCTCATGAAGAAAGGCTTCTACACGATCATCGCCGCGCAGTTCGTTTCGTCGCTCGCCGACAACGCGCTCTTGATCGCCGCGATCGCCATGCTCGCCGTCGTGCATTCGGCGCCTTGGGTCACGCCGCTTTTGCAAATCTTCTTCACGATTTCGTATGTGGTGCTCGCACCATTCGTGGGCGCATTCGCCGATGCCATCCAGAAGCGCCACGTCATGTTCGTCTCGAACGCGCTCAAGGCGGCCGGCTGCGCGATGATGATCGCGGGCGTCCATCCGATGCTCGCGTATGGCGTCGTCGGTCTGGGCGCGGCTGCGTATTCGCCCGCGAAGTACGGCATTCTCACCGAGCTCCTGCCGCCGCAGAAGCTGATCGCCGCGAACGCGTGGCTCGAATCCGCCACGGTCGGCTCGACGATTCTCGGCACCGTGATCGGCGGCGCGCTCGTGAGTCAGGTCGTCGGGCGCTGGGTCACGCATGCGCATCTGCCGCTCGTGAACACCGCCGCGCACGCCGCGCTGTTCGCCGTGATGGTGATCTATGCGTCGGCGGCCGTCATCAACGTGTTCATTCCGGACACCGGCGCGCGCTACCCGAATCTCTTGAACCAGCCGACCCGGCTCGTCCACGATTTCTCGCATTGCTTCAAGGTGTTGTGGAAGGACAAGCTCGCGCAGATCGCGCTGTGGGTCACGACGCTGCTCTGGGGCGCGGCCGTCACGCTCCAGTTGCTCGTGCTCAAATGGGCCGATGCGAACCTTGGCCTGACGCTCTCGAAAGCCGCCGTGCTGCAGGGCGTAACGGGCATCGGCATCGCGCTCGGCGCGGCGGCGGCGTCCGCGTGGATCGTGCTGCGCCAGTCGCTCAAGGTGCTGCCGGTGGGCGTGCTCATCGGCGCCGTTTCGGTCGCGATGGCGTTCTACAACAAGGATTTGTTCCCGGCGGGCTCGGGCGTGCAGATCGGTCCGTTGTTCGCGCCGGCGTACATCCTGATGGCGTATCCGCTGATGATTGCGCTGGGCGGTTTGTCCGGTTTCTTCATCGTGCCGATGAACGCGATCCTCCAGCATCGCGGCGCGACGCTGCTTTCCGCCGGGCATTCCATCGCGGTGCAGAACTTCAACCAGAATCTCGCCGTGCTCGCGATGCTCGGCGCCTATGCGCTGCTTCTGACGACGAAGGTTCCGGTGCAGTGGATCATCGTCATATTCGGCCTTTTCGTGTGCCTGATGATGGCGCTCGCCATGCGCCGCCACACGCAAAACGAGCGTGAAACGGATCTCGGCGCGCTAGTCGAGGAATGAAGCTTGCTCCACGGTGTATTCTGGGTTCATACCCCGACGCCGGCGGACGAGGAAGAGGGATGGAACGCAGGCGGCGGGGCGAAGTCGTAACGCTGTAGGCGCGCGCCGGGATTGCCGCGCGAGCTGTAATTACAGTGACGAATGCGAAGCGGACCCGGCCATAATCATTACTCGGCAACGTCAATAAAGGAGCAAGGAAATGGGATTGTTCACACGTTCGACGCTCGACAGCAAGATCAATGGCGCAGCCGATCTCGGCCAGCGCGCGGTGCGCGGTGCGAGTGACGCCGTCGATTCGGCCAGCGGCCAGTTGCGAAGTCTGCTCGACGATCTGGAAAGCTCTATCCAGAACGCGAAGGACATCGATACGGACAAGCTGCGCAAGGAATTGCAGTCGAAACTGAAAACCGCGCGTTCGCAGTTGAATGGCGCGAACGGCGCGCTGGCGGGCAGGCTGAACGATGCCGCCGGTTACGCCGACGACTTCGTCCATGACAGACCGTGGCATACCCTCGGCGCTGTGGCCGGTCTCGCGTTGCTCGTCGGTTATCTCGCCGGGCGCGCGTGAGGCGCTTCGGCATCATCGAAACTTGCAGCCGGAACGCCATCGCGCGCGTTCCGGCTGCGTGCTCCGCCCTCGCGACAGCCGCGAGGGCGCGATGCACGCGTGCCCTCACGATCTCCGTCCGCTAGCGACATCTCATTGGCCGTTCGGCCGACTCCGCCGTCATCCCGCGACAGGTTAAACTCATGCCCTATCGGCTGATTGGCGGCCGGCGCACGTCGCGTCCGGCCGTCTG
The DNA here is from genome assembly GCF_046030135.1 of Caballeronia jiangsuensis. Classification (NCBI taxonomy): domain Bacteria; kingdom Pseudomonadati; phylum Pseudomonadota; class Betaproteobacteria; order Burkholderiales; family Burkholderiaceae; genus Caballeronia; species Caballeronia jiangsuensis. The sequence continues at coordinate 77,809 of NZ_JAQQDB010000017.1, forward strand.
GTCGTTCCGGCTTTCAAAGCACGCAAGATGGGCAATCACACGGCACTCCCCGACACTTCCTCCGATACCGCCGCGCCGCTCGCGGACCTGTCGCAGCACACGCCGATGATGCAGCAGTATCTGCGCATCAAGGCGGAGCATCCTGGCACGCTCGTTTTCTACCGGATGGGCGATTTCTACGAGCTTTTCTTCGACGACGCCGAGAAGGCCGCGCGCCTGCTCGATCTCACGCTCACGCAGCGCGGCGCATCGGGCGGCAATCCGATCAGGATGGCGGGCGTGCCGCATCACGCATGCGAGCAATATCTCGCGAAGCTCGTGAAGCTCGGCGAGTCGGTTGCGATTTGCGAGCAGATCGGCGATCCGGCGACATCGAAGGGGCCGGTCGAGCGCAAGGTCGTGCGCGTCGTCACGCCGGGCACGCTGACCGACGCGGCCCTGCTCTCCGACAAAAGCGATGTCTATCTGCTCGCGCTCTGCCCCGCGCACAATCGTCGCGGCGTGGTGACGAGCGTCGGTCTCGCGTGGCTCAATCTCGCGAGCGGCGCTTTGCGCCTCGCGGAAGTCGCACCGGGACAAGTGAGCGCCGCGCTCGAGCGCATTCGTCCGGCGGAAACGCTCATCGCGGATTCGATCACCGACGTCCCCTCGTCGCTCGGCGTGACGAATCCCGGCGCGACCACGCGCGTTCCGGCATGGCATTTCGATGTCGGCTCGGGCACGCAGCGCCTGCGCGAGCAACTCGATGTCGCGAGCCTCGACGGCTTCGGCGCGCAAACGCTCACCTGCGCGTGCGGCGCGGCCGGCGCGCTGCTGCTCTACGCCGCCGCGACGCAGGGCCAGCAGTTGCGCCACGTGCGCAGCCTGAAGGTCGAATACGAATCGGAATACATCGGGCTCGATCCCGCCACGCGGCGCAATCTCGAACTCACCGAGACGCTGCGCGGCACCGAATCGCCCACGCTCTTCTCGCTGCTCGACACCTGCTGCACGACGATGGGCAGCCGGCTCCTGCGCCACTGGCTGCATCATCCGCCGCGCGACGCAGCGATTGCGCAGGCGCGCCAGCAAGCGATCGGCGCATTGCTCGACGCGCCCGCCAGCGACGGCCTCGACACCCTGCGCGGCGCGTTGCGCAAGATCTCCGACATCGAGCGCATCTCGGGCCGCCTCGCGTTGCTGTCGGCGCGGCCGCGCGATTTGTCGAGCCTGCGCGATACCTTCGCCGCGCTGCCCGACCTGCGCTCGCTCGTCGCGAACGTGGCCGCGCATACGCCGGCGCTGGAGCGCATCAGCGCCGCGCTGGAGCCGCCGCACGAGTGTCTCGATCTCCTGACGAACGCCATCGCGACCGAGCCCGCCGCACTGATTCGCGACGGCGGCGTGATCGCGCGCGGCTACGATCCCGATCTCGACGAACTGCGCGATATTTCGGAGAACTGCGATCAGTTCCTGATCGATCTCGAAGCACGCGAGCGCACGCGCACGGGCATCGCGAATCTGCGCGTCGAATACAACAAGGTGCACGGCTTTTATATCGAAGTCACGCGCGGGCAAACCGACAAGGTTCCCGACGACTATCGCCGCCGTCAGACGCTGAAGAACGCCGAGCGCTACATCACGCCGGAGCTGAAGACGTTCGAGGACAAGGCGCTGTCCGCGCAGGAACGCGCCCTCGCCCGCGAACGCGCGCTCTACGATGCGCTGCTGCAGAATCTGCTGCCGTTCATCGCGGATTGCCAGCGCGTCGCGAGCGCGCTCGCGGAACTCGATCTCCTGTGCGGGTTCGCCGAACGCGCCCGCGCGCTCGACTGGGTCGCGCCGGAATTCACCGCCGACGCGGGCATCGATATCGAACAGGGACGGCATCCGGTCGTCGAGGCGCAGGTCGAGCAGTTCATCGCCAACGATTGCTGTCTGAGCCAGGACCGCAAGCTTCTGCTCATCACCGGCCCGAACATGGGCGGCAAGTCCACCTTCATGCGGCAGACCGCGCTGATCGCGCTCATGGCGTACGTCGGCAGTTACGTGCCCGCGAAACGCGCGCGTTTCGGCGCGCTCGACCGCATCTTCACGCGCATCGGCGCGGCCGACGACCTCGCGGGCGGCCGCTCGACCTTCATGGTCGAGATGACCGAAGCCGCGGCGATTCTCAACGACGCGAGCGCATCGAGCCTCGTGCTGATGGACGAGATCGGGCGCGGCACCTCGACTTTCGACGGCCTCGCGCTCGCGTGGGCCATCGCGCGGCATCTGCTCACGCACAACGGCTGCTACACGCTCTTCGCGACGCACTACTTCGAACTCACGCAATTGCCCGCGGAGTTCGCGCAGGCGGCGAACGTGCACCTGTCGGCGGTCGAGCACGATCATGGCATCGTGTTCCTGCACGCGGTGAGCGAAGGCCCGGCCAATCAGAGCTACGGTCTGCAGGTCGCGCAACTCGCGGGCGTGCCGGCCGCGGTGATTCGCGCGGCGCGCAAGCATCTCGTGCATCTGGAGCAGCAGTCGGTCAGCCAGCCCGCCGCGCAGTTCGATCTGTTCGCGAGCCAGCCGTATGCGCCCTATGAAGACGATCCGCCGCACGAAGATCAGGAGACGGCCGACGCGCCGGAACACCCGGTGATGGACAAGCTGCGCGCCCTCGACCCGAACGATCTGCGTCCGCGCGAAGCGCTCGATCTGCTCTACGAACTGCATGAACTGGCGAATCGTCCGCCGGATGCATCGCGTTGAGCGTGACGCGCCGCGCGTCGAGCGCGCTGTCGCCGCGCGCCTGACGAGCGCGGTGACGATCGCGGTCGCGCTCGTGTGCGGCGCGATCGCCCATGCGCGCGCCGAGGGGAATGCGCCGCTTGCGTTTGCCGTGATCTCCGATGCACTGACCCGCCCCGCCGACGAAGCGCCCGTGCGCCGCATGCTCGATGCGATCGCGCGCGACGGCAGCATTGCATTCATCGTCTACGACGGCAATTTCAAGGGTGCCACCGAGCCGTGTCGCGACAGCATCTATCAGTCGCGTCACGACCTGCTCGACGCGTCGCGCACGCCGCTCGTGATGCTGCTCGGTCAGCACGACTGGGCCGATTGCACCCTCGCGCACGGGGGCACTTACGATCCCGTCGAACGGCTCGATTTCGTGCGTCAGCTCTTCTTCGCCGATGCCAGCTCGCTCGGACAAAATCCGCTCACACTCTCGCGCGAAAGCGACGTCGCGCGCTTTCGCACGTTCCGGGAAATCGTGCGCTGGCAGGCGCAAGGCATCGCGTTCATCGGGCTGAATGCGCCGAGCCCGAACAATCACTATCTGACCGCGGGCGGGCGCAACGGCGAGTTCGAAGACCGCGCCGTCGCGACGACATTCTGGCTCGAACATGCGGCGGAATCGGCGCGACGCTCCGAGATGCGCGCGCTCGTGATCATGCTTCAGGCCGATCCCGACTTCTCTCGCTACGAGCGGCGCGATCGCTTCGCATGGCTGCATTTCTCGCGCTCGAACCAGCCGCGCGATGGCTTCCTCGAACTGAAGCGCAGCCTCGTGAAGGCGGCGGAAATCTTTCGCGGTCCGGTCGTCGTGATTCACGGCACCGATGCGCCCGAGCCGAACGGCTTTCATATCGATCAACCTTTGCGCAACGACAAGGGCTTGATCGTCACGAATCTCACGCGCGTGGCGATCGCGTTCAAGAAGCCGCAATCGCAATGGCTCGAAGTGCAAAGCGATGCACAATGGCATCCGCCGTTTCGATTGCGCGTGCGCGATGTGAAGGAATCCCATACGAAAGAATCGAGCGCGCCGCCGCCTGAAGCGCCGGCGCAGTCGAGCGAGCCTTATGCGCCTTATCCCGCACCGGCATCCACGCCGCCTGCGCTGCCGCGCAACGATCTGCCGGAGTCGCTGCCTCCGCCGCCTTCGATGCCCTCGCCCGCTTCCGAGCTGCCGCCTATCCTCACGCCGCCGCAGTCCTTGCCGCCGATCTATCCGGTGCCTGCATCGGGCGTGCAGAACGGCGTGAGCGGGCAATAAAAAAGCGCAGCCGAAGCTGCGCTTTCCTTATCTATCTGCCGACGCGTTCAATGCAGCGTCGGACCTGCGTCCTTGCGCGGCTCGTCGTCATCGTCATCGTCTTCGTCGACGACGTGCAGGCCGTCCGCGCCATGCGCGTGCTGATGCTGGATCTCGTCATCCGTGGCCGTGCGCACTTCCTGCACCGACAGCGCGAAACGCAGCGCCATGCCCGCGAGCGGATGATTGCCGTCGAGCACGACTTTGTCCTCGGCGACGTCGGTTACGGTGTAGATGAGCGAGTCGATGTCGTCATCGCCATCTTCGGGCGTGCCTTCAAACTGCATGCCGACTTCGAGCGGCTCGGGAAAACGGCTGCGCTCCTCGACCTTCACGAGTTCGGGATCGTATTCGCCGAACGCATCCTGCGGTTCGAGCTGAATGAGCGTTTCATAGCCCGCCTCCTGACCGTCGAGCGCTTCCTCGATCTTGGGGAACGTGCCATCATAGCCGCCGTGCAGATAGACCATCGGCTCGTCGCTCTCCTCGATCAGATTGCCTTGCGCATCCGATAGCTTGTAAGCGACCGAAACGACAGTGTCTTTCGCAATTTTCATTGGATCCTCCAAGATACAAGCCTCGATTATACGATGCCCAAGCGGCCCTCTGACGCAACCCCATCCCCGGTTTCCGGCCTTCTCGCGCATAGTGGCGCGCCTTTGCCGGACGAACCCACATCCTTGTTGGGCAACCGTACGCCGCGACAGTTCATGCGACGTTACTGGCAGAAAAAACCGCTGCTGATCCGGCAAGCCATTCCCGATATCGCCGCTCCGCTCTCGCGCGACGCGTTGTTCGAACTCGCCGATCTCGACGACGTCGAGTCGCGTCTCATCACACATTTTCGCAATACATGGAATCTGGAGCACGGTCCGTTCGCGCCCGACGAATTGCCTTCGTCGAAGAAACGCGAATGGACGCTGCTCGTGCAGGGCGTGAATCTGCATGACGATCGCGCGCACGCGTTGATGAACCGGTTCCGCTTCATTCCGGACGCACGTCTCGACGACCTGATGATCTCGTATGCGACCGATGGCGGCGGTGTCGGACCGCACTTCGACTCTTATGACGTGTTTCTGCTCCAGGTTCATGGAAAGCGCCGCTGGCGCTTTGGCGCACAGCGCGATCTTTCGCTAAAACCCGGACTGCCGTTGAAAGTTTTACAGCACTTCGAGCCCGCGGAAGAATGGGTGCTGGAGCCCGGCGACATGCTCTATCTGCCGCCGCATATCGCGCACGACGGCATCGCGGAGGGCGAATGCATGACGGCGTCGATCGGCTTTCGCGCGCCCTCCGCGCACGAGCTCACGGCGCAGTTCCTCTATCATCTCGCCGAGCGCATGGGCGACGCATCCGATGGTCCCAAAGGCAACGCCCGCTATCGCGATCCGGCGCAGGAACCCGTGTCTAGTCCGGCGGCGCTGCCGCCGCTACTCATCGACCGTGTTGGCGCGATCCTTGCGAACGTCAACTGGAATGAAAAGGACATTGCGGCGTTTCTGGGCACGTATTTGAGCGAGCCGAAAGCGAACGTCGTATTCGATCCGCCCGAGCGCGTGTTGAATGAGCAAAAATTTGTAGAGCGAGCGAAAAAAACGGGCGTCAGGCTAGATAGAAAGACTATTTTGCTCTATGACGCGCGGTCATTTTTCGTAAATGGTGAAGCCGAACTGTTGTCGTCAAAGCTGAAAAAGTGGCTCCCCGAATTGGCGGATACTCGCTGTCTGGAGGCGAAACGCTTTGTAACACTTACAGACGAATCGTCAATGACAGCGCTGCTGCACGAATGGTATTGTGCGGGCTGGCTTCGGACGGGTGCTTTGCCTTGACAGGCTTGACTTTACGAGACTTCCTGACACGCTGCGGATGTTAGAATTTTGCTGTTCCGCAATATGAAAGTTTGTATGAGAAAGACAACGTATCGTCCCCCGATTTATCGACGGTCGTTACGAAAGTGCCTATAATTTCCGGCCAAGCCGTAGGAAGTCTCACACAAAAAAGAATTGTGAGTCTCCACAGCGGCCCAGGTCGGTGTTGGAGCACACATTACCGGTACTTTGCGCTGTTGCTTACCTTTAACCATAAAAGGACGTGATCATGAAGAAATCCCTCCTCGTAGCATCCCTGTTGGCTGCTGTTGCTCTGGCTGCATGCAACAAGTCTAGCGAAACGGCTGCTCCGAGCGCTGCAAGCGATACGTCGGCTGCTTCGGCTCCGGCTGCTGCTGCTTCGGACGCAAACGCTGCTGCATCGAGCGCTTCGGCCGCTGCAAGCGATGCAGCTTCGGCTGCTGGCGCAGCTTCGGACGCTGCCGCTTCGGCTGCTGCTCCGGCATCGGGCGCAAGCCAGTAAGGCTTTTAGCCTATCGGCGCTGCGTTGCAGGCCGCTCGATGCGGTCCTGCAAACGAAAAAACCGGCTCTTGAGCCGGTTTTTTTGTATCTGCATTCTGTGCTCGTTCTAGAGCGTGAGCCAGTCGAACCCTTCGGCCTGAGTCGCCACGACGACATCAACCGCCGACGCGCCCAGCACGGCCGCAAGCGCTGCCTGCGCGAGATGCGGCAGATTGTTTTGCTGGCTGAGATGAGCGGCCACGAGATGACGCAGCCTGGAGCGGTCGAGCGACGCGAGAATGGCCGCCGCCGCTTCGTTGTTCAGATGCCCGTGCGTCCCGCCGATGCGCGCCTTGAGCGATGGCGGATAACGGCTCGCGGCGAGCATTTCGACGTCGTGATTGGATTCGAGCACGAGCGCATCACAGCCGCTCAGCACGCTCGTGATATGCGGCGTAGACACGCCGACATCCGTCAGCACGCCGAGACGGCAAGCGCCGTCCGAGAAGACGTATTGCAAGGGCTCGCGGGCGTCGTGAGGCACCGTGTACGGCATCACGTGCAGATCGCCGATGGCGACGCTCTCATCGCCCCACAGCACGTTCAATTCGACGTTGGCTTCATCGGCGCCGATCGCGCGCGCCGTGCCCCAACTCATGTGCAGCGGAATGGACCATCGGCGCGCGAGCGTCAATGCGCTGCCGATATGGTCCGTATGCTCGTGCGTGATGACGATGGCGTCCAGATCCTCGGCGCGGCAGTTCAGTCGCGCGAGACGGCGCTCGACTTCCTTCCCGGAGAATCCGCAATCGAGCAGCACGCGCGTCGTGGTCGTGCCGCTCGATGCCTCGACGAGCAACGCATTGCCCTCGCTGCCGCTGCCGAGACTGGCGAATCTCACAATGAACTCATCATCGGCTGACTAACGTGTTCGTCTAGTTCAACTGAGCATGCAGCAACGACACGATACGTTGCGCATCCGACGAGTTATCCGGCTGGCCATTCGCATCGACGACGCCGACCTGCGTCACCGAGTCTGCCTTCGGCCGGACGTTCACGAGGAACTGGCGCGTGGGCTTCGGCGTGTTGCTCGAGAAGAGCTTGCCGAAGAGACCTTCCTTCTTCAGCTCCGCCATGGAGTCCGAAAAATGGACGTAGTAGATGCCCTTGTCGCGATCGCGATTGTCGACCGTGAAGTTGGTGCGATCGAGCGCGAGGCCCACGCGCAGCCATGCACGATCGAACGGCTCGGCGAGATCGAGGGTGGAACCGCCCGCTGCCTGATCCACCGCCACCTTCGCGCCCGACGGACGCGCCTGCGCCATCAGCTTTTGCGATTGCGCTTCGGTCAGACCGAATTTCTGCATCAGCTTCGTGAGCACCGCGGCTTCGAGCTGCGGATTGCGCGGACGCGCTTCCCAGCGCGACGAAGTCTTGTCCTGCCCCGTCAGCACTTCTTCCATCGCGCTGTGCGTGACGGAGATGTCGGTCGAGCCGTCCGATGCGCGGTCGACTTGCGTGCGGAACATGTCGCGCGTCCCCGACGAGTACGCGAAGTCGAGCAGCTTGCCCACGCTGTTTCTGAACCAGTCGTTCGGAATGTTCGCGCGGTTCTCGGCCCAGTCGGTCGCCATGATGCCGGTCTGCGGCGCATCGGTCTTGAGCGTGAAGCCGTTCTCTTCCCAGAACTCCTTGAGCGGCCCCCAGATCTGATCGGGCGAGCGGCCATCGACGACGAGCCAGCGGCGATCGCCGTCGCTTTCGATGTGCATGCCGAACGGATCCTGCGCGTTCGGCACGCCGAGCGTCGCGTTGCCGGCCGGCGTGACCGAGCGCTCCGCGGCGCCGCCGAGCGCGTTGATCTTCGGCGGCGCGGCATAGCGCTGACTGATGTCGGCCGTGGTCAGGTCGGACGGAACCGCGAGCGACGGCGCGGTTTCGGCAGCCTTGTAGTTGACGCGATCCGGCGCGAGCCAGTCGTTGAGCGTATCGCAACCCGCAAGCGAGATGAGCGCGCCGGCGCCGAGCGACACCACGCTCACGCGTTTGGCATGAGTAAGAAGAGCGGAAAGTTTCATGAGGTCCTTCTTTGCTGCTGATGACGCATTGCCTCGCGCCGAATCCGCTCTAGCCGAGCGGTTCAGCGAGGCCAATGTCGAAGCCAGTGAGCGGCGGTTGATGGCTGAAGGTGTGGTTCATTTCGATCACGGGCGGCGGCGCGGCCTTTCGATTCTTTGTGGCTTGGCGCGCCGCCACGTGTGATCAGGCGAGAAGCCCGGAGTCGCGCAACGCGTCACGCACCACGTCGTGATAACGCGCGTCGAGCGGCGTGAGCGGCAGACGGATGCCGCCTTCCATGCGGCCGAGCGCCTGCAGCGCCCACTTGGCCGGAATCGGATTCGATTCGCAGAAGAGTTGCTTATGCAGCGACAGCAGCTTCAGATGAATGCGGCGCGCGGTGATCGCATCGCCTTCGATCGCGGCGCGGCAGAGCTGGCTCATTTCCTTCGGCGCGACGTTGGCCGTCACCGAGATATTGCCGTGACCGCCCAGCAGCATCAGCGCGATGGCCGTGGGATCGTCGCCGCTGAAGATCGCGAAGTTCGCCGGCGCGTGCTTGATCAGATGCGCCGCGCGATCGATATTGCCCGTTGCTTCCTTCACGCCGATGATGCCCGGCACCTCCGCCAGGCGCAGGATCGTCTCGTTGCTCATGTCGGCAACGGTGCGGCCCGGCACGTTGTAAAGCAGCACCGGCAGATCGACCGCTTCCGCGATGGTGCGGAAATGGCGGTACATGCCTTCCTGCGTCGGCTTGTTGTAATACGGGACGACTTGCAGCGTAGCGTCGGCGCCGACTTTCTTTGCCTGCTTCGAGAGCTCGATGGCCTCGGCGGTCGAATTGCCGCCCGCGCCCGCGATGATCGGGAAGCGCTTGGCCGTGTGTTCGACGGCCGTCTGGATCATCAGGATGTGCTCTTCGACCGACAACGTGGCCGATTCGCCGCTGGTGCCGACCACCACGAGACCGTTCGAGCCTTGCTCGACATGCCAGTCGATCAGTTTTCGAAACGCCGGCAGATCAAGACTACCGTCCTCGTGCATCGGTGTGACGATGGCAGGGATGCTGCCGCGGATCTGGATGCCGCCGTGTGTTCCGTTTGTCATGAAACTCTATGAATTTAATCGTGAATTTAATCGCGAAAAGCGATATTACGCGATTGTAGCGGATTAGCCGGTCAGCGCGTAACGCGGCGGACCCGGGGGTATGTTACCAATGGTGAGCGCGTTTTCGGCTGACTGCGGTTCGCGAACGGCGCAAATCCGCTGCACATAGGCAGGACGCGGATCGTCGACGAATCCGTCCTCGTAAGCGATCACGCGCAGCCGCCCTCGCACCGCTTCGAGCAGTTCGCCGGGTTCGAGCAGAAACGCGGGATTCGACGGCTTGCCGATGCTGCCGTTGCCCGCGGCGAACGTCTCGTAGACCAGCACGCCGCCGGGCGCGAGCGCATCGATCAAGTGCCCGAACAGCGGTCGATGCAGATAGTTCGTGACCACGATTGCATCGAACGTTCGGTCGTCCGGCAGCGGCCAGGGCGCGTTTTCGATATCGGCGCTCAGCGTGTCGATGCCGGTTGTCGCGGACATCGATGCCAGCGCGTCTGCGTCGCGGTCGATGGCCAGAACCGGAAAACCGCGTGCCGCGAACCAGCGCGCGTGGCGCCCGCTACCCGCGGCGACGTCGAGCACCGCGCCGCCGGGCGCAACGAGATGCGCCCAGCGCGCGACCCACGGACTCGGCACCCCTTCCATCAGTTGTAGGACAGGCCCATGGCCTCGCGCACGTCGCGCATCGTTTCCGTGGCGAACTTGCGCGCCTTGTCGCAGCCATCCGCGACGATCGCGCGCAACAGCGACGGGTCGTCCATGTACTTCTGGGCGCGCTCGAGCATCGGCTGCTGCTCGCGCAGGATGCCTTCGATCACCGGCTGCTTGCATTCCAGGCAACCGATGCCCGCGCTGCGGCAGCCCTTCTGCACCCATTCGTGCGTCTTTTCGTCCGTATAGACCTGATGCAGTTGCCAGACAGGGCATTTGTCGGGATCGCCCGGATCGTTGCGCCGCACGCGCGCCGGGTCGGTCGGCATCCTGCGGACCTTCTGCTCGATGGTCGCCGCATCCTCGCGCAAGCCGATGGTATTGCCGTAGGACTTCGACATCTTCTGCCCGTCCAGCCCCGGCATGCGCGACGCTTCGGTCAAGAGCACCTGCGGCTCGACGAGAATGATCTTGCGCGAACCTTCCAGATAGCCGAACAGCCGCTCGCGGTCGCTCATCGACAGGCTTTGCGACTCCTGCAGCATCGCGCGCGCTTGTTCGAGCGCTTCGTCGTCGCCTTCCTGCTGATACGCGACGCGCAACTCGTGATAGAGCTTCGCGCGCTTGCCGCCGAGCTTCTTCGCGGCTTCCATCGCCTTTTCCTCGAAGCCCGGCTCGCGGCCGTACAGGTAGTTGAAGCGGCGCGCGATCTCGCGCGTCATCTCGACGTGCGGCACCTGATCCTCGCCGACCGGCACGAGCGACGCGCGATACAGCAGGATGTCCGCCGCCATCAGCACCGGATAGCCGAGGAAGCCGTAAGTGGACAGATCCTTCTCGCGCAGCTTCTCGATCTGCTCCTTGTAGGTCGGCACGCGTTCGAGCCAGCCGAGTGGCGTGCCCATGCCGAGCAGCAGCGACAGCTCCGCGTGCTCGGGCACACGGCTCTGGATGAAGAGCGTCGCCTGCGCCGGATCGATGCCCGACGCCAGCCAGTCGATGAGCACCTCCCACACGTTTTTCTCGATGACCTCGGGCGTCTCGTAGTGCGTCGTGAGCGCGTGCCAGTCGACCACCGCGAAGAAGCACGGATATTCAGACTGCAGCCGCACCCAGTTTTTCAGCACGCCGTGATAGTGGCCGAGGTGCAGCGACCCGGTGGGCCGCATGCCGGAGAAGATACGGTCAGGGAACATGATGTTATGGGAATAGTGAAGCGAGGGGATTCAGGATAGCCGACACCGCCGTATAGCCGACGTTCACGAGCGGCCCGAGCCAGTAGCGCGTCAGCACGCCGGTCACGACGAGCGCCATCACGATGAAGAAGCCGTACGGCTCGAGCTTCGAAAACGCGATCGACGCGCGCACCGGCAGGAGCGCCATGACGACGCGGCCGCCGTCGAGCGGCGGCAACGGGAAGAGATTCAACACGCCGAGCACGAGATTCACGCCGACGCCCGCGGCCGCCATGCGCGTGAAGAACACTTCGTCGACGTGAAAGGCCGCGAGCAGCACCGCGATCACGCCCCAGACGATCGCCTGCACGAAGTTGCTGCCGGGGCCCGCCGCGGCGACCCACAGGCTGCCCCAGCGCGGATTGCGCAGATTGCCGAACGCCACCGGCACGGGCTTCGCGTAGCCGAACATGAACGCGCCGCTCGTCACGAAGTACAGGACGATCGGAATCACGATCGTGCCGATAGGATCGATATGGCGCATTGGGTTCATGGAAACGCGGCCCAGAACGTAGGCCGTGTTGTCGCCGAGCAGTCGCGCGGCATAACCGTGCGCGGCCTCGTGCAGCGTGATCGCGAAGATCACGGGGAGCGCGTAGACCGCGATGGTTTGTATCAGGGAAGAGTCCATGGGGCGGTATTGTAGCAAGCAGGCAGGTCGGATCAGACGCGCACGACGGCGCCGGGCGCGCACTATTTCGCCCATGATGTGCGATAACGCTCGATCGGGTCGTGTGCCCGTGTACGCTACTGCGCGGCGCTTACGCCGTGAGCCCGAACGGTTCGAGACTGCCTCTCCCCGCGCGCACGAGCACTGGCTCCCCCGATGAAAGATCGATCACCGTCGACGGCTCCGCCGGGCACGCGCCCGAATCGATCACGAGCTCGACCTGCTTCTCCAGCCGCTCGCGAATCTCTTCGGGATCGTTGAGCGGCTCGGTGTCGGGCGGCAGGATCAGCGTCGACGCGAGCAGCGGCTCGCCGAGCGCCTCCAGCAGCGCGAGCGTGATCGCATGATCCGGCACGCGCAGCCCGATCGTCTTGCGCGACGGGTGCGAGAGCCGGCGCGGCACTTCCTTGGTCGCCTGCAGCACGAACACGTAGGGCCCCGGCGTCACTGACTTGATCAGCCGGTACTGCTGGTTGTCGACCATCGCGAAGTTCGAGAGCTCGGAAAGATCACGCACGAGCAGAGATAGCAGTTGTTTGTCGTCGATGCCGCGAATGCGCCGCAATCGCTCGACGGCGTCCTTGTCGTCGAGATGACAGCCGAGCGCGTAGCTCGAATCCGTCGGCAACGCGACGACACCGCCGTCCTTGATGATCTGCACGGCCTGATTGATGAGCCGTGGCTGCGGATTGTCCGGATGAATGCGAAAAAATTGAGACATGGCGACGCCTTATTGTTTCGATCGTAATCGCGAAGGCCCGGCGCGGCGCGAATCGCGCGCAGCCGCCTCACGCGATGTGCGTGCGGAAAATCCCGGTGATGCAAAGACCGTGCGCGCATCGAAAGGGCGACGCGCGCCGAAAAGAACGCTAAAGCCAGCGCGCCCAGACGGGCGTGAGATCGTCGGGAAGCGGCGGAAGCCGGCCGAGATCGACCCGCCCTTCGCCCGCGCCGTGGAAGTCCGAGCCGCGCGACGCCTCGAAGCCGTAGCGGCGCGCGACATCGGCGTATTCGCGGTATTGATCGGGCGTGTGACTGCCGGTCACGACCTCGATCGCACTGCCGCCGAGCTGGATGAATTCGTCGAAGAGCGCGGCGAATTCGACCGGCGTGTAATCGTAGCGTCCCGGATGCGCGATGATCGGCTCACCGCCCGCATCCTTGATCCACTTGACGGCGTCCGCGAGCTTCGCCCAGCAATGCCCGACGAAACCCGGCTTGCCGTCGCCGAGATAGCGCGCGAACACGTCCGAGGTGGACTTCGCGTAACCCGCCTCCACCAGATATCGCGCGAAGTGCGTGCGCGAAATCATGTCGGGATCGTCGGTGAAGCGCAGCGCGTTCTTGTAGCAATCCGGAATGCCGATCGCCGCGAGCGCCTCGCCGATCGCTTCGCCACGCGCCGCGCGTCCGTTGCGCGTGCACTCGAGGCCCTTGAGCAGCGCCGCGTTGTCCGGATCGACGTTCATGCCGACGATATGCACCGTGCGCGACGCCCACGTCACCGAAATCTCGACGCCCGGCAGATAGTCCATCCCGAGCGCCTCGGCGGCCTTGCGCGCTTCGTGCTGCCCGCCGAGCTGATCGTGATCCGTGAGCGACCACAGCGTCACGCCGTTCGCATGCGCGCGCTCCGCGACTTCGGCGGGCGCGAACTGGCCGTCGGACACGGTGGAATGGCAATGCAGATCGGCGTTCATTTTCGGCTCTGAGGTTTCACTTACATTCTAACTGTAATGGCATGACACGCCGATTATGTAGTTCCTTCGTACCGTGGCGCGGCGCTCACGCGCAGAACGATTCGATCAGCGCCGCGACACGCTCCGGCTGGTCGTGATGGATCATGTGCCCGGCGCCGTCGACGATTTCCTCGCGCCAGTCGGAGAAAGCGGCAAAGCGCGCCTTGAACTCGGCGATGGGCGTCTGTCCCGCGAAGGTGGCAAGCGTCGGCGAGTCCTTCGCCTCGACATGCAGCACCGGCGCCGTGACGCGCGCCCAAGCCGCGCTCACTTCGTCCAGCCGATACAACGTCGGTCCACGCAACTTGTGCGCCGGATCGGCAAGCAGATGAAAGCGCCCGTCGCTTTCCTCGCGCGACCAGTGCTGCGCGAGATAGCGCGCGCGGGCGAGCGGCAGGCGCGGATTCGTGCGGATCAGCCGGTCGGCGACTTCATCGAGGCTCGCATAGCTGCGCAGCGTGGGCGGCGTGCGCAGATCGTCGAGCCATTGCGCGATGCGCCCCGGCGACTGCGATGCGCGCGCCGCTGGCAGCCCGAAGCCTTCGAGATCGACCACGCGCCGCACGCGCTCGGGCCGCACGCCCGCGTAAAGCAGCGCGACGTTCGCGCCCATGCTGTGGCCGACCAGATTCACCTGCGTGCCGCGCGAGAAGTGATCGAGCAGCAGGTCGAGATCGGCGAGATAGTCGGGAAAGTAGTAATGCCCGCCGCCCTTCTCCGCGATGGGCCAATCCGACAGCCCGAAGCCGCGCGCGTCGGGCGCGAGCACCTGCCAGTCGCCGGCGAGGGCATCGACGACGAACTGGAACGACGCGCTCATGTCCATCCAGCCGTGCAGCATGAAGAGCATCGGGGCGTCGGGCGAGCCCCAGCGGCGCACGTGCAGACGCACGCCGCGCGCATCGACGAATTCGGAGCGCGATTCTTTCATGATGTCGTTTCGGATGAAAAGGATGATCGTTCGATTATAGCGACGATGGCGGCGCCCTACTTCGCGTCGTCCAGCCCGGCGAGCGCGCGCAGTTCGGCTTCGTCGAAGCCGGCGTCGCGGCGCGCCTCGAAGTTGAACGGGCCGCGCAGCTTCGGCGCGTGGTATTGCGCGGCAAGGCGTTCGTAGGTCGTATGCGGATCGAGGCGCTGGCCGTCGCACAGAAAACGGAACCAGCGATTGCCGATCAGCACGTGGCCGATTTCGTCGTGCAGGATGACGTCGAGAATCGCCGCGGACGCGTGGTCGCCCGCCTGCGCGAGGCGCTTGCGAATCGGCGGCGATGCGTCGAGGCCCCGAGCCTCCAGCGTGCGCGGCACGAGCGCCATGCGCGCGAGCACGTCGCCGCGGGTGCGCTGCGCCATCTCCCAGAGGCCGTCGTGCGCCGGGAAATCGCCGTAGGCGTGGCCGAATTCGGCGAGGCGCGCGCTCAGCAGCGAAAAGTGATGCGCTTCCTCCGCCGCCACTTTCAACCAGTCGAGATAAAAATCATGCGGCATCGACGGGAATCGCCAGACGGCGTCGAGCGCGAGATTGATCGCGTTGAATTCGATGTGCGCGAGCGCGTGCAGCAGCACGGCGCGGCCCGCATCCGATTGCATGCCGCGACGCTTCAGCGACGACGGTTCCACGAGTTCCGGGCGTTTCGGCCGACCGGGCAGATCGCCGGGTTCATCGAGCGTGACGTTCGGATCGATGCGCGACGGTTCCACCCGCGTCGACTCGAACAGCAGGCGGGCGCGCGCCGCTTTCGTCGCGGGCTCGCGCTCGCGCAGGATGGCGAGCGCCGCGCGGCGCGCGCAGGCGTTCGCTTCGGTGGTGGGAATGGCAGAGTCGTGCATCGAACTATCTCGAAAACAGGCGCGCAACGGAGCAGTCCAGCGGACGCTTACGGCAAACAGCTAAAATGGTAATCCCGGCGGACGCCGCACATCGCGTAACAATCGGCGCAACGACGGCATCGACCGTCAAGCCGCACCGGCAGGCGCGCATTTTAGCGCCCCCCGCCCCACTCTTACGACACCACGCCTCAGGAGACAATGTGGCCATCTACAAACTCGGCGACGACGCCCCGACCATCCACGAAAGCGTGTTCCTGGCGGACACCGCGACCATCATCGGCCGCGTGACGCTGGAGGAAAACACGAGCGTCTGGCCCGGCGCGTCGCTGCGCGGCGACAACGAGCCGATCGTCGTCGGGCGCGGCAGCAACGTGCAGGAAGGCGCGGTGCTGCATGCGGACCCCGGCTTTCCTCTGACGATCGAGCAAGATGTCACCGTCGGCCATCAGGCGATGCTGCACGGCTGCACGGTCAAGGAAGGCTCGCTGATCGGGATTCAGGCCGTGGTCTTGAATGGTGCGGTGATCGGCCGCAATTGTCTGGTTGGCGCGGGCGCCGTCGTCACCGAAGGCAAGGTGTTTCCGGACGACACGCTGATTCTCGGCGCGCCCGCGAAAGCGGTCCGGGAAATCGGCGAGGCGGACATCGCCCGCATGCGCGCCGCCACGGCAAGCTACGCCGACCGGCGCGAATACTACAAGGCGCAGCTCGTGCGCATCGGCTGAGACCCGGAAGAGCGGGCGAGCCTCAACACCCAAGGAAGAGTTGTGAACGACCAGTTGCAGAAATTCATGTTCAACGCGGCGCCGGTGCGCGGCGAGATCGTCTCATTGCGCCACACATGGCAGGAAGTGCTCGCGCGCCGCTCGTATCCCGCGGCCGTGCGCAACGTGCTCGGCGAGATGATGGCCGCATGCGCGCTCTTGTCCGCGAACCTCAAGTTCGACGGCACGCTCGTCATGCAGATCTACGGCGACGGCCCGGTGAAGATGCTGGTCGTGCAGTGCGATTCCCATCTCTCTCTGCGCGCCACCGCGAAGCTCGCCGAAGGCGCGGAGCGCGAGCTGGAAAACGAGATGTCGCTCGCCGATCTGCTGAATCGTCACGGGCGCGGGCGCTGCGTCATCACGCTCGATCCGGCCGACAAGAAGCCGGGACAGCAGCCGTATCAGGGCATCGTGCCGCTGTCGGGCGAGCACGGCCCGCTTGCGTCGATGGCCGAGGTGCTCGAGCACTACATGCATCACTCCGAGCAGCTCGACACGCGCCTGTGGCTCGCCGCCGATACGGATCGCGCCGTCGGCATGCTCCTGCAAAAGCTGCCGGGCGATGGCGGCATCGTTCCGCATCCGGGCGAGCACGACGCGGACACCTGGCAGCGCGTCTGCCATCTCGGCAGCACGCTTTCGAACGAAGAATTGCTGAAGGAAGAACCGGATACGGTCTTCAAGCGCCTGTTCTGGCAGGAAAACGTGCAGCATTTCGATCCCGCGCCCGCGCGCTTCCAGTGCACCTGCTCGCGCGAGAAAGTCGGCGGCATGCTCAAGATGCTGGGCCGCGAGGAAGTCGATGGCGTCATCGAAGAGCGCGGCAATGTCGAAGTGCATTGCGAGTTCTGCAATCAGCGGTACGACTTCGACGCCGTCGACGTGGCGCAACTTTTTGTCGCAAAAGAACTCTCACAAGGCGTGAGTCCGGCGTCGGACCGGCGGCACTGAAACGCCGCGAAAGCCTTGTCCAGCGGAGCCTGCGCCGCACGCGCCCGGGGCTTTTCAAGCCCGGCGACCGTCCGGCGCGCCGCTTGCGAGCCAAGACTCACGACAGACCCCGCAAGCTATGATTGGTGCTCCTGTAAAGATGTCGGCCCGCTGGAGGTCGTAAATGAAAACCGCAACGCTCAACTGGAAATTGCTGCCGTGCCTTGCCGGCGTCGTACTCATCGCCGGCTGCATGATGGACCCGCCCGGCCCTTCACCGATCTATAGCCGTCTGCCCGATACGCCGCCCGCGCCCCAGCAGACGCTGACGTCGCAGCAGCAGATGGAACGCTACAACGCCATCGACAAGCAGGCGCTGAACGAATCGCAGCAGGCGGCTGCCGCCGGCAACGCGGCGAAGACGATGTCGCAGTTCTATTCGCCCGCGCCGGTTTCGGTCTACGGCGGCTATTCGAGTGGCGGCTGGGGCGGCCCGTACTGGGGAACCGGCGTCGGAGTCGGCACCTGGTGGTGATCGAAGCAGCGAGACGGTCAGCACAAACAAAAATAGCGCGGTCGATGACCGCGCTATTTTTTTGTTCCGATCGGCAGATCGGCAAGCCGCCGCGCTAATGCGCCGCGCCCTGCGGCTGTTTCTTCTTCGCTTCGGCTGCTTTTTCCTTCTGCGCCTTCTTGTCGAGATCGCGCAATTCCTGCTTAGAACGCGACACGGGATTCGGCACCACGCGCAGCGGCGCCGCCGAGACCTGACCGCGTGTCGAGCCGTTCATGCCCGGCACGTTCGCGGAATTGACGGGCGCATTCGAATTCGGCGCGACGAACTGCACGAACACCTCGCTGTCCTTCACCATGCCCATCTCGTAGCGCGCGCGCTCTTCCACGGCGGCAGTGCCGCTTTGCAGATCCTGCACTTCGCCCTGCACGCGCTCGTTGCGCAATCTCAGGTTCGTGTTCTTCTCCGTCTGCTGCGCGAGCTGCTGCTGCAATTCATGCACGCGCAGCCAGCCGCCGTGGCCCCACCAGAGCGGGTATTGGATCAGCACCAGCAACAGAACCAGAACGACAGTTACGAGCCGCATTCACGTAGCCGAAATAAGCGCCGCCCTGCGGCGAAATGCCGTGGGCGGCGGGCTTCAAAAGATGACGCTTCAAAGACGATTAAACGTCTTATCGACTAAAGCGGCAAAAGCTTTAGCGCAAGTTGTAGAACGCCGACTTGCCCGGGTAGCTCGCGATATCGCCGAGGTCTTCCTCGATGCGCAGCAGCTGGTTGTACTTCGAGATGCGATCGCTGCGCGACAGCGAGCCGGTCTTGATCTGCCCGGCATTCAGGCCGACGGCGATATCGGCGATCGTCGAATCTTCCGTCTCGCCCGAGCGGTGCGAGATCACAGCCGTATAGCCCGCGCGCTTGGCCATTTCGATTGCCGCGAAGGTTTCCGTCAGCGTGCCGATCTGGTTGATCTTGATGAGGATCGAGTTGGCGATGCCCTTCTCGATGCCTTCCTTCAGGATGCGCGTGTTGGTGACGAAGAGATCGTCGCCGACGAGCTGGATCTTCTTGCCGAGCTTGTCGGTCAGGATCTTCCAGCCTTCCCAGTCGCTTTCGTGCATGCCGTCTTCGATCGACACGATCGGGAATTTGTCCGCGAGCGTAGCCAGATAGTCTGCGAATTCGCTCGACGACAGTTGCAGGCCTTCGCCCGCGAGCTGGTACTTGCCGTCGTGGTAGAACTCGCTCGCCGCGCAGTCGAGCGCGAGCAGCACGTCTTCACCGGCGCGATAACCGGCCTTCTCGATAGCCTGCAGAATCGTCGACAGGCACTCGTCGTTGCTGCCGAAGTTCGGCGCGAAGCCGCCTTCGTCGCCCACGGCGGTGCTCATGCCGCGATCGGCGAGAATCTTCTTGAGCGCATGGAACACTTCCGCGCCGCAGCGAAGCGCTTCGCGGAAAGTCGGCTGGCTGACCGGGACGATCATGAATTCCTGGATGTCCAGGCTGTTGTTCGCGTGCGCGCCGCCGTTGACGATGTTCATCATCGGCACCGGCAGTTGCATCGCGCCCGAGCCGCCGAAGTAGCGGTACAGCGGCAGGCCGGCTTCTTCAGCGGCGGCCTTGGCGACGGCCATCGACACGGCGAGCATCGCGTTCGCGCCGAGACGCGATTTATTCTCCGTACCGTCGAGCTCGAGCAGGGTCTTGTCGAGGAAAGCCTGTTCCGAGGCGTCGAGGCCCATGATGGCTTCGGAAATCTCGGTGTTGATGTGTTCGACGGCCTTCAGCACGCCCTTGCCGTTGTAGCGGCCGGCTTCGTCGTCACGCAGTTCGATGGCTTCGCGCGAACCGGTGGACGCGCCCGACGGAACCGCCGCGCGGCCCATCGTGCCCGATTCGAGCAACACGTCGCATTCGACGGTCGGATTGCCTCGCGAATCGAGAATCTCGCGGCCGATGATATCTACGATAGCACTCATGGTTTCCTCAAGAAATGACGATGAATTCTGTCAGTCACAACGAAGCGCGCCGCCTGTTTTTACACTTCGATACACGCGGCGGCACGCGCTTCACTGCTTCGCTCAGACCCTTTCGATGATCGCCGGTTCAGCGCCGGCGCAAAGAGCGGTCGTTTCGGGATAGCGATTCGATCCGCATCGCTTTCGTGGGGAGCGGGCGTGAGTCCCGCTGATCGGTGCGGGTACGCGCGTATCGCCCTGATGCGCGCCCTGACGCGTGCCGCACGCTCCTCCGTTGCTCCGGTCACTCCAGGTGACCTCTTATCGTGACACGGGCGCCGATGAAGACGCCCGCGCCGCACTTCTTTTGTGCCGCAGATGCTCAGTTGAAATCGTTCTCGAGGAACGAGCCGCTCTTCACCGCGCGATCGATGGTGATGAGCGTCTTGAGCAGCGCTTCCATGTGATGCAGCGGCACCGCGTTCGGACCGTCCGACTTCGCGCATGCCGGGTCCGGATGCGTCTCCATGAAGAGACCCGCGACGCCCGTCGCGACCGCCGCGCGCGCGAGCACCGGAACGAACTCGCGCTGACCGCCCGAACTCGTGCCCTGCCCGCCCGGCAACTGTACCGAATGCGTTGCGTCGAACACGACCGGCGCATTGGTTTCGCGCATGATCGCGAGCGAGCGCATATCGGACACGAGGTTGTTATAGCCGAACGACACACCGCGCTCGCACGCCATGAAACGGTCTTCCGACAGACCCGCTTCACGTGCCGCGTCGCGCGCCTTGTCGATCACGTTCTTCATGTCGTGCGGCGCGAGGAACTGGCCCTTCTTGATGTTCACCGGCTTGCCCGAGCGCGCGCACGCGTGGATGAAATCGGTCTGACGGCACAGGAACGCGGGCGTCTGGAGAACGTCCACCACCGATGCGACCGCTTCGATCTCGTGCTCCGCGTGCACGTCCGTGAGAACCGGCACGCCGAGTTGCTTCTTCACTTCGCCGAGAATGCGCAGCCCTTCGTCCATGCCGAGGCCGCGAAACGACTTGCCCGAACTGCGGTTCGCCTTGTCGTAAGACGACTTGTAGATGAACGGCACGCCGAGCTTCTCGGTCATTTCCTTGAGGCGCCCGGCGACGTCGATCGTCATTTGCTCCGATTCGACGACACACGTGCCTGCGATCAGAAAAAACGGCTTGTCGAGACCGGCTTCGAAGTGACAAAGCTTCATGCTTGCGCTCCCGCGGTCGCCGCAGCCCTGGCGGGCGCCTTCGCATCGCCGGATTCGGCGTGCGCGCGCGCCGCTTCGACGAACGCCTTGAAGAGCGGATGCCCGTCGCGCGGTGTCGACGTGAATTCAGGGTGGAACTGCACGCCGACGAACCACGGGTGCAGCGACTGCGGCAACTCCATCATTTCGGGCAGATCCTCGCTCGGGGTACGGGCGCTGATGATAAGCCCGCCGGCCTCGAGCTGGGGCACGAAACGGTTATTGACTTCATAACGGTGACGATGACGCTCGTTCACATCGGTGCCGTAGATGCGTCCGGCCATCGTGCCGGGCTTGATCGGGCACTTCTGCGAGCCAAGGCGCATGGTGCCCCCGAGATCCGACTCTTCGTTGCGCTTCTCGATACGGCCCGCGCGGTCGTACCACTCGGTGATGAGCGCGACGACCGGGTTCTTCGTGTCCTGATCGAACTCGGTGCTGTTCGCATCGGCGAGACCGGCGACATCGCGCGCGAATTCGATCACCGCGAGCTGCATGCCCAGGCAGATGCCGAGATACGGCGTCTTCGATTCGCGTGCGTATTTGATCGCCTTGATCTTGCCTTCCGTGCCGCGCCGGCCGAAACCGCCCGGAACGAGCACGGCGTCGAGATGCTTGAGCGCATCGGTGCCTTCGGCGTCGATCTGCTCGGAATCGATGTACTCGATATTGACCTTCGTCGACGTGTGAATCGCGGCGTGACGCAGCGCTTCGATCAGCGACTTGTACGACTCGGTCAGCTCGACATACTTGCCGACCATGCCGATGGTCACTTCGCTCTTCGGGTTCTCGAGCTTCTCGACGAGGTTCGACCACATCGACAGATCGGCCGGCGGCGGCGAAAGCTTGAGCGCTTCGCAGATGATGTCGTCGAGGTGCTGGTCGTTGAGCATCTGCGGAATCTTGTAGATGCTGTCCGCGTCCCACACCGAGATCACGGCGTCTTCGGGCACGTTCGAGAACATCGAGATCTTGGCGCGCTCGTCGTCCGGAATCGGGCGGTCCGCGCGGCACAGCAGCACGTTCGGATAGATACCGATTTCGCGCAGCTTCTGCACGCTGTGCTGCGTGGGCTTGGTCTTCAGCTCGCCCGCGGTCGCGATGAAAGGCACGAGCGTGAGATGCACGAAGCACGCGCTGTTGCGACCCATGCGCAGGCTCATCTGACGCGCGGCTTCGAGGAACGGCAGCGACTCGATGTCACCCACCGTGCCGCCGACTTCCACGATCGCGACATCCGGCTGACCGCATGTCGCCGCTGCGGCGCCACGCTCGACGAAAGCCTGGATTTCGTTGGTGATGTGCGGAATGACCTGCACCGTCTTGCCCAGATATTCGCCGCGGCGTTCCTTGCGGATCACCGATTCGTAAATCTGGCCCGTGGTGAAGTTATTGGCCTTGCGCATCTTCGTGCTGATGAAGCGCTCGTAGTGGCCGAGGTCGAGGTCGGTCTCCGCTCCGTCTTCCGTCACGAACACTTCGCCGTGCTGAAACGGGCTCATCGTGCCGGGGTCGACGTTGATGTAGGGATCGAGCTTGAGGAGAGTGACTTTCAGACCGCGCGATTCGAGGATCGCGGCGAGGGAGGCGGCGGCAATACCCTTGCCAAGGGACGAAACTACGCCGCCGGTGACGAATACATATTTGGTCATCGCTAGATGCTCGCGGGAAAAACGGATTATACCGTAAAGGCAGGTTCCCACGAAGCGCACCAGACGCGGAGATTGACTACAAAACCGCGCTTTTCCACGTCATTTTTGTGGAACGTCGCGCCGGCCGTTCGTCAAGGCCCGCATGCGTGCTCGTGCCCTTTTGAGCGCTTCGTCACGGCGATGGCTGCATCGCTTTAAGCAGGCGCTGCACTGCGCGCGCGGTGTCGATCGGGCGCTCCATCGGAAAGAGATGGCTGCCTTCCATCCATTCGATGCGCGCGCCCGCGATGCGCCGCGTCATGCCGAGCCCCACCTGCCGCACTTCGCGCGAACGCGTCCCCGCTATGAAGCCCACCGGCACCGGCACGCCGTGCGCGACACGCGCGCCGAGCGTGTGCGGCAGCGTGCGATAGATCAGATATTCGATATGACGATCGAATGCGAGCGAGCGAGCGCCGTTCGCATGCGTCTGCGGAATGCCGAAGTCGATGTAGTCCGCCAACATTCGCTCGTCCCAGCGCGCGAATGCGGGCTTCGACAGAAAGTGCCGCCACGCCTCGTCGCGGCTCGCCCATTGCGTGCGGCGTTTCCTGGTTGCGGCGGCGGGCGACAGGCGCTCGTCGAGTCCCGTCCATTGCGTGACGCGCAGGAGACTGCGCCGCCAGCCCGCGATCACGGGCGAATCGAGCATCACGACGCCCTTCACCCATTGCGGACGTTTCAGCGCGGCCATCAGCGACACATAGCCGCCGAGCGAATGCCCGACGAGCCATACCTTCGGATGCGCGTCGTCGGCTTCGCGTCGATAGCGGCTCATGTCATCGATGAGTTGATCGACGAGATACGGCCAGTCGCGCGTCACCGGAAAGCGCGCGTCGTGCCCGATGCGTTCGATGCTGCGAACTTCGTAATCGTCGGAAAGCTCCGCGAAAATCGTGCGATAGACCGATGCCGGAAAACCGTTCGCGTGCGAGAAATGGATGATGTCTTTCAAGCGTGTCTCTGTTTTTTCAGCGCGCCATCCAGTAGCGCGCGTGGCTTTGCCGGTAGCGCTCGAACGTGATCTGCGAACCGATTTCGCTGCGTGCCGCGCCGTCTTCATCACTGCGCGAAAGCGCGATATCGCGCATCTGGTAACGCGCGAACACGGTCGGGTGCGGATGGTGAAAGCGGTTGCGATAGCCTACCTGAAATATCGCCACGAACGGCCCGACAGAATCGAGGAAAGGCTCGGTCGATGAAGTGCGGCTGCCGTGATGCGGCACGATCAGCACGTCGGCGCGCAAGGCGTCGCGCTCGCGAGCGATCAGCGCGCGCTCGACATCCGCTTCGATATCGGCCGCGAACAGCGCCGCGCGCCCCGCCGCGTTCGTCACTCGAAGCACGCACGACTGATAGTTCGGCTTGCCCGAAAGCGGCCCCGGTTCGGGCCACAGCACGCGGAATTCGACGCCGTCCCAGGTCCAGCGCTGCCCCGCCGCGCAGCGCAGCGTTTGCGCGCCGCGTGCGCGCGCGTTCGGCCACAACGCATCCTTCGCGGGCAGCGACGCCAGAAACTGGCGCACGGCGATCGACTGCAATACGGCGGGCGCGCCGCCTGCGTGATCCGAATCCGAATGGCTGATGACGAGCGCATCGAGCGCGCGAATGCCCGCCGCTTGCAGATAAGGCACGACGATGCACTCGCCCGCGTGCGTCGATTCGGGGCCGGGACCGGCATCGAAGAGCAACGTGTGCCGCGCCGTCTCGACGACGAGCGCCGAGCCCTGCCCGATATCGAGCGCGGTCACCCGAAACGCACCGACGGGCGTCGGATGCGCGGCGGGAGCGAGGAGCGGCAGCCAGGTCAGCGGCGCGGCGAACCGCAGCGGCCAGCCGCGCGGCGCGAGCGCCCATGCGACGCCGATGCACGCCGCCGCGAGCGCGAACGCATCCGGCCGCGGCAAAACCCAGAGCGGCGACGGCACGGCATCGGCGAGGCGCGAGAGTCCGTCGCAGAGCAGCGAGAGCGCGGCATGCGCGGCGAGGAGCATCGGCGCATCGAGCGGCGCAGGAAGCAGGAGTCCCGCGAGCGTCGCGGGTGTCACGAGCACGCTGATCCACGGTATCGCGAACGCGTTCGCGAGCGGGCCGAGCAACGGAATCTGCGAGAACCAGTAGACCGTGAGCGGCGCGAGCGCGATCGTCACCGCGTATTGCACGCGCACGCTCGATGTGACGTGACGCCGGGCGCGGCGGCAAAATCGCGCGAAGGCCGGAAGCACTGTGCGTGTCGCCGAGTGCGCCGGGCGTTGCCCGACTTCGCTCGGATCGACGCGATCCCACTGATCGATGTCATCGCGATCTTCCGGCTGCGCGCGCGACTCGAATCGCCCCGCCGACGCGATCGCGTGCAGAATCGCCGCCACGGCGCAGAACGACAGCCAGAATCCCGGCGACGTCACCGCCCACGGATCGGCGACGAGCACGATCACGAGCGCCCACAAAAGCACGAGCGACGACGCGGGGCGCCGTCCGCAGAGAAACGCGACGGCGAGGATCAGCAGCATGCAGAGCGTGCGTTGCGCCGGCACGTTGAATCCGGCGAGCGCGGCATAGCAGGCGGCGAAGACGGCCGCACCGGCCGCGGCCACCTTGGGCGCGGCCGCGATCAGTGGCGCCGGCACGCCTCGCAGCCTCAGGCGCTTCCAAACGAAGCCGACGATCAACGC
The DNA here is from genome assembly GCF_046030135.1 of Caballeronia jiangsuensis. Classification (NCBI taxonomy): domain Bacteria; kingdom Pseudomonadati; phylum Pseudomonadota; class Betaproteobacteria; order Burkholderiales; family Burkholderiaceae; genus Caballeronia; species Caballeronia jiangsuensis. The sequence continues at coordinate 103,313 of NZ_JAQQDB010000017.1, forward strand.
CGCCAGTCCCGCGACGAACCCGATGTGCAAGCCCGATATCGCGACGAGATGACTCGTGCCGGTCGCGCGCATGACGGCCCAGTCGGCATCGCTGACCGCGTCCTGCGCGCCCACCGCGAGCGCGACGATGATCCCGCGATGCGGCGCACGCCCGAGTACGTTTTCGATGCGATCGCGCATGCGCTCACGCAGACGGTCGATCATCAGACGCGGACCGGTTGCATCGGGACTCAGGCGGCGCGGCGCGTGCGCAGCCGACACATTGCCCGTCGCGCGAATGCCGCGTTCGAGCAGGCTCGCTTCGGCATCGCGCAGGCCGAAGTTCGCGTTGGCGTGGGCGCGTTTCAGACGCGCGGTCAGCGTCCATCGCTCGCCGGCGCGCAGTGTTGCGCGATCCGGCGACGGCCAGAGCAATCGCACGATGCTCGGAAAGTTGCGCAGACCCGCGCCGTTCGCTTCGACTTCGAAAAGAAAGCGCGTGCCGTCCGCCTGTTGCTCGGGAAGCCCGCGCACGAAACCCGTCAGCTCGATGTCGCGCTGCTCGTACGCGATGGGCAGTTGCTCGCGCAGCCGGACTTCGGCACGCATCGCGGCGTACGCGAAGCCGAGCGCACAAGCGCCGATTACGAAGCTCGCGATGCGCAGACGCGCCTTCATCGCGCCGAGCGTCATCGCAACGACGAACGCCGCGCAGACTGCGAACCACGCGATGCCATCCGGCAAGCGAGCCTGCTGCTGCAGGCCCCAGACGCCCAACGCAAATCCCAGCAGAATCGCCCGCACTTCTTCCTCTTCGTTTTCGTTGCCGCAGACGCACGCGCTTAGAGACGAACGTCGATCGGAACGATTATGAAGAGGCGGGCGCGAGCCGTGGGAGCGCGGCGTGCGCGTTAGCCGTTGTGCCTAGGGCGAGCGTGTTTTCGTCGATGCCGCGCAACTGCGCGAGCACCTTCGCGATTTGCGCGACCTGATCCGGCGTATTGCGCTGCTTGTAGCGCCACGAAGGCGCGATGTCGGGCGCATCGGTTTCGAGCACGATCGCGTCGAGCGGAAGCTCCGTCGCGAGACGGCGAATCTGCCGCGCGCGTTCGAACGTGAGGTTGCCACCGAAGCCGAGACGCATGCCCTGCGCGATGAACGCCTCGGCCTGCTGGAAGCTGCCGTTGAACGCGTGCGCGATGCCGCGATGAATGTCGTACACGCGCAAGCCTTTCAGCACCTTGTCCTGCGACTTGCGCACGTGGCAAATCACGGGCAGATCGAACTCGCGCGCGAGCTTCAATTGTTCGTTGTAGAAGAATTGCTGGCGCGCGTCGTCGAGCGTCGGCACGAAATAATCCAGCCCGATCTCGCCGATGCCGACGAACAGCGGATCATCGAGACTCGCTGCGATCTCGTCGCGCAGCACGCGCAGATCGTCTTCCCGCGCGCCCGGCGTGAAAAGCGGATGAATGCCGAGCGCATACGCGCCGCCCGCGATGCGATGCGCGAGCGCGCGCACCGTCGCAATATTGCCGCGATCGACGCCCGGAATCACGATGCGCTTCACGCCCGCATCGAGCGCCGCGCCGGCGACGGCATCGCGGTCGGCATCGAACTCTCCGGCATCGAGATGACAGTGCGTATCGATCCACATGACGCCTCCCGCACAGGAAACGCGTTATACCGGCACGGGCGGCTCTTCGTGCAGCACGCCGTCGCGCAGGCGCATGATGCGGTCGCAGCGCGCGGCGAGATCGGGATCGTGCGTGACGATCACGAAGCTCGTTTCGAGCGTCTGCGACAGCTCCAGCATCAGGTTGAAGACGGTGTCCGCCGTGCCGCCGTCGAGATTGCCGGTGGGTTCATCGGCAAGCACACAGGCCGGACGCGTGACGAGCGCGCGCGCGATCGCCACACGCTGTCGCTCGCCGCCCGACAATTCGCCCGGCCGATGCTTCGCGCGGTGCCCGATGCCCACGCGTTCCAGCATCTCCTGCGCCTGCCGGCGCGCGTCGTCTTCGGCCATGCGGCGGATGCGCAACGGCATCGCGACGTTATCGAGCGCTGTGAATTCCGGCAGCAGATGATGGAACTGATACACGAAGCCGAGCGCACGGTTGCGCAGCTCGTTGCGTTCCTTCTCCTTCAGCTCGGTGAACGGCTTGCCGAGCAGCGAAACCTTGCCCGCGCTCGGCTCATCGAGCCCGCCGAGCACGTGCAGCAGCGTGCTCTTGCCCGAGCCCGACGCGCCGACGATCGCGAGCTTCTCGCCCTTCATCACATCGAGTTGCGCGTTGTTGAGCACGGGCACGTTGAAGCCGCCCTGCACGAACGTCTTCGAAATGGCCGATGCCTGCAAAACGAGATTGCTGGCCGGAATCAGGTCACTCATAGCGCAGCGCCTCCGCCGGACGAACCTTCGCGCCGCGCCAGCTCGGATAGAGCGTCGCGAGCGACGACAACACGAAAGCGATGACGCCGATCTTGGCGACATCCCCCGGCACGAGCTCCGACGGCAGTTCGCTGATGAAGTACACCGAAGACGGCAGGAACTGGACGTTGAAGAGATGCTCGATCATCGGCACGAGCCACGGAATGCTCCACGCGACGAGACAGCCGAAGGTCACGCCGAGCGCCGTGCCGATGAAGCCGATCGTCACGCCCTGCACGACGAAGATCTTCATGATCGAACCCGGCTGCGCGCCGAGCGTGCGCAGGATGGCGATATCGGCCTGCTTGTCCGTGACGGTCATCACGAGCGAGGACACCAGATTGAACGCCGCGACCGCGATGATCAGCGTGAGAATGATGAACATCATGCGTTTTTCGATCTGCACGGCGGAGAACCACGTCTTGTTCTGCTGCGTCCAGTCGCGGATGTAGAGATCGCCCGACAGCGTGCGCGCGAGCTGACGCGCGACTTCGGGCGCGCGCTGCATGTCCTTCAGGCGCAGGCGCACGCCGGTCGGCGCGGGCAGGCGAAAGAGCGCTTCGGCGTCGTGGATTTCGATGAGCGCGAGCGTCGAGTCGTATTCATAGTGACCGGACTCGAAGACGCCGACCACGGTGAACTGCTTGAGCCGCGGCATCATTCCCGCCGGGGTGATGGTGCCTTCGGGCGCGACGAGCGTGATCTTGTCGCCGTCCGTCACGCCGAGATTCGCTGCGAGATCCTTGCCGAGCACGATGCCGAATTCGCCCGGCTTGAGGTCCGTGAGCTTGCCCGCGCGCATCTCCTTGCCGATGTCCGACACTTCCGGTTCCAGCGACGGCTCCACGCCGCGCAGCGCGACGCCGCTCACCGCCCCCTGGCGCGTGAGCAATGCCTGCGCTTCGACATAGGGCGCCGCGCCGACCACTTCCGGATTGCGGCGCGCTTCCTGCGCGGTCAGTTGCCAGTTAGGCATGGAGCCGGTCGGCGAGAAGATTTCGACGTGCGCGAGCACCGAGAGCATCCGGTCGCGCACTTCCTTCTGGAAGCCGTTCATGACCGACAGCACGACGATCAGCGCGGCGACGCCGAGCGCAATGCCCGCCATCGATACGAGCGCGATGAAGGAGATGAAGCCGTTGCCTGTGGTGCGTTTGCTGGCGCGTGTGTAACGCCAGCCGATCTGCCATTCGTACGGAAGTTTCAAGCGATTCCTTTCTGCTGCTGTCCAGCGTTGTCATGCCCCGATGGCGCGAATTTGCGAAAGTTTGCCATACATGACGCGAACGGTACGGCAGCGAACGCCGAACGCCGCGTGGCGTGCACGGCCGTGGTCATGTCAGCGCAGGCTCACGCGGCACCACTGATAGACGGTGACGCCCTTCCCGATTCCGGCGCGGTAGCGCGCGCACGACGCCGTGTCGAGCACGAAGCCGTAACGCCCGAATGCCGACGCCGCGCGATCGGCGAGCGAGCGGTTCTCGGCGTCGCTGTCGCGGACATCGTCGGCGCGCAGGCCGAGGTGACAGCGCTTCGGGCCGGCCGGATCGTCGCGGTAGCTCGCGCGCAGGCGCAGACGATCCACCGTCCAGCGCAGTGCGCCGCAACCGCCCGCGCCCGACGTCAGACCGACGCTGTCGAGAATGGCGTTCGTGCGCACCATGCTGTCGGCTCGCCAGTTGTAGCTTCCATCGATCAGGGCGAATGCGGGGCCGCCGCGCGAGCGGACCATCTCGCGGACGCGTTCGTCGAAGGCCGGGCCGCGCGGGAAACTGCTGTCGATCTGCGTGAACGCGACATCGACCGGAAAGCGTGTCGCGAGCCACGCCCACGCGGTGGTCTCGCTGTAGATGATCGCGGTCGTGCGCGCGGGTTCGGCAAGCGCCGGCAGTTCGGCGTGATAAAGCGGGTCCGCCCAGCCTTCATGCCCCCAGGTCCGCACGCCGCCCAGAACGGTCACCGCCACCGCCCCGCCGATGATCCATGCCGCCACGCGCCGCGCCAGCCGATCGTCGAGAAGCCGTTGCAGCAACACGAAGGTGACGATGGGCGTCAGCACTTCGATGGCGACGACGTATCGGTAGATGCTGAAGCCCTTCATCCACAGCACATACCCGAGCGCGACGAACACGATGACGAAGCGCGAGCGCGCATCCAGCCGCGCCATACCGCGTCCGCGAAACCGCGCGATGGCGCATGCTGCGACCCAGATCCAGAAGAGGGCATAGACGAGCGGCCAGACGATCTGACGGACCGGCGATTCGCCGACACGCCTCGGATCGGCTGCGATCACGAACGGCCACAGCACGGTTTCGAGCAGATTGCGCGGCAGCCAGCGCAGGTCGCCGTTGAGCGGCACCGTCAGCGAATTCGGAAACCATTTCGCGAAGAGCGGAAAAAACGGGTTGCCGAACAAGCGCCACATGTGGAAGAGCCAGTAGCCGCCCGTCACGGCGAATCCGGCTAGCGAGCCGACGCCGAAAACGAACGCGAGCCGCACGCGCACCCCAGCCGACGCGGGATAAGCGAGCAGCGCCACGCACAGCGCCACGGCGAAGATCGCGTTGGTGAGCTTGAACCCGACGCCGAGTCCGCACACGAAGCCGCAAGCCGCGACGACGAGCCAGCCGCGCAGCCGCACCGACGACAGCGTTTCCCAGTTGGCGAGCAAGAGGAGCAGGCTCGCGAGGATGAGGAGCGCGGTCGTATCGTCGCCCATCGAGTTGCCGATGCCCGTCAGGAAACTCGGACTCAGCGCGCCCGCGAGCGCGAGCAGCAGCGGCACGCGATTCGCGTCTTCCGGCGCTCGATGCGGCATCGCGAAGCGCGCGATATGGAACAGGAGCACGAACACGAGGCCGTGCAGCGCGCCCATCGCGAAGCCCACGACGCGCGACGGCAGATGCGTGTTCAGCCAATACACCCCGGTGTCGAGCATCGGGTTGAAGAACGATTGCATGCCCGCGGGCGCGAAATCGATCGACAGCTTGCCGTTGATCCACGCGAACGGGTTGTAGAGGTGATAGTTGAAAAGGTCCCAGTTGGCGTCCGCGCCGAGCAAAAGCGAATACAGGCCGGAGAGCACGGGCACGAGAACCAGCGCGCGGGCCCGCACGCGCGACGAATTCAGATCGAGCGCCTTCAGTTGCGACCAACGCGAGGTCGAAGCGGGACTATTGGTTGGCTGCATTGGACTGCTTGTTTCGATGTTTGAAGACCCACCATTTGACGGTGGCGAAATTGACGACCATGCCGGCCAGCGAGCCCACTCCGACCGCGACGGTCGGCAGCCATGCGGCCGGGCGGCAGTTGATCACGACCGCCGTGTAGGCGAGATAGTTGACGCTCCCGCCGACCGAAGCCGCGGCGAGATAGCGCCACCATTCCGCCCAGGTCGAGCGCTTCACAACGCCAGGGAAGCTGAAGCGCCGATTGATCCGCCAGGTGGCGAACACGGCGCACAGAAACGACACGGCGCGGCCCGCGAAATAACCGAGGCCGAGCGTGAGCCCGAGCATCAGCACGCCTGCATCGACGATGAAACCTACCGCGCCCGCGATTGCGAAGCGAATGAATTGACCGCCCACGTCAGGAGGCATCGGGATAGTCGGCGGGGCCGGGCTGATTGAGATAGGCGAAGCGTTTCGTCTCGCGGCGCCCGTGCGTCACGGTATCGAGGACGATTCCGCACGTGAGCAGCAAGGCGCCGAGCAACATGAGCGCCGCGCACAACACCGCGGTGGGCAGCCTCGGCACCATGCCGGTCTTGAAAAAGTCTTCGATGACGGGCAACGCGAGCAGCAGCGAGGTCAACGCGCATGCGGCGAAACCGATCGAGAAAAACATCAGCGGACGCTCGGTCTTGAAGAGCTTGAAGATCGTGAGCAGGATCCGCCAGCCGTCGCGATAGGTGTTGAGCTTGCTTTCCGAACCGGCTGGCCGCGAGCGGTAGCGCGTATCCATCTCCGCAACGGGCATGCGCAATTCGAGCGCGTGGACCGTCAACTCGGTTTCCGTTTCGAATCCGGCCGCATGTGCCGGAAACGATTTCACATATCTGCGCGAGAACACGCGATATCCCGAGAGCATGTCGGTGAAGGTCCGCCCGAAAAGCGTCGCCACGAAGCGCGTCAGCAGTTGATTGCCGAAGCGATGGCCAAGCCGGTACGCCTCGCGCTCCTCCGAACGGCGCGCCCCGACGATCATATCCAGTCCATTCGCCAGCAATTTCTCGACGAGCGCCGGCGCGGCGCTCGCATCGTAGGTGTCATCGCCATCGACGAGCACGTAGACGTCCGCTTCCACGTCGGCGAACATGCGGCGGATCACGTTGCCCTTGCCCTGATCGGCGACTTGCCGCACCACGGCGCCCGCGCGTCGCGCGGCACCGGCGGTGTCATCCGAGGAGCAATTGTCGAAGACGTACACCTTCGCGTCGGGCAGCGCCGCGAGAAAACCCTGCACCACCGACCCGACCGTGACGGCTTCGTTATAGCAAGGCACCAGTACGGCAATGCGCACGTGACCGAAACGTGCGGCGCGCGGCGCCGTGGCGTGTCGGTGCGAAGGATCGGCCAACGTCTGCTCCATATCGGGTGTTCGAATATAAAAGGGGACTGCGCAAACATGTGATTTTACCTATCCCCATGCGCCCGGCGCACCGCGCCACATTTTGCGACGCGGCCCGACGCATGCACCGCCAGGCGTCTTCGCACACTTCGAAGCGGTCCGTCGCCCTGCCCGCTTTGCCCTACAATGCCGAGCATCATGCCCGTTCACGACCTTCATCTCCTGCTGCCGTTCGCGCTGCCGTCGGCCGCGGATGCCGCCATCGCCCTGCACGGACTGGAGAGCGCGGCGCTCGACAAGCTGCTCGCCCGCGCGACGCTCGAAGAACGCGTCATCGGCGAAGACTTCCAGCGAACGCTGCCGCACGAACGCTGGATCGCGCGGCGCTTCAACGCCGTCACGCCCGCCGATCAACGCTATGCCGACGACGCCCCGCTCGCGCCCTTCATGCTGCTCGCCGACGGCGGCACGCCCGGCGATGCTTCCTGGGCCTGCATCGAGCCGGTTCACGTACGCATCGCGCACGATCATCTCGTGCTGATCGATCCCGACACGCTCGGCGTGCATACGGAAGAAGCGCGCGCGCTCTTTCAGACCGCGCGGCCGGTGATCGAAGACCTGGGCGTCACGCTGCAAGCACCGACGCCTTTGCGCTGGTACGTGTCGGGCGAAGCGCTCGGCTCGCTCGCGGGCGCATCGCCGCTGCGCGCGACGGGCCGCAACATCGAAATCTGGCTGCCGCACGAAGCGCGCACCGGCGAGCGCTCGCGCGCGTGGATGAAGCTGCAGAACGAAGTGCAGATGGCGTGGTTCGAGCATCCGCTGAACGTGGAGCGCGAAGCGCGCGGCCTGCCCGCGATCAATTCGATCTGGCTTCACGGACAAGGCGCGATGCGGCCCGTGGCGACGCCCTTCGCCCGCGTGATGTCCGATGCCGCGGCAACGCGCGGTCTCGCGCTCGCGTCGGGCGTGAAGCCGTCGATGCCGCCGGAGTCGTTTGCATCGCTGTCGAAAGACGGCTCGCAAGGCGCGACGCTCGTCGAGCTGAATCCGTTCTCCGCGCCGTTCATCGAGCAGGACTGGGCGCGCTGGAACGCGTCGCTCAAGGAACTCGAAGCCGCGTGGTTCGCCCCCGCGCTGCAAGCGCTCACCGATGGCTCGCTCGGCCGCCTGAGCCTCACGCTGTGCGGCGACACCGGCTCGGTCACGCTCTCCGTCACGCGCTCCGATCTGCGCAAGTTCTGGCGGCGCCGTCCGGTCGCGGCGCTCTTCATCGAATAAGGCACACCCTGCAATGACGCGAATCGTTACGCGCGCCTCCTCTCCCGCCGATACCGAAGCGCTGATGCGCCACGGCCTGCATCCCGTCATCGCGCGTCTGTACGCATCGCGCGGCGTGAGTTCGCCCGATGAAGTCGAAACCGAGTTCAAGCGCCTGCACGCGCCCGCCGGCCTGAAAGGCTGCGACGATGCCGCCGCCGTGCTCGCCGATGCGCTCGCGCAAGGCAAACGCATGCTCGTCGTCGCGGATTACGACTGCGACGGCGCCACCGCCTGCGCGGTCGCCGTGCGCGGCCTGCGCATGTTCGGCGCGACCATCGACTATCTGGTGCCGAACCGCTTCGAGTACGGCTACGGGCTCACGCCGGAAATCGTCGAGCTGGCCTCGCGTTCGAAGAACGGCCTGCCCGATCTGCTGATCACGGTCGATAACGGTATCGCGAGCGTGGACGGCGTCGCCGCCGCGAACGCACTCGGCATCGACGTGCTCGTCACCGATCATCACCTGCCCGGCGACGAACTGCCCGCCGCGCGCGCGATCGTCAATCCGAACCAGCCGGGCTGCGAGTTTCCGAGCAAGTGCATCGCGGGCGTGGGCGTGATGTTCTATGTGCTGCTTGCGTTGCGCGCCGAGTTGCGCAAGCGCGGCGCATATGAAAGCGCGCCCGAGCCGCGCCTCGACGGCCTGCTCGATCTCGTCGCGCTCGGCACCGTCGCCGATGTCGTGAAGCTCGATTGCAACAACCGGATTCTCGTCGCACAAGGTTTGAAGCGGATTCGCTCGGGCCGCATGCAGCCGGGCATCGCGGCTCTGTTCCGCGCCGCCGGCCGCGATGCGCGCGCGGCGTCGGGTTTCGATCTCGGCTTCGCGCTCGGTCCGCGTCTGAACGCGGCGGGACGGCTGTCGGATATGTCGCTCGGCATCGAGTGTCTGACGACCGACGATATCGGCCGCGCGTGGGAACTCGCGCAGCAACTCGATTCGATGAACCGCGAGCGTCGCGAAATCGAGGCGGGCATGCAGCAGCAGGCGCTCGCCGAACTGCAGACGATCGATCCCGGCGAGCGCGCGACGCTCACGCTCTACGATGCGAGCTGGCATCAGGGCGTGATCGGCATCGTCGCGGGGCGGCTGAAGGAGCGGTTCCACCGGCCTTCGTTCACCTTCGCCCACGCCGACGACAGCGGCACGCTCTGCAAGGGCTCCGGCCGCTCGATTCCCGGCTTTCATCTGCGCGACGCCGTCGATCTGATCAGCAAGCGCGAGCCCGGTCTCATCCACAAGTTCGGCGGCCACGCGATGGCCGCGGGCCTGACGATGTCCACCGCCGACATTCCGCGCTTCACCGAAGCCTTCGAAGCGATCGGGCGCGAATGGCTGACGGCCGAAGCGCTTTCGCGCACCGTCGAAACCGATGGCGAACTGGAGGACGCGTACTTCACGCCGCAATTCGTCGACATGCTCGATGCCGCAGTCTGGGGACAGGGCTTTCCCGCGCCCACTTTTTCCGGCGAATTCGAAGTCGCGTCGCAGGCGCTCGTGAAGGAGAAGCATCTGAAGCTGTCGCTGTTGCGCGGGCGGCAGCGTTTCAACGCGATCTGGTTCAATCACGTCGATCCGCTGCCGCCGCGCGCGACCGTCGCGTACCGGCTCGTCAGCGATTCGTGGAACGGCGTCGCGCGGGTGCAACTGATCGTCGAGCACGCGGGCTGAGAAGGCGGGCGGGTTCGGATCGCACGAGGCTTCAAGCGCGAAATTCAGCTTCCTCCTATCGATCGACTTGCCCGATGGCGTTTAGGGTTTTGCCGCGAAAATAAAAGCAGCAGATACCCGGATAAACATGCCAAAAAGCAAAATAAACCTGCGCAATGTCACGCTTTGCGCGGTGGACTGCCTGAACCCCATTCTCGCGTCGAGAGCCCTGGAACACTCGAAAAAGCACTGTCTGTTCGGAGAAACGATATTGCTCACGGACCGGCACATCGACACCAACTCCAGACTCGTTCCAATATCCACGATCAGCACGAGGGAAGATTACAGCGCCTTCATCCTGAGAGAACTCGTCAAATATGTGAGCACGCCCTGGGTGCTGATCGTTCAATGGGACGGCTTTGTTCTGGATGGCGCAGCATGGACCGAAGACTTCTTCGACTATGACTACATTGGTGCGAGCTGGCCTCATCATCGGGATGGCATGACGGTTGGAAACGGCGGGTTTTCCTTGCGTTCAACCCGGCTTTTGCGCGTCCTGGCAACCGATCCACGATTCGAACCTGACCCGGCCTTTGGGGAAGACCACCTCATTTGCCGAACCTTTCGCCCGGTGCTCGAAGCGGAATACGGAATCCGCTTCGCTCCGGACAGCATCGCCGATCGATTTTCCTTCGAATGGGCCAAAACGATAGGCCCGACATTCGGCTTTCACGGAATATTCAACATGCATCGCGTCGCCAACGCCGGCGATATGGAGTTCATTGCAAAAAACGCTCATCCCCGCACAGCCGGTTCGATGGATTTTCTCGTTTTTTGGATCAGGTGCCTGGAGTCGGGCCAGGTCGCCGTGGCGCACGAGATCTACGCGCGCCTGCGGGCGACAGCCAATCCACAGGCAATCGAAGCGGTCCTTACATCCAGCGGCTTGACCCAGTCAAAGGCCGCGGAGCGCGTCGCTTTCTGCGAATCGATGTTTGCTCGCGGCTCGATACCTTCCTGAAGCAACGAACGGCCTCCGCGCGCGGACGCAATGAGGCGTTCGGCTATAATTTCATCTTTTTACGAAGCCGAAGATCGACAATGGAAGCGGAACGTCTCAACGCGATCGAAAGCCTTCTGGCCGACCTGCGCCGCCGCGCGGGCGAGCTACGGGGGTATCTTTGACTACGACGCCAAGTCCGCGCGTCTAGTCGAAGTCAACAAGGAACTCGAAGACCCGAACGTCTGGAACGACTCGAAGAACGCCCAGGCGCTCGGTCGTGAAAAGAAGCTGCTCGACGGCGTGGTCTCGACAATCAGCGCGCTCGACAACGACCTGCGCGACGCCAGCGATCTCTTCGAAATGGCGCACGAGGAAAACGACGAGGACACGCTCGTCGCGTGCGAATCCGACGCCGATGCGCTGCGCGTTCGCGTCGAAGACATGGAATTCCGCCGGATGTTCTCGAACCCGGCCGATCCGAACAACTGCTTCATCGACATTCAGGCGGGCGCGGGCGGCACCGAAGCGTGCGACTGGGCGTCCATGCTGCTGCGCCAGTATCTGCGCTACTGCGAGCGCAAGGGCTTCAAGACCGAAGTCCTCGAAGAATCCGAAGGCGATGTCGCCGGCATCAAGAGCGCGACGATCAAGGTCGAAGGCGAATACGCATACGGCTATCTGCGCACCGAAACGGGCATTCACCGCCTCGTGCGCAAGTCGCCGTTCGATTCGTCTGGCGGCCGGCATACGTCGTTCTCGTCGGTGTTCGTGTATCCGGAAATCGACGATTCGATCGAGATCGAAATCAATCCCGCCGATATCCGCACGGACACGTATCGCGCATCGGGCGCGGGCGGCCAGCACATCAACAAGACCGATTCGGCGGTGCGTCTCACGCACGCACCCACCGGCATCGTCGTGCAGTGCCAGAACGACCGCTCGCAGCACCGCAATCGCGCGGAAGCCATGCAGATGCTCAAGGCGCGTCTCTACGAATTCGAGATGCGCAAGCGCCAGGCCGAACAGGACAAGCTCGAATCGAGCAAGACCGATGTGGGCTGGGGCCATCAGATCCGCTCCTACGTGCTCGACCAGAGCCGCGTGAAGGATCTGCGCACCAACGTCGAAATGAGCAACACGCGCGCCGTGCTCGACGGCGACCTCGACGACTTCATCGGCGCGAGCCTGAAACAGGGCGTTTGATGCCTTGCAGCGGCGTGGCCTTCCGGTCGCGCCGCTTTCGTTTCATCCCGCCGCGCATTCGCCGCATTCAAAGCCAAGAATCATCATGACCGAACCGACTCAACCGGGCGCCGCTCCCGAACTGGAAGAGAACCAGATCATCGCCGAGCGACGCGACAAGCTGCGCTCGCTGCGCGAGCAAGGCGTCGCCTATCCGAACGATTTCCGCCCGACGCATCAGGCCGCGGCGCTCCAGAGCGAGTACGCCGAAACGGATAAAGACGCGCTCGAAGCGAACCCCCTGCCCGTCGCGATCGCCGGGCGCATGATGCTCAAGCGCGTGATGGGCAAGGCCAGCTTCGCGACGGTTCAGGACGGCAGCGGCCAGATCCAGTTCTTCGTGACGCCCGCCGATGTCGGCGCCGAAACCTACGACGCCTTCAAGAAGTGGGATCTGGGCGACATCGTCGCCGCGCAAGGCGTGCTGTTCCGCACGAACAAGGGCGAGCTGTCGGTGCGCTGCACGGAATTGCGTCTGCTCTCGAAGGCGCTGCGCCCGCTGCCGGACAAGTTCCACGGTCTCGCCGATCAGGAAATGCGCTATCGCCAGCGTTATGTCGATCTGATCGTCACGCCGGAGTCGCGCAAGACGTTCATGGCGCGCACGAAGGCCGTCACGTCGATCCGCAATTTCATGTCGCAGGCGAACTTCATGGAAGTCGAAACGCCGATGCTGCACCCGATTCCGGGCGGCGCGGCGGCCAAGCCTTTCACGACGCATCACAACGCGCTCGACATGCAGATGTTCCTGCGCATCGCGCCCGAGCTGTATCTGAAGCGGCTGATCGTCGGCGGCTTCGAGCGCGTGTTCGAGATCAACCGCAATTTCCGGAACGAAGGCGTGTCGCCGCGTCACAACCCGGAATTCACGATGATGGAGTTCTACGCCGCGTACACCGATTACCGCTGGCTGATGGACTTCGCCGAGCAACTGATCCGCCAGGCCGCCGTCGATGCGCTCGGCACCGCGACCATCACGTATCAGGGCCGCGAGCTCGATCTGAGCAAGCCGTTCCATCGCCTGACGATCAATCAGGCGATCCAGAAGTACGCGCCCCAGTACACCGACGCGCAGTTGACGGACGCCGCGTTCCTGCGCACGGAACTGAAGAAGTTCGGCGTCGATACGAACCAGCCCGCTTTCCTCAACGCCGGCGTCGGTTCGCTGCAACTCGCGCTGTTCGAAGAGACGGCGGAATCGCAATTGTGGGAACCGACGTATATCGTCGATTACCCGATCGAGGTGTCGCCGCTCGCGCGCGCATCGGATTCGGTGCCGGGCATCACCGAGCGCTTCGAACTGTTCATCACGGGGCGCGAGATCGCCAACGGCTTCTCGGAGCTGAACGATCCGGAAGATCAGGCTGCGCGGTTCCAGAAGCAGGTCGATCAGAAAGACGCCGGCGACGAAGAAGCGATGTACTTCGACGCCGACTACATTCGCGCGCTCGAATACGGCATGCCGCCGACGGGCGGCTGCGGCATCGGCGTCGATCGTCTGGTGATGCTGCTGACCGACAGCCCGAGCATCCGCGATGTGATTCTGTTTCCGCATCTGCGTCGCGAAGATTGAGTTTTTGGCTCGATCGACAAGCGAGAAAAGCGCGCCCACCGGGGCGCGCTTTTTTTCGCCTGGCAGATTCTGATGTAACCGATGGTAAATATTTCAAGGCCGACGCGGGAGCGGGTGGCGTGTCGGCATGTGCTGCCGGGGCTGGCATCAGACGTGCTTTTTTCGATGCACGTCACATCCGCGAAATTGTTACAAGCCGAAAAAGCGAAAAATTCGGGTTTCCCCCACAATTAGCTGTAACGGCCGGCATCGGAAGCCGCAACTTGCCTCGAATCGGAGGTTCGACAATGGATAACGGAACCAACAAACTCAGTACGTCGCCCTCTTCCGGCGGCGCTCAGCCGCAGCAGCGGCGCCTGCATCCGCTCGTCGCGACGGCAGCGGGCGCGGTCATCGTCGCGAGCCTCGTGGCGACTGCCGCGATGACGGGGCTGTTCCCGAAGGCATCGAGCAATTCGGCGCAGAATCCGCAGACGCAGACGGCACCGGTCGCGCAACAGCCAGTGGTCGATTCCGCCGCGCCGAGTCCGGCGCAGCAGGCCACGGCCGCGCAACAACAGGCGGCACAGCAACAGGCAGCGCAACAACAGGCAGCGCAGCAGCAAGCAGCTCAGCAACAGGCTGCTCAGCAGGCAGCCGCGCAACAAGCGGCCCAGCAGCAGGCGCAACAAGCACCGGCACAGCCGCAACCCGCACAGCCTTCGTATGCGCAGCAACAGCCGCAGCACCACGCGTATTGCTCGACGTGCGGCACCGTCGAGGCAATCTCCGCCGTCAAGCAGGAAGGGCACGGAACGGGGATCGGCGCGGTCGGTGGCGCGGTCGCGGGCGGTGTCGTCGGCAACCAGTTCGGCGGCGGCGGCGGCCGTACCGCGATGACGCTCCTCGGCGCGCTCGGCGGCGGTCTGGCGGGCAACTCCGTCGAAAAGCATCTGCGTAGCGAGACCGATTATTCGGTGCGCGTGCGGATGGAAAACGGCCATACGCGGACTTTCACGTACAAGAACCCGCCGCCGTTCCAGCAAGGCGAGCGCGTGCATATTCAGAACGGGACGCTGGTCGCGGGTTGATCGACGACGCGCGTTGAAAAGCAAAAAGGCGGCACACCTCTCGGTTGCCGCCTTTTTTTCCGTCGTCTCGACTGATTCCGCCCTAATGCTCCCGCTGCGAACTGCGCGCCGGATTCTGCCTGCCGCGTATCGCGAGATATCCCCACCAGATGTAGCCGGAAAAGCCGTACAGCACGAAGAGGCAGAACAGCATGACCGGCGGATCGGATGACACCAGCACGAACGCCACCACGATCAGCAGCACGCCCGCGAACGGCACGCGATAACGCACGTCGAGCGCCTTGCCGCTGTAGAACGGCGCGTTCGACACCATCGTCACGCCCGCGTACACGGTCAGCGCGAACGCGACCCACGGCAGCCACACGAGCTTGAGCGGCACGCGATTATCCGTCGCGAGCCAGACGAAACCGGCGATGAGCGCCGCCGCGGCCGGCGAAGGCAAACCCTGGAAGTACCGCTTGTCGACCACGCCGATGTTCGAATTGAAGCGCGCGAGCCGGAGCGCCGCGCCCGAGCAATACACGAACGCCGCGAGCCAGCCCCAGCGCCCAAGGTCTTTCAAGACCCACTCGTACATCACGAGCGCGGGCGCGACGCCGAACGACACCATGTCCGACAGGCTGTCGAACTGCTCGCCGAACGCACTCTGCGTGTGCGTCATGCGCGCGACGCGCCCGTCCATGCCGTCGAGCACCATCGCGACGAAAATGGCGATGGCCGCGATCTCGAAACGGACGTTCATCGCCTGAACGACAGCGAAGAAGCCGCAGAACAAAGCCGCCGTGGTGAACGCATTAGGCAGCAGATAAATGCCGCGCTTCCTCAGAAATTGCTGCCGCTTCGCTCGACGCGTCTCCACGGCGCCCACGTCCTGAGCGGCCTTGTTGCGGCGGAACGCGCGCGGAGTCGTCGCGTTCGCGCGGTTACGGCGCGGTTTGAATGCCGCCATCGAATCCCCCGCGTTATTCCGCGAACTCGGCGAGGATCGTCGACGAAGCCGAAACCTTCTCGCCGATCGACACGCGCGGGCGGCTGCCTACCGGCAGATACACGTCGACGCGCGAGCCGAAGCGGATGAAGCCGTAGCGCTGTCCGCGCGTGAGCGGCTCGCCGACGTGCACGTAGCACAGGATGCGTCGCGCGATCAGACCCGCGATCTGCACCGACGTGACGGTATGCCCGCTCGCCGTCTGCAGCACGACCGCGTTGCGCTCGTTCTCGGTCGAAGCTTTATCGACGGCCGCGTTCAGATACGCGCCCGGAAAGTACTGAACCTTCGTGATCGCGCCGTCCACCGGCGAGCGCTGCGAGTGCACGTTGAACACGTTCATGAACACGCTGATCTTGAGCGCCTCGCGGCCCACGTACGGATCGTGCGCGGTTTCGACCGCGACGATGCGCCCGTCGGCCGGACACAGCACCGCGTTGGGCTGGGTCGGAATCGGGCGGGCCGGATCGCGGAAGAACTGGACGACGAAAATCACGATCAGCCAGAAGATCCAGGCGAAGCCGAAGCCGCCCATCGCTTGCACGAGGATGGCAACGACAGCCGCGATGGCGATGAACGGCCAGCCTTCGCGGGCAATGATCGGATGAGGATAGTTCATGAACGGGTTCTGTGTTTTATAAAAACCGTAGGATAGCAAAAGCCGCCCGGCGCACTGGGCTGCCGGACGGCTTTCGATAGAGCAAAAAACGTGACGCTTAGTTCTTCGACTGGTCGACGAGCTTGTTCTTCGCGATCCACGGCATCATCGCGCGCAGCTTTTCGCCGACTTGCTCGATCTGATGCTCGGAGGTCAGACGGCGGCGCGATTGCAGCGTCGGCGCGCCGGCGCGGTTCTCGATGATGAAGCTCTTCGCGTATTCGCCGGTCTGGATGTCCTTCAGCACAGCCTTCATCGCCTTCTTCGTCTCTTCCGTGACGATGCGCGGACCCGTCACGTACTCGCCGTATTCGGCGTTGTTCGAGATCGAGTAGTTCATGTTGGCGATGCCGCCTTCATAGATCAGGTCGACGATCAGCTTCAGCTCGTGCAGGCACTCGAAGTACGCCATTTCCGGCGCGTAGCCCGCTTCCACCAGCGTTTCGAAGCCGGCCTTGATCAGGTCGACGGTGCCGCCGCACAGAACCGCTTGCTCGCCGAACAGGTCGGTTTCGGTTTCTTCACGGAAGTTCGTCTCGATGATGCCGGCACGGCCGCCGCCGTTCGCCACTGCGTACGACAACGCGACATCGCGCGCCGAACCCGACTTGTCCTGTGCAACGGCGACCAGGTGCGGCACGCCGCCGCCCTGGCTGTACGTGTTGCGCACGGTGTGGCCCGGCGCTTTCGGCGCGATCATGATGACGTCCAGATCCGCACGCGGGATCACCTGGCCGTAATGGATGTTGAAGCCGTGCGCGAACGCGAGCGCTGCGCCCTGCTTGGCGTTGTCGTGCACTTCGTTCTTGTAGACTTCGGCGATCTGCTCGTCGGGCAGGAGCATCATGACGACGTCGGCGCCCTTCACGGCTTCGGCCACTTCCTTCACCTTGAGGCCCGCGTTCTCGGCCTTGCTCCACGATGCGCCGCCACGGCGCAGACCCACCGTCACGTTCACGCCGCTGTCCTTCAGGTTGAGCGCGTGCGCATGGCCTTGCGAGCCATAACCGATGATGGTGACTTGCTTGCCCTTGATGAGGGAGAGGTCGGCGTCCTTGTCGTAGAAAACTTTCATGGTGGTTCCTTGAGTCCTGATGCGTTGAATGGTTGCGCTACTTTGCTGCAAATGAATGGGTGAGACGCCGTTACACCTTGAGTATCCGCTCGCCCCGGCCGATGCCGGAGCTGCCCGTGCGAACCGTTTCGAGGATCGCGGTGGCGTCGAGCGCCTGAATGAACGCGTCGAGCTTGTCGGACGCGCCGGTCAGTTCCATCGTGTAGGTTTTCTCGGTCACGTCGATGATGCGGCCGCGGAAAATGTCCGCCATGCGCTTCATCTCTTCGCGTTCCTTGCCGACCGCCCTTACCTTGATGAGCATCAGCTCGCGCTCGATGTGGGCGCCCTCTGTCAGGTCGACCACTTTCACCACCTCGATCAGGCGGTTCAGGTGCTTCGTGATCTGTTCGATCACGTCGTCCGAGCCAATCGAGACGATGGTCAGCCGCGACAGCGAACTGTCTTCGGTCGGCGCCACCGTCAGCGTTTCGATGTTATAGCCGCGTGCCGAAAAGAGCCCGACGACGCGCGATAACGCGCCCGGTTCGTTTTCCAGCAAAACGGAGATGATGTGTTTCATGTGCGTGATTCCCGAATATGTCCAGAAGTGGCGTTCGTTCGAAAAACCCGCGCGCAGCGCATGTCCTTTGTGAAGACAGGCGCGCGCGAGCCTCGCGAGACAAAGCCGCGTTATAGATCCTCAGAGCCGAGCAGCATTTCCGTGATGCCTTTGCCTGCCTGCACCATCGGGAATACGTTTTCGGTCGGATCGGTCTGGAAGTCGAGAAATACGGTGCGATCCTTCAAACGCAGCGCTTCCTTCAGCGCCGGTTCGACGTCCGCGGTCTTTTCGACACGAATGCCGACATGGCCATACGCTTCGGCCAGCTTCACGAAGTCCGGCAGCGCGTCCATGTACGAACTGGAGTAGCGCTTCTTGTACTCGATCTGCTGCCACTGGCGCACCATGCCCAGATAGCGGTTGTTCAGCGAAATGATCTTGACGGGCGTGTTGTACTGCTTGCACGTCGAGAGCTCCTGAATGCACATCTGGATGGAGCCTTCACCGGTGATGCAGACCACTTCGTCGTCCGGAAAGGCCATCTTCACGCCCATCGCCGCCGGCAGGCCGAAGCCCATCGTGCCGAGGCCGCCCGAATTGATCCAGCGGCGCGGCTTGTTGAACGGATAGAACTGCGCCGCCCACATCTGGTGCTGGCCGACGTCCGAGCACACGAACGCGTTGCCGTCCGTCAGTTCCCAGAGCTTTTCGACGACATACTGCGGCTTGATGATCTCGCTCTTGCGGTCGTAAGCGAGGCAGTCCTTCGAGCGCCAGCCTTCGATCTCGTCCCACCACGTCTTGAGCGCCTGCGTGTCCGGGCCGTGCTCGGCGTGCTGAAGCTGCTCGATGAGTTCCTTCAGCACTTCCTTCACGTCGCCGACGATGGGGATATCCACCTTCACGCGCTTGGAAATGGACGACGGATCGACGTCGATATGGATGATCTTGCGCGGCGACGACGCGAAGTGCTTCGGATCGCCGATCACGCGGTCGTCGAAACGCGCGCCGATCGCGATCAGCACGTCGCAGTTCTGCATCGCCATGTTGGCTTCGTACGTGCCGTGCATGCCGAGCATGCCGAGGAACTTCTTGTCGGACGCGCGATAGCCGCCGAGGCCCATCAGCGTATTGGTGACGGGATAGCCGAGCAGATCGGCGAACTGGTTCAGCTCGCGCGACGCATCCGCGAGGATGATGCCGCCGCCCGTGTAGATATACGGACGCTTCGCCGACAGGAGCAGTTGCACCGCCTTGCGGATCTGGCCCGAATGGCCTTTCGTGACAGGGTTATACGAACGCAGCGACACGCTCTTGATCGGCTCGTACTTGCACGGCGCCTTCGACACGTCCTTCGGAATGTCGATCAACACCGGGCCGGGACGGCCGGTACGCGCGATGTAGAACGCCTTCTTGACGGTCGCGGCGAGGTCGCGCACGTCCTTCACGAGGAAGTTGTGCTTCACGCACGGACGCGTGATGCCGACGGTGTCGCATTCCTGGAATGCGTCGAGGCCGATGGCCGCGGTGGGCACCTGGCCGCTGATGACGACGAGCGGAATCGAATCCATGTAAGCCGTGGCGATGCCGGTGACGGCATTGGTGACGCCCGGTCCCGAGGTCACGAGGCACACGCCTACGTTGCCTGTCGAGCGCGCGTAGGCGTCGGCGGCATGCACGGCGGCCTGTTCGTGGCGCACGAGGATGTGCTGGATCTGGTCCTGCTTGTACAGCTCGTCGTAGATGTAGAGTACCGAGCCGCCGGGATAGCCCCAGATGAATTCGACGTTCTCGTCAGCGAGCGCGCGCATGAGCACGGTGCCGCCGATGGAGTCAGCTTCGTGAGGGGGTGTGGTATCCGACGTGGAGAATTCCGCGCTAGGCATGTTCATTCATCACCTTTCGAATTTTCGGCAAAAAATTGATCGGGTGCTCTCTGCCGGGCTTGTGGCTCGGGTTCAAGCGGCGCGTCTAGGTTTGACAGGCGAACTTCTTGGGCTCGCCTCAAAGCAGACATTTCACTGATGATGCGAGTCAGAAAATGTAACAGCGCCGCGCGAGGCGGGTCAAGTAAAAAGTTTCCGAATGCGCCGATGGCGGCGCTTGCGCACGGCTTCCGGGGCAAAAGCGGCGTGCAAGCGCAACTTGTCGAATTCATGGCCAATCGTCTGATGCATGTCGCAAGTGGCAACAAAACCTCTCAATTTCTCCGGATGCGGCGAAACTTTGCTAGGATTCGCAGGTTTTCCTAGAACTCCACGATCCTTTCGACGCAAGCTCTTGCGCCGGGTCCCCAACGGATGGCATCAGACAAGGAACTCGCCGACTTCCTGGCGGGCGTCGAAAGACGCGCGTTCAAGCAGACCGTGTATACCGTTCGCGACGACGACGCGGCGCTCGACATCGTGCAGGACGCGATGATCAAGCTGGCGGAGAAATACGGCGACCGTCCATCATCCGAGCTTCCGCTTTTATTCCAGCGTATCCTTCAGAACGCGACGCACGATTATTTCCGTCGCCAGAAGGTGCGTAACACCTGGGTCAGCCTCTTCTCGTCCTTCGGCAACGCCGACGACGACGAATTCGACCCGCTCGAAACCTTCGAATCCGAGGACAGCGCGGTCGGCAGCGAGAGCAGCGAGAACCGTCTGGAGCGCGAACAGGTGCTGAATCTGATCGACGCCGAAATCCAGAAACTGCCGGCACGTCAACGGGAAGCGTTTCTCATGCGTTACTGGGAAGACATGGATGTCGCTGAGACGGCCGCCGCGATGGGGTGCTCCGAGGGCAGCGTGAAGACGCATTGCTCACGCGCCACGCACACTCTCGCACAAGCCCTGAAAGCCAAAGGGATCACGCTATGAGTTCCGCTCTTGAAACGAAGGAAAACGAGTTCGCGCTGAAGGTCGTGCGCGCACTGGACGAAAGCACGTCGAATATTCCGGCTGCCGCCGTCGACCGGCTGCGCGAGGCGCGCCGAGCGGCGATCGCGCGCAAGAAGCCGGAGAAAGTCGCCGTCACGATGACAGCGCCCGCGTTCACGCCGGCGCTGGCCGGCGCGGGCGCCACGCTCACGACCGGCGATGCCGGCGACGATCATCGTCCGAAGGGGCTGCTCGCGCGGCTCGGCGGGCTCGGCCTCGCGTGGCCGCTCGCGGCGCTCATCATCGGGCTGGCGGGCATCGCGTACTGGGAAGATCAGCAGCGCAAGGCGGAACTCGCCGACATCGACGCGGCCATGATGAGCGACAGCCTGCCGATCGACGCCTATCTGGATCACGGTTTCAACGCGTACCTGACGCGCAATCATTAAACACTGAATACAGCGGGGGAATTTTCGGGTGAGTTACAAGCGCGGTCTCGCGATTGTCTTCGGTTGCGCGATTGCGGGTCTGGTTGCGTTCGCCGCGACTTATCCGCGCTTTTATTCCACCGCCGGCGCTCCGTCTTCACCGCTCGCGAATCCGGGCGGCGGCTCGGGCACGAACGCGGATTCGAACGCCTCGACGCTCTCCGCGCTGGGTGCCGAAGGCCCGCTCTCCTGGAGCCGTCTCACCGAAGCGCAGCATGCCGCGCTCGCGCCCTTCGCCACGCAATGGGATACATTTTCCGACGAGCGCAAGCAGAAGTGGCTGAAGATCGCGTCCCGGTTTCATCGGATGTCGCCTGAGGCGCAGAAGCATCTGCATCAGCGCATGGAGGAATGGGTGCGTCTCACGCCCGACCAGCGCAAGGTCGCGCGCGAGAACTATCAGGTTTCCAAATCGGTGCCGCTCGACAAGCGCGAAAAGGCGTGGGACGCCTATCAGAAGCTCTCCGAAGAGCAGAAGAAGAAGCTCGCCGCGAGCGAGCACGTGCGTCGTCCGACGATCGTCTCCGCGCCGCCCACGGGCAAGACCGAAGTGAAGGACATCAACCGTCTCGTCACCGCACGCGAACAAGGGCACGTTCCCGGCCACGCGGAAGGCGGATCGGGCGCGGCGGCCGCACCGGCTGCGCCCATCTCCGGCACGCCGATGCAACCAGCCATTCCGAACGCCGCGAGCATCGTCCCGGCCACGCCGATTCCGGTCTCGCCGCAGCAGGCGCCTTCGATGTACAACGGCTCGTGAGCGCTCAGCCCGCCGCACTCGCCATCGATCCGATGCGCGCGCCCACGCTGCGCCGCCGCCTCGCGACGATGCTCTACGAAAGCGTGATCCTCTTCGGCGTCGTGTTCCTCGCGGGCTATCTCTTCAGCACGCTCACGCAGCAACGCAACGGCCTCACGCATCACAACTGGCTGATGTCGTGGATCGGCATCGTGCTCGCGGCGTACTTCGTGTATTTCTGGACACACGGCGGCCAGACCCTGCCGATGAAAACGTGGCGCCTCAAGGTCGTCGATGCGCAGGGCCAGCCCGTCAAACCCGCACGCGCGTTTGCGCGCTATGTGCTCGCGTGGCTGTGGTTCCTTCCGCCGCTCGCGCTTCATCCTCTCTTCTCCCTCGCCGTGCCGCAGACGCTCGCCGTCTTCGCGGCGTGGGTCGCGCTGTGGGCCGCCGCCGTGTGGCTCGATCCGGCGCGTCAATTTCTCCACGATCGCCTCGCGGGCACGCGCATCGTCACGGCTCAGCGCACTGTTAAGTAATAAGAACTTCTCGTGACTGTCACGGCTCGGTCACAGCCGCATGGCGCAATGCGCATACCGAAACCCGATGCGCGAGCCAATGGCCTTCAACTCGTCAGTTCACCCGGCGATCGACCCGCCCTCTCCGTTCAGCTTCAACAATAGCGAGCTGCGTACCGGTCCCTTCGCACTGCGATCGGAGTCCACCGAATCATCCGAGTCCGCTTCGGCGGGTGCGCCGGGCTTGTCCGACCCGCGCGCCGCCGCGCCCGTGCATCACGATGAGCTCCCCGATTCGGCCGACGAGCCGCATCGGTATCGCACGATCTGGCTCTCGGACATCCATCTCGGTTCAGGCGGCTGCCAGGCGCATTATCTCCTCGATTTCCTGCGGCATCACGAGTCGGAATATCTGTATCTTGTCGGCGACATCATCGACGGATGGCAGTTGCGCAAGGGCTGGTTCTGGCCGCAGGCGCACAACGACGTCGTGCAGAAAATCCTGCGCAAGGCGCGCAAGGGCACGCAGGTCGTCTTCATCCCCGGCAATCACGATGAAGCCGCGCGGCAGTTCTGCGATCTCGCGTTCGGCGACATCCACGTGCGCGGCGAAGCGTTCCACACGACGCTCGCGGGCAAGCGCCTGTGGATCGTGCACGGCGATCTCTTTGACGGCGTGATCCAGCACGCGAAGTGGCTCGCCTATCTCGGCGACACCGCCTACACGATGATCCTGTTGCTCAACCGCTGGTTCAATCGCGTGCGCACGAAGCTCGGCTTCAATTACTGGTCGCTGTCGCAGTACCTGAAGCATCAGGTGAAAAACGCGGTGAACTTCATCTCGCAGTTCGAGCGCGTGATGACCGACGAAGCGCGCCGCCGCGGCTGCGACGGCGTGGTGTGCGGGCACATCCACAAGGCGGAGATCCGCGACATCGACGGCGTTCTGTACTGCAACGACGGCGACTGGGTCGAAAGTCTCTCGGCGCTCGTCGAGACCTACGAAGGTGAACTGAAGATCGTCTACTGGACCGTGATGCGCTCGCCGGAAGCGCGCACGACGCGCGCACGCGCGACCGTCTAGCCATCGCACCAAGCCATAACAAGCAACACCAACTCTGGGCCGAATCGATGAAAATCATGATCGTTACCGATGCATGGGAGCCGCAGGTCAACGGCGTCGTGCGCACACTCACGCAAACGACGAAGGAACTCACCGCGCTCGGTCATCGCGTCGAGTTGCTCACGCCGCTCGAATTCAGAACGATCCCCTGCCCGACCTATCCCGAGATTCGCCTGTCGCTCCTGCCGGGACAACGCGTCGCCCGGCGCATCGACGCATTCGCGCCGGACGCGCTGCATATCGCCACCGAAGGCCCGCTCGGGCTCGCCGCGCGCTCGTATGCGCTGCGTCACAAGCTGCCGTTCACGACCGCCTATCACACGCGCTTCCCTGAGTACGTGAACGCGCGCTTCGGCATTCCGGTCGCGCTGACATATCGCTTCCTGCACTGGTTCCACAAGCACTCGCAGGCGGTGATGGCGCCGACGCCCGTCGTCAAGGCCGATCTCGAGCGCTTCGGCTTCACCAACGTCGTGCTGTGGACGCGCGGCGTCGATCTCGACATCTTTCGTCCGATGGAGTCGAAGGTGCTCAACACCGCGCGGCCGATCTTTCTGTATGTCGGGCGCGTCGCGGTCGAGAAGAACGTCGAGGCATTTCTGAAGCTCGATCTGCCCGGTTCGAAGTGGGTCGCGGGCGAAGGCCCGGCGCTCGCGGAGCTAAAGTCGCGCTACACGAACGTCAACTATCTCGGCGTGCTGTCGCAGCCGGAACTGGCGAAGGTCTACGCGGCAGCCGACGTATTCGTGTTTCCGAGCCGCACCGATACCTTCGGCCTGGTGCTGCTCGAAGCGATGGCCTGCGGCACGCCGGTCGCGGCGTACCCGGTGACGGGCCCGATCGACGTGCTCGGCGAACACGGCCCCGGCGCGCTCCACGACGATCTTCACGAAGCCTGCCTGCAGGCACTGAAGATCGAGCGCGCCGATGCGCGTGCGTGGGCCGAGCGCTTCTCGTGGCGCGCGGCGTCGGAGCAGTTCGCCTCGCATCTGCGGAAATTTGGGCCGCGCAACGCCAGCTCGGACCGGGCGGCCGCATGACGCGACGCGCCGTGGCGCAGGAGAAAGCCGAAGCGAATGCGCGGGCCGGAACCTCCGCGGCGGCCCGCGCGCGCGATCCGTTCGACGACGACATCGACGACATCGACGGTAAGCCTGCTCCACCGGCCGAGCCGCTCGGCCCCGACGATCTGCCCTTCAATCCATACAAGGGCAATCGCGGCTTCACGCGCGCGTGGCACGCGATGAAGAATTCGCTTTACGGCTTTCGCGTCGCGATCCGCGAGGAAAGCGCGTTCCGCCAGGAACTGACGCTCGCCGCGATCCTGTTGCCGTGCAGCCTCTTCGTGCCCGTCTCGCCCGTCGAGCGCGCGGCGCTGATCGTGTCGGTGCTGCTCGTGCTGATCGTCGAATTGCTCAATTCGAGCGTCGAGGCCGCGATCGACCGCATTTCGCTCGAACGTCACGAACTGTCGAAGCGGGCGAAGGATTTCGGCAGTGCGGCGGTGATGGTGGCGCTCGGCGTCTGCGTCATCACGTGGGGCCTGATTCTATGGCCGTTTGCATCCGCGTGGCTCGAGCGTATCTTATAAAAGAGAACACCCGCGCGCGAAGCCAGCATCCGTGCGGCCGAACGACCGGTTTATAATCGTCCGATATTCTCAAAAATAGCAACGGAAGCGGCCGCGCGAACGCTCATCCCGAGCCGACGCGGCCCGATCCCAAGGTCGGACGACATGGAAGCCAAACCACCCCGCCGCACCCGCGAACGGATACTCGAGCTGTCGCTGAAGTTGTTCAACGATATCGGCGAGCCGAACGTCACCACGACGACGATCGCCGAAGAGATGGAAATCAGTCCAGGGAACCTGTACTACCATTTCCGCAACAAAGACGACATCATCAACAGTATCTTCGCGCAGTTCGAGCAACAGATTCAGAAGCGTCTGCGCTTTCCTGACGATCATCGCCCGACGATCGATGAGATGTGGTCGTATCTGCAATACATGGCGGATTTCCTCTGGGCCTACCGCTTCCTGTATCGCGACCTGAACGACCTGCTCGCGCGCAACCGCACGCTCGAGACGCACTTCAAGCAGATCATCACGCACAAGGTGCATTTCGCGAGCCAGTTGTGCGAGGCGCTCGTCGCCGATCAGGAAATGGTCGCAACGCCCGAAGAAATCAAGGTGATCGCAACCAACATCGGCGTGATCGCCACGTACTGGCTCTCGTATCAGTACGTGATGAACCCGCGCAAGTACAACGATCAGGAAGCGATCCGCGCCGAGCTGCATCAGGCGAGCCTGCATATCATCTCGATCATGGCGCCGTATCTGCGCGGACGCTCGCGCCAGTTATTCGACGACCTCGTATCCGGTAAGCTGCCGAAGCGCGAGTACGCGGACTTCCTGCCGCCGCGCGACGATGCAAAGACCGAAACAAAGGATTCCAGATAAATGAAGGCAGTGTGTGTCTATTGCGGCTCCTCGAACGGAGCCCGCCCCGTCTATGCGGAAGCGGCCAAGGCGTTCGGCCGCGCGCTGGTTCAGAACGATCTTTCGCTCGTGTATGGCGGCGGCCGCGTCGGCCTGATGGGCCTCATCGCCGATGAAGTGCTCGCCGCGGGCGGACGTGCGGTCGGCGTGATTCCCGAATTGCTGCTCGCGAAGGAAGTCGGCCATACCGATCTCACCGAACTGCACGTCGTGCCCGACATGCACGAGCGCAAGAAAAAAATGGCCGATCTCTCCGATGCGTTCGTCGCGATGCCCGGCGGCGTCGGCACGTTCGAGGAGTTTTTCGAGGTCTACACGTGGGCGCAGCTCGGCTATCACCAGAAGCCGGTCGGCCTGCTCGACGTGAACGGCTACTTCGATCCGCTCCTCGCGATGCTGCGGCATACCGTCGAGGAAGGTTTCATGCGCGCGCCGTATCTGGACATCATCCAGGTCGCCGCCGAACCCGCCGAGATGATCGACAAGCTCGCGCGCTACATTCCGCCCGCGAACGACAAGTGGTCCGAAAAACGTAACGCCGTCTGAGGAACAGCGCATGTCCAAAGTCATCCTGATTACGGGCGGGAGCCGCGGCATCGGCCGTTCGGCTGCGGTGCTCGCGGGCGCGCGCGGCTGGTCTGTCGGCGTGAACTATGCGTCGAACGCAGCCGCCGCCGATGAAACCGTCGCGGCCGTGCAGGCTGCGGGCGGCAAGGCGATCGCCATCCACGGCGACGTGAGCGACGAAGCCGCGATCATCGCGATGTTCGATGCGACCGAGAAAGCCTTCGGCAAGATCGATGGCGTCGTGAACAACGCGGGCATCGTCGCGCCCGGATCGGCGCTCGCGGACATGGATATCGCGCGCATGAAGCGCATCTTCGACATCAACGTGCTCGGCGCGTATCTCGTTGCGCGCGAGGCGGCGCGCCGCATGTCGAGCTCGCGCGGCGGCAAGGGCGGATCGCTCGTGAACGTGTCGTCGGCGGCGGCGCGGCTGGGCGGTCCCGGCGAGTATGTCGACTACGCGGGGTCCAAGGGCGCCATCGACACGCTGACCATCGGTTTGTCGAAGGAACTCGGGCGCGAGGGCGTGCGCGTGAACGCGATCCGCCCCGGCCTCATCGATACCGACATTCACGCGAGCGGCGGCAAGCCCGACCGCGCGCATGTGCTCGGCGTGCAGACGCCGATCGGGCGCGCCGGCACGGCCGATGAAGTTGGCGAATCGATCGTGTGGCTGCTTTCGGATGCGTCGTCGTATGTGACGGGGGCGATTCTGGATGTGACCGGCGGGCGGTGAGGCGAACGCGGCGCTATCGAGGCTTCGGGTCAAACTCGATGCGGTAGCCGCGCGCTTGCAGCATGGCGATGATCGTCCGCTCGCCGTCGCTCTGGTCGGCGAGTTGCCGGGCGATGCCGTATCGGACGGTGAGCGGGTCGATGCCGGCAAGGCGACGCCACCAGCCATGCATCCCAAATAAATGCTTGGCATTCAGACCTGTATGAAGCGGCCCGGTATCCTCCACGGCGAACTGGAGGCACAGGTCGAGCGGCGCGAACTTCAGTCCCGCCGCCTCGAGTTGTGGGCGCAGAACAGCGGAAAGCTGAACGTCTTCGTTCAAAACACCGTGAAACCAGCTCATGTGTATGGGCTCGACCTCCATCACATCGGGCGGCGGAATTTCCACCCGAATCTGCGGATGATCGATCAATGCGCGTAGCATACGGCGGCTGCGCAGGCTGAACCCCCCGTTGAGCACGGGCCGGACAATCCGGTCGGGCTTGCTCAAGTGCTCGCACCAACTGAACTCCCGCATCCACATAATGCCTTCCGGCATATCGACTCGCGCGAGATGGATCGGCGCGCCGAGATAATCGTAATTCAGGAACTCGTCGCTCCAGTTGCCGATGTCGAGAATCCAGCCGTCTTCCTGTACGACGAGGGCAAACTCGGTGTCGATGAATTTCCAAAGCGCGAACATCATGAACCAGCTGTATTCGTGATAGCTGAGCGGCGCGATGACGCGGTGGCGAATGTGAGGCGGAAGATCGGCGGGGCGCTCAGGGCTGAAGAGCAAGGCGTTCGCTTGAGGCATTTGCCGACTGCATAGCGCAAGCGAATACGCCGCACCCTGAGCATTGCTCAAGCCGGTCACAGAGACCAATGTAATGGTGCTAAAGTCAGGCATGGCGGCGGCGATTGTTGCACAATGTTTCGGTTTCCTGACGTTGATGACTCAGGATTTCCATAAAGTACAATTTTAGAGCACCGCATCAGTCAGTTACAGTCAAAACCCGCCGTGCCTCGCGAGCCACGCTTCTTCATCGGCCGACATCTCACGCCCGAGAATCCGGTTGCGATGCGGAAAGCGTCCGAAGCGTTCGATCACCTCCGCATGCTCGATCGCCGATTCGTGGAAGCTCGAAACGCCCGTCTCGTCTTTTAGTTTTCCGAAGAGACGCAGCGACTCGCGCTGGCTTTCGGGCGTTTCGTCGTGTTCGAACGGCATGTAGGCGAACGCGCGGTGATACGCACTCGGCAGACGCAGATCGTCGCCACGGGCGACCAGCGTCTTCGCCAGCGCAAGCGCGCGGCGATCGCCCGCAAACGCGCGCGGCGTGTTCCGATAGCAATTGCGCGACAGTTGATCGAGCAGAACGATCAGCGCAAGCATGCCGCCTGGTGTGCGCTCCCACTCCTGCAAACCACCCGTCTGGGCCTCTTCGACGAGCGCGCCGAAACGTTCGGTGAGCATCGAATCGAAAGCGCGCTTCTTTTTCCACCAGAGCTTGCGATCCTGGCCGAAATCCGGCGAGCCGGGCTCACCGAACCAGAGATCGAGCACCGCCTGCGCACGCGGGTCCACGCTCACACGAGTTCCAGCACGAGCCGCCGCGTGCGTGCGCTCTTCTTCTCCAGCTTCGCGATGCGCAGCGCGCCGATCTCCCCGGTATTGCGCACATGCGTGCCGCCGCACGGCTGCAAATCCACGTTCTCGATGCGCAGCAGACGCACGCGGCCGAGGCCCATCGGCGGCTTCACGCTCATCGTGCGCACGAGTTCGGGACGCGCGGCCATCTCGTCGTCGGTGATCCATTCGGTATGCACGCCATGCGCGCCGCCAATCAGCGCGTTCAGCTTCGCTTCGACGGCCTCGCGCTCGATCGGCTCGACCGTCGCCAGATCGAGGCGCGCGTAATCGGTCGTGATGCTGCAGCCATCGACCGGAAACGGCAGCACCGCGCAGATCAGATGGCTCGCCGTATGCAGCCGCATCCGCCGATAACGCTGCTCCCAGTCAATCTCCGCGCTCACCTTGCCGCCGACCGCGATTTTCGCGAGCGCGTCTTCCTGACCCGGCGCGGGCACATGCACGGCGTCATCGGGCGTCGCGCCTTCGAACTTCGCCTTGCGTGTCTCGGCGATCGCAATGACCGTGCCGTCCGCGAGCGTCAGCGTGCCCGCATCGCCGGCCTGACCGCCGCCGAGCGGATAGAACACGGTCTGATCGAGGTGGATGCCCTGCTCGTCGATGGCGGTGACGGTCGCGTCGCAACGCGTCAGATAGGCGTCCTCGCGAAAGAGTGCGCGTGTGCTCATGTCTTCGATTCCTTGTCTTGCGGGGGAGTTGAAACCATTCGCAGACGATGATGCACCACGCGCGCCACGCCTGAACCGGTACAAAACGGCGCGAATCAACCGGGACGGTTGCGCATCCAGTCGGCGGTGTCGAAAAACGACGTGAGCAGGCGCTCGCGCAAGGTTTCGTCGACGCCGATGTCCTCCATCGCCCACGCCATGCAGCGCAGCCACTGATCGCGCTCGTCCGATGCAATCGCGAACGGCAGATGCCGCGCCCGCAGACGCGGATGCCCGAAGCGGTCGATATAGTGATCCGGCCCGCCCATCCAGCCGCACAGGAACCAGAAGGTCTTGTTGCGCGAATTGTCGAGCGTCGGCGGATGCAGCGCGCGGATGCCCGCGAATTCCGGCTCCAGATCCATCAGGTCATAGAAACGGTCGACGAGCGCGCGCACGCGCTCCTCGCCGCCGATCAGCTCGAAAGCCGTCGGCTTTTGCACTTCGTCTTGAGGATTTACGTCGGTCATTGCTTTGATTCGGAAAACTAGGCATCGCGCAGGGATTGCAGCGCCGGGCGCGCCAGCACGCGCCGCAGGCTCAGCCAGCCGCCGAGCCCCGCGCACGCGACGCCCGCGACGATGCCCGTCGGCACGAGCCACGGATTGAAATCGATATGAAACTCGAACACGCGCGCCGCGAGCACATAGCCGATCACCTGCGCGCCGATCGCGGCCATCAGCCCCGAAAGCGCGCCGACGGCCACGAACTCGGCCACCTGCACCGAGCGCACCTGCTTGTGCGACGCGCCGAGCGCGCGCAGGAGCGCCGACTCGCGCACGCGTTCGTCGCGCGTGCCGGCGAGCGCCGCGTACAGCACGAGCACGCCCGCAGCGAGCGTGAAGATGAACAGGAACTGCACCGCGCCGATCACCTGCGCGAGCGTGCGATGGATCTGCGCGAGAATCGGCGCGATGTCGATGGCCGTCACGTTCGGATAGCGCGCGACGAGGCCGTCGATCACGCGCTGTTCCTCCGCCGGCAGATGAAAGCTCGTGATGAAGGTCGCGGGAAGATCGGCGAGCGCCTCGGGCGGCATCAGCACGAAGAAGTTGACCTTGAACGAGTTCCAGTCGACCTTGCGCACGCTCGTCACGGGCGCTTCGACCGGCAGGCCGGCGACGTCGAAACGCAGCGTGTCGCCCATCTTCACGCGGATGGTCTTCGCGATGCCCTCTTCGATCGACACCTGCGGCTTGCCGTCCCTGCCGAACCACGCGCCTTGCGTCACGCGGTTGTCGCCGGGCAGCTCGGTTGTGTACGAGAGGTTGAATTCGCGATCGACGAGGCGCTTCGCATCGGCCTTGTCGTAGTTGTCCGGATTCACCGGCTTGCCGTTGATCGCGACGAGGCGCGCGCGGACCATCGGCGAGAGCGTGGCGTCGGGCTGGCCGTGCGTGTGCAGGTAGTCGAGCACGCCCGGGCGCTGGTCGGGCTGAATGTCGATGAGAAACTGGTTCGGCGCGTCGGGCGGCGTCGCGTCGCGCCAGCCCTTGATGAGATCGTTGCGCGTCATGCCGATGAGCAGCAGACACATCAAGCCGATGCCGAGCGCGGTGATCTGCAGCGCGCTCGATCCGCTGCGCCGCTCCAGTGACGCGAGCGCGTAACGCCAGCCGACGCCCGCGCTGCTCTTCTCGCGGCGCACGAAGCGCGCCGCCGCCCAGAGCGCCGCGCGCGCGATCGCGCCGAACACGAGCAGACCGGCCGCGAAACCGCCCGCGACGATGCCGCCCAGCTTCAGCTCGCCCGCCGCGACGATCAGGAGCGCCGCGAAAAGCAGCACGCCGACGCCATACGCGGCATGGGCGACGCGTTGCGCATCGCCGAGCTCGCGGCGGATCACATGCACCGGCGGCACCCGCGTGATCGGCAGGAGCGGCGGCAGCGCGAAGCCGAGCAAAAGCACGAGGCCCATCGCGATGCCTTGCAGCGCCGGCCACACGCTGGGCTGCGGCAACTCGACATCGACGAGCGAACCGAGCCAGTTCAGCAGCACGAGATGGCCGCCGAAACCCAGCACGACGCCGAGCACGCTGCCGATCAGGCCGATCGCGAGGAATTCGTTCAGAAAGAGCGCGCGCAGCGTGCGCTGGCTGACGCCGAGACAGCGCATCGCGGCGCAACCGTCGAGATGCCGCCGCGCGAAACGATGCGCCGCCATCGCGATCGCGACCGCTGCGAGCAGCGCCGTCAGAAGCGAGACGAGCGTGAGAAAGTGGCTCGCGCGATCGATCGTCTGGCGCACCTGCGGCTGGCCGTCGGACAACGATTCCAGGCCGACGCCGCGCAGCTTGCCGCCATCGACCTGCTCGCGCGCGAACTTCGCGAAGCGCTCGACTTGCGGGTCTGAACCGGCGACGAGCAATCGATACGTCACGCGGCTGCCATAGCCGACGAGCCCCGTGCCCGCAATCTCGTCGGCGCGCATCATGAGGCGCGGCGAGAAGTTGACGAACGAAAAGCCGCGATCCAGCTCGCGCGTGATGACGCCCGCGACCGTGAACGTGCGCGTGCCGACCTTGACTGTCCCGCCGACCCGGGTCTTGAGCGCATCGAGCAAGGCGGGATCGACCCAGACGGTGCCGGGCGCGGGAATGCCGTGCGCGGGGGCATCGGGGGCATCGGTGCCGGGCGCGATGCGCAGCGCTCCGCGCAACGGGTAGCCTTGCGTCACGCCCTTGATCGCCGCGAGCCTGGAAAGCGGCTCCGCGGCAGTCGAACTGATCATGCTCGGGAAGATCGTCGTGCCCGCGCTCTCAAGTCCGAGCGACTTCGCTTCTGCCGCAAACATCGGATCGACGGGATGATCCGCGCGCACGACGAAATCGGCGGCGATCATCTGACGCCCGTCGCGAGCGAGCCCCTGACGCATGCGATCCGCGAGAAACCCGACGCTCGACAGCGCCGCCACCGCGAGCACCAGCGCGAGCAGGAGCATCGTGAGTTCGCCCGCGCGCCAGTCGCGCCCGGTCATGCGCCATGCCTGGCGCACCGTCTGCGTGAAGCCGAGTTTGATGGCCGGATGCGAATGCCCTGCCTTGCGTGCAGCCTGATCGTTCGGGAATGCGGTGCTCAATCGTGCTTGCTCCGCAGCCGGTTCATGCGATCCGAGCTCGGCAACATGTGCTTGGCCATGCGCGACACGCCGCCGTGCACGCCTCGCGCGAGCCGCGGCAGCGCCCAGCCTGCGAGCACCAGAAACGCGATCAGGAGCACGAGAAACAGGAACGGCACGAAGAGCGCGAGCGTGATGCCCGCGAGCGCGCCGACGTCCTCGGTCGTCGATGCCGCCCAGTTCGACACGGGCTCCGGCGACAGATTGATGAGCGCGCGCGTGCCTGCCTTCGCGAAATGCGATGCCCCGGCGAGCGTGCCGCCCGCGAGCGCCGCGATCGTGAGCATGGCGGGATCGGCGTGGCCGAGCGAACCGGCCGCGAGCACGGCGCCCGCCGGAATGCGGATGAACGTGTGAACGGCGTCCCACAGGGAATCGACGGCGGGAATCTTGTCGGCGAGAAATTCGACGAGCGCGAGCACCGCCGCGACGCCGATCACCCACGGCGAGCCGAGCACCGCGAGCGTATCCGGCAGATGCACGAGCCCCATGCGCTGGAACATGCCGGCGATGAAAACGGTGAGGTACAGGCGCAACCCGCTCGCCCATGACAGACCCGCTGCGAGCGAAAGTGACTCAAGCATTGCCGCCTCCCTAGTGCTGCCTGCTGCCGGCGTTCGCCGCCACGGGACGATCAGCCGGCTGAAAAATGCGGTCTGCCCGGTAAATATCGAAAGAAGCCGCCTACATCCACGAAGATACAACGAAAAAGCAGGACATAGGAATCGGACGAAAACCGGATGACTCAGACCATTATATCCACGCCGATAAGCGCGGTGCAGCAACGGTTCGAGCGAATGCCGTTCCAGGTGCGCCAGCGCACTGCAGGGTGGCGCGGGCGCAACGGATGAGCGTTCAGTGCCCCGACGAGAGCTTGAGCCCGACCAGCCCCGCGACGATGAGCATCGCGCTCACGATACGCGCCGCCGACAAGGCCTCGCCCATGTACACGATGCCGAACACGAACGCGCCGACCGCGCCGATGCCCGTCCAAACGGCGTAGGCCGTGCCGAGCGGCAATTGGCGCATGGCCATGGCGAGCAGCACGAAACTGCCGATTGCGGTGACGAGCGTAAAAATGGACGGTCCGAGCCGGGTGAAGCCTTCGGACGATTTGAGACCCGCGGCCCACGCGACTTCGAGCAGACCGGCGACGAAGAGAAGAATCCAGGACATCGGGCGACTCCCTTGAAAAATGGGGCCGTCCCCGATGAAACGAGGCGCATGCGGTCGTCCACATGGCCTAAGACCAAAGCCAGATTGTATCAAATTGGTGCATTCGCGGCCCGGCGTATGCGGTATCTCGTCGTGCGGTGCGTGGCCGCGTTCATGAAAACCGTGTATTAAGTAAAACGCGTGCGCGCTGCGCGCGTCCTCGACATAGCCGCTGCAAAAGCCTGAACAAAGGAGCGTTCATGGATGTCGATTCCGTCCTGCTCTCCCGCTTCCAGTTCGCGTGGGTCGTCGCGTTTCATATTCTGCTGCCGGCGTTCACGGTCGGCCTGTCGTGCTACATCGCGACGCTCGAATTCAACTGGTGGATCACGAAACGCGACGTCTACCGGCGGCTCTCGGCGTTCTGGCTGAAGATCTTCGCGGTGTCGTTCGGCATGGGTGTGGTGTCGGGCATCGTGATGCCGTTTCAGTTCGGCACCAACTGGAGCCGCTTTTCGGACGCGACCGCCAACGTCGTCGGCCCGCTGATGGGCTACGAAGTGCTGACGGCATTCTTCCTCGAATCGGCGTTTCTCGGCGTGCTGCTGTTCGGGCGCAAGCTCGTGCCGCAATGGGCGCACGTAATGTCCGCGATTTTCGTCGCCGCCGGCACGGTGATCTCGTCGTTCTGGATACTCGCCGTCAATAGCTGGATGCAGACGCCGCAGGGCCATCGCATGCTGCCCGACGGCCGCTTCGAAGTGGTGAGTTTCTTCGATGTGATCTTCACGCCGTCGTTTCCGTACCGGCTCGGACATACGGTGAGCGCGTTTCTCGTGACGGCGGGCTTCGTCATTCTCGGCATCGGCGCGATGTATCTGCGCCAGGGACGCGCGCTCGAGGAAAGCCGCGTGATGGTGAAGATGTCGCTGATCTTTCTCATCATCATGGTGCCGATCCAGATGGTGATCGGCGACGCGCACGGCCTCAACACGCTCAAACATCAGCCCGCCAAGCTCGCGGCGATGGAAGGTCTGTGGGAATCGGGCACGCGTATCCCGGCCAATCTCTTTTCGATTCCGGATCAGGAAGAAGAACGCAATCGCTTCGAGATCTCGATTCCGGTGCTCGGCAGCCTATATCTGACGCACGATCCGAACGGCTTCGTGCGCGGGCTGAAGGACTTTCCGCGCGAGGACCGGCCGCCCGTGGCCGTCGTGTTCTTCGCGTTTCACATCATGGTGGGCGTCGCGCTGCTGATGTTCGCGCTCGTGCTGTGGGGCATCGTGCAGTTCGCGCGCGGCCGGATCGAGACCAGCTCGCGCTGGCTGCGCGCGGCCACCTGGGCGATGCCGCTCGGCTTCATCGCGGTGATCGCCGGCTGGACGACGACCGAGGCGGGCCGCCAGCCGTGGACCGTGTACGGCATTTTGCGCACGAAGGATTCGGTGACGCCATCGCTCACCGCGGCCGATGTCGGCCTCTCGTGGCTGCTCTACGTGGTCGCTTACGTCGTCATCTTCGGCGCGGGATTCTTCCTGCTGCGGCGGCTCGTGCGCGTCGGGCCGGCGGAAGTCGCGCATGCGCACGAGAAGGACGAACTGGATGCGAAAACACGCGCGGCGCGTCCGCTCTCCGCGGTATCGGCGAGTGCGGGCGGCACGGCGCGGCCCGTCAGCGACGACGATATCGTGCCGCCGGGCCGCGGGCGCAATTTACGTCGATAACGGAGAACGCGATGCTCGATCTCGTGCCACTGTGGGCCGCCATTCTCGCGCTGGCGGTGTTCATGTATGTGCTGCTCGACGGCTTCGATCTCGGCGTCGGCATGATGTTTTTGCTGCGTCGCGACGCCGAATCGCGCAACCTCATGATCAACTCCGTCGCGCCCGTCTGGGACTTCAACGAGACCTGGCTGGTCCTCGGCGGCGGCGGATTGTTCGCGGTGTTTCCGCTTGCGTTCGCGATCATCGTGCCGGCGGTTTATTTCCCGATTCTCTTCATGCTGCTCGGGCTGATTTTTCGCGGCGTCGCGTTCGAGTTCCGCGAGGTGATCGGTGCGCGCAAGTGGCTGTGGGACGGCGCGTTCGGCTGCGGCTCGCTGGTCGCGACGTTTTCGCAGGGCATCGTGCTCGGCATGTTCATTCAGGGCTTTCCGATCGAAGGGCGCGTCTATGTGGGCACGAGCTGGAACTGGGTCGCGCCGTTTCCGCTGCTGGTCGGTGTGGGGCTGATCTTCGGTTATGCGCTGCAAGGCACGACGTGGCTCGTGCTCAAGACCGAAGGCGAGCTGCAGCACTGGAGCCGCAACATGGCGCGCTATGCGCTCTTCGGCGTGATCGTGTTCATTCTGCTCATCAGCATCTGGACTCCGCTCAAGGATGCGCGCATCGCGGCGCGCTGGTTCGGCTTTCCTCAGAGCTTCGTGTTTGCGCCCGTGCCGGTGCTCACCGTGCTGCTCGCGTGGACGCTGTGGTCGAGTCTTGCGAAGGGCCGCGAAGTGATGCCGTTCCTGTGCTCGATCGGGCTCTTCTTTCTCGCTTTCACGGGGCTTGTGATCAGCTTGTGGCCATTCATCGCGCCGCCTTCCGTCACGCTCTGGGATGCGTCCGCCGCGCCGTTATCGCATCAGTTTTTGCTGATCGGCACGATGTTTTTGCTGCCTGTGCTCATGATCTATGTGATCTGGTCGTATTGGGTGTTTCGCGGGAAAGTGCGGGGGGATTTGGGTTACCACGCGTAGGGCCTTTAGGCTTTCGCCGGATCCCGATTTCTTTTTGGTTTATTAGCACTGCCCCTCCCCGGGGCGGGGGTCACTTTCTTTGCTGCTGCAAAGAAAGTAACCAAAGAAAGCAGCTTCTCATCGCCCGCGGTCACACGCACGTTGGCCATGCTTGCCAGCCCGCGGTGGCTCTCGCCTAAGTGTCGCCCTCGAAGGCCCAATCGGGCTTGGCTCGCGCACGGTCTGACAAACCATAACCTTGAGCGCGCTGGCTCAGCACCAAATAGCTTCGGCACAGCGCTACGCGCTGCCGTTGGGTATGCAAGGGAAATTATCGGAGAAGAAGCACACGCAAACCCGATTGACCGAACGGCCGCGAAGCGGGCCGGAGCTATTTGGTGCTGAACCAGTGAGTCAAGCGGCGCGATGTGTCAGACCGTGCGCGAGCCAAGCCCGGTAAGTCCTTCGAGGGCGACACTTAGGCGAGTGCCACCACGGGCTGGCAAGCATGGCCAAACTGCGTGTGACCGTGGGCCTCGACGAGCTGCTTTCTTTGGTTACTTTCTTTGCAGCAGCAAAGAAAGTGACTGCCGCCCCGCACAGGGGCAGTGCTAATAAACCAAAAAGAAACCGGGATCCGGCGAATCAAAGCCTCTGCTGCGTCGCAAGCGACAAAATACGCGCCCACTTGCGCGCCTCCCCGCGATCACGCATCGGCAGATTCCACGCGCCGTGCTTGGCATCCTGCACATCGAGCACGACCTGCCACACACCGCTCCCACCACCCGGCTCCTGCATCCGCGCCCCGCGCAGGTCCGCGAAGATATAACTGCCGCGCTCGTCACCGACGCGCACATCGCAAAGACGCTTGCCCGCCGCGACCCGCACGCCGCCCCAGTCGGTCCTGAGCTCGTGGGTCCAGTCGCCGCTCTCGCCTTTGCGAAGGTTCGGCGCGATCTCGCGGCGGCTCGCGAGCCAGCGCATCACGCCCGCGGCGATCGCGAGCAACACGACGATCGCCACAGCAACGGCCACGCCCAGCCCGAAATGCGCATGAAGCGCGTTGAACGACCATATCGCGCCGTAAATCAGCAACCCTAAGGCGATCAATCCGACGACGATGGGCATGGCGTCTCCCGCGCGCTCAACCGCTAAAACCGAACCGTATCACTGCGCCTTGTGCTTCGCGTTCCAGTCACGCAGCGCCTGCAGCGTGTTCGCGACATGCTGGTCCGGCGACAGGCTCGTGTACTCGTAGATGACCTTGCCGTCGGGCGCGATCACGTAGGACACGCGATTGGCCATCGTGCTTTTCATCGGCATGGAGGCGTCGTAGGAACGGATGATCTTCGAGTCCGCGTCCGCCGCGACCGGGAACTTGCTGCGGCACTCGCTCACGGAGAACTTCTTCAACGTATCGATATTGTCATGCGACACGCCGATGACCGTCGCGCCCTCGGCCTTGTACTGATCGACCGCTTCGGCGAATTCGTGCGCCTCGATCGTGCAGCCCTTGGTGAATGCCGCCGGGTAGAAGTACAGCACGACCGGGCCCTTCCTGAGCGCGTCGGCGAGCGAGTAGTCGTAGACGTTGCCGCCGAGCGATGCCTGCGCGGTGAAGTCGGGCGCGGCATCGCCGGGTTTGAGCGTCGCGCCCGCCGTGAGCGAATGCATCGCCGCCGCGATCACCAGGGCGCCACCCGCCGTAAAGCTGAGAATCCTGCTCTTCATGCCCGCTCCTTTAGATGACCTCGTTCTACGCGTCGTCCGCGCCCTGATCCATGCGATGTCCTGCGAACCACGCCGCCGCGTCGAACTGCAATTTCGCGAGCACGGCGGGCGTGAGCACGTCGAGCGATGGCTGCGCGTGCCGGCTCGCGTCGATGGCGGAACCGTCGCCCCGCTCCGCCGCCCGCGCGATGCCGAGCAGCGCGCCGAGCGGCCCGTCGCCCGCCAGAATCGCGGTGCGGATTTCCGCCGCCAGATGCAGCTTATCGAGAATTTCCGCGGGCTGCATGTCGAGCACGACATGCACGAGCGAGAAGATGCCGGTCATGAACGCGGCATCGGAGAAGGCTTCGTCGGCGGGACGCAGCGTTTCGGCTGCGAGCTCCAGAAAGCGCGCACGCGTGCCGACGAGTTGCAGGAGCGGATCCGAGCGCCACGGCAGACCGCTGCCGTCCGCGTACAAAAGCAACTGCGTCCAGCGCATCAGCTGGCGCGTGCCGGTCGCCGCGATCGCCTCGCGCAGCGACGACACACGCCGCCCGCGCGTCTGCGCACTCGAATTGGCGAGGCGCATCAACTGCACGACGATGTCTGGATTGCGCTTCAACTCCGCTTCCAGTTCGCGCAGGCCCGGCTCGCCGGCGAGCACGGCCATGAGCCGCAGCAGCGAGCCGCGCGCGGGACTGGCGCGACGTGCCGAAAGCACCTGAGGCCGCGCGAAGAAATAGCCCTGGAAGAAGTCGAAGCCGAGCTTTCTCGCCTGCGTGAAATCGTCGGGCGTCTCGACCTTTTCCGCCACCAGCAGCTTGCCGCGCCGTTTCACCGCCGCCGCGAGTTCCGGCAGATGGTCATGATCCGCCGCCAAAAAATCGACCTTGACGATATCCACCGAGGGCAGCGCGGCGAGCAGCGCATCGTCGAGCCGCACGACGTCGTCGAGGGCGAAGCGAAAGCCCGCGTTGCGCAGTTGCGCGCAGCGCTTGAAGAGCGAGTCGTCGAAGGTGATGTTTTCCAGCAGCTCCAGCACGAAGCGCTCGGGCTGCATGATGTGGACGATGTCGTCGAACAGCAGCTCGCGGCTCATGTTCACGTAGCCCGGATGCGGCCCGAGCACGGCCGGCACGCCGATCTCGCCGATCGTGCGCGCGACGACATGCGCGGTCGCCTGCACGTCGTCGTGAACGCGCGCGCGATTGTCGGGGCTGTCGCGAAAGAGCAATTCGTAAGCGACGAGTACACCGTCGCTGTCTAGGATCGGCTGACGCCCGACATAGACGCTCTGTCCGCGCCGCGCGGGCGCCGTGCGCTTCAGGGACGAATCGGGCATGACGAAGACCGCTCAGGGACGCGCCGCGGCGCTGTGAAGCTCTGCATGAAGGCCGGCTCGGAGGTTCGGGCCATGACGCAGGCCGGCAGCATAGTGGATTCGATCATGGGGCGAACGAGTCGAACGGAATTCTGGTGGTCAACAGCGCGCCGAAGACCCGGCATCGATCGCAACTCGCGGGAAACCGTGCTCGCTGGAAACGCGCCACTGTACCCGAATTCGCCTGACGAGATAATATGAAACCTCATATCGACAATTCCTGGACAATCTTGATCCCCAAAGGGAATTGTTGCACCTGCGTGACCCGTTAAAGAAATCCCCTGCAAGGCCGATAACTCGCCTGATAGAGCGTGTCGCGCGCGTCGCGGCACGTCCCGGCCGGAACCCGCGAGACGCGGCGTTTCGCGCGCCGCCGTTCGCCCGACGCGGGCGAGCGCAGCCGCCAGAACCCTACGAGACCATGCAAGCGAACCGGATCAACGTCTCCCGCCGCACACCGTGGCGCATCGCGCTCGATGTGCTCGCGCGCGCATGGGGAAGCGCCGCGCGCGAGCGGCACGACAGCGCGCCCGACTCGCATCCCGAGGCGAGTCCGCCGTCGTTGCCCGGCGATGCCATCGACAACACGGCATCAGCCGCAACCGTCGCGCCCGCTTTGGCCGGCGCGAGCGAAGCCATGCTCGGCGCGGTCGATTTCCTCGCGCAGCTCGACGACGCGCTGCGCTTTCAGTATGTATCGGATGCGAGCATCGAGTTCATCGGCTATCACCGTGACTATCTGCTCATGCTGACGCTGCACGATCTCGTCGCGTCCGAAGAGGCCGACGAGCTGCACGCGCTCGTCGCCCGGGCGCGCGCGAGCGGCAAGCTCGAATCGGCGACGCTGACCGTCGTGAAGTCGCTCACCTATCCGATCTGCGTCGAGTTGCGGCTCGTATCGACGGCCGCGCGCGGCACGCCCGGCTTCGCGCTCGCCGCGTTCGACGTGACGCACTGGCAGGAACGCGAAGCGTCGCTCACGCACACGCTCAACCACGACGCGCTCACCGGCCTCGACAACCTCGTCGCGCTCAAGACGGCCATCAGCGCGGCGCAGGACGAAGCCGAGCTGATGCGCACGCACGCCGGGCTCGTGCTGCTCGACATCGACGATTATCAGCGCATCAACCGCGCGCTCGGCTACGACGCCGGCGACGAACTCCTGCGCGAG
Source organism: Caballeronia jiangsuensis (assembly GCF_046030135.1). NCBI lineage: Bacteria > Pseudomonadati > Pseudomonadota > Betaproteobacteria > Burkholderiales > Burkholderiaceae > Caballeronia > Caballeronia jiangsuensis. The sequence continues at coordinate 144,554 of NZ_JAQQDB010000017.1, forward strand.
ACCGCGCGCCGCATCCAGCACACGGCCGGGCACGGCGAACGCGTTGCCCGCGTGGCCGGCGACGAATTCGCCGTGCTCCTGCCGGCGGGCACCACGGCGGAACTCGCCGAAAGTCTCGGCCGACGCCTGCTCACCGCGATCGCGCAGCCGTATCGGCATCGCGGGCAGCACACGCATTTGTCGGCGAGCGTGGGCGTCGCGCTGTATCCGGATCAGAGCGGCAAGAGCGCGAAGAACGGCGCGCAGACGAGTCTCTTGCGTATGGCCGATAACGCGCTCGCGCAGGCGAAGGAATCGGGCGGCAACGCGCTCGTCTTCCACACGATCGACGACAACCCCGCCGACGCCGAGCGCCTGAAGCTCGAAGCGGATCTGTACGAAGCCGTGCGCAACGGCGAGTTCTCGCTCTACTTCCAGCCGATCACGAAGATTCGCACGGGCGCGGTGGTCGGCGTGGAGGCGCTGATGCGCTGGAATCATCCGGTGCACGGGCTCGTGCCGCCGTCGACGTTCATTCCGCTCGCGGAATCGATCGGCCTCATCAACTATCTGGGCAACTGGGTGCTGAAGGCCGCGTGCATGCAGATCACGCAGTGGGATGCAATCGGCATCCGGCTCGATTACGTGTCGGTGAACGTGTCGCCGCAGCAGTTCCGCGACAAGCGCTTCACCGCGGCGGTGAAGGAAGCGCTCGCGCTCACCGGCATCGACGCGCGCCGGCTCGTCTTCGAGATCACCGAGAGCCTCCTGATGCACGATCCGGAAGAAGCGACGCGTCTTCTGGAAGCGCTGACGTCGATCGGCATCCGCTTCGCCGTCGACGATTTCGGCACCGGCTATTCGAGCCTCGCCTATTTACAACGTTTTCCGCTCTCGAAGCTCAAGATCGACCGCAGCTTTGTCGAGAACCTGATTACGTCCCGCAACAACCGCGCGATCGTGAGCGCGGTCGTCGGGCTCGCGCAGTCGCTCGGGCTGGAACTGGTTGCCGAAGGGGTCGAAACGGAGGCGCAGCGCGACTTGCTCGCGGACCTCGGCTGCGATCACATTCAGGGCTGGCTCATCAGCCACGCGTTGCCGTCGGACGAGCTGGCGCGCTCGTTCCAGTCGAATTCGCTGGTGTTGCACGAGTCGTGACGAGCGGGCGATGTTCGCGTTCTGATCGAAGGACGCGCCGTAACTCCCTAATAACGTGTACATTTCGTTGTCAGGGCGGATTGAACTTGCAGGGCCGCCTCGGGTTAGCCGTCGCGTAACGAACAGGCTTTTAACTTTTAGCAATGGCACGCACCAAGGCCGAACTACTGGACAAGCTGTGGGCGCGCATGAGCGAGCGCGGGGACTTCCCCATGCTGTCTCAGGCGCTGCGCACCACTGTGTCCGCGATGAACGACAACGACCTCGACTTCACGTCGCTCGTGCATGTCGTGCTGTCGGACGTCGGCCTCACGCAGAAGGTGCTGCGCCTCGCCAATTCGGCGATGTACATCGCGTTCGGCGGCAACATCACCACCGTCACGCGCGCGCTGATGGTGCTCGGCATGGACGCTGTCGGCCATCTCGTCGTGGGACTGAAGCTCGTCGATCACTTCCATCAGAGCGCGCCGCGCCGTATCGACGCGAAGCTCGAACTGAACCGCACCCTGCTCTCGGGCGCGGTCGCGCGGCAACTCACCGAGCACAAGGATCTGCGCTCCGCCGAGGAAGCGGTTGTCTGCACGCTGATGCGGCAGATCGGCAAGCTGCTCGTCGCGTTCTATCTCGAACACGAGTGGGATCAGTTGCGGCGCAAGGCGGCATCGGAAAACATCCCGGACAGCGACGCGTGCGCCGCGCTTCTGGGCGTCACCTTCGACGAAATCGGTCTCGAAGCCGCGGACCGCTGGCGGCTGCCGGAAACCATCCGCGAAGGCATGCGCGCGACCGATCCGAACGCGCCCGTCGATGAAACCGTGCCGAAGCACGTGCGCTGGCTGCGCGCCATCTCCAACTATTCGACCGAAGTCGCCGACGCGCTCACCGCGCAGAACACCGCCGTGGAAGGCCGCGAATCGGTGCTGTTCGATATCGCCAGCCGCTACAGCGGACCGCTCAAGACCGACGCGGACACCCTCACCGCGATGAGCCTCGCGCTCGCGAACGAGGAAGCGAGCGACGGCGTGATCCGCGAAATCTCCGAGCTGCAGGCGAACGCCGATGCCATGGCGCGCGCGAAGGTATCGGCGGAGGCGCGCATCGGCGCGAGCGTGGAGGACTTGCGCTCGTTGCCGACGAAAAATGCGCTCGCGCCGGCGCTCGCGCTGGCATCGGAATCGATTCTCGGGAGTCTGCATCTGTCGCGCACCGTGGTGTTCGTGCGCCAGGCCAACAACGAGTTCCAGGCGCGTCTCGCGCTCGGTGGCGGCGTCGAGCCGATGCTGCCGCAACTGCACTTTTCCGCGGAGTTCCGGCCCGACGTATTCCATCTCGCGATCACGAATCCGGTCGGCATCTTCATCGAGAACGCACACGATGCGCGTATCGATGCGCGCCTGCCGCGCTGGTACAAGGACACGCTCGGCGAGGCGCAGGCTTTCGTGCTGCTGCCGGTGAAATCGAACGATTCGACCGTCGCGCTCATCTACGGCGACTGGACGTCCCCGCAGCACGTGCGCAAGATCTCGGCGCCCGAGATGAGCGCGCTGAACGAGCTCACGAAGGAGCTGAGCCGTTTTTTCCTTAGCGCGAACTGGAAGGAAGTCGAGCTGATCTGACCGGCTTCCCTCCTGCGCGCATCAGCCTTTCTGCCTCATTCCCGCTTCAGGATCGCCACGGCCTGATCGCCGTATCGCACGATATAGCCGCCGTGCGCGCGCTGCCATTCGAGCGCGTCCGCCTCGTTCGCAAACCAGTTCTTTTCGTAGTCGTTGAACGCGCCCGCATCGAGGCGATAACGGTCGATCTTCGCGCCGGGCTGCCCATCGATATCGAGCTTGCAGGCGTCCCAGCTCGTATAGCCGAGTTCGGCGGCGAGCATCGCAAGGAGATGCTTCAGTTGCAGATCGTCGCGGATCGCGTGCAGGTCGGCGAGACGTTCCGCGCGCGTGACGCTTGCCGCGAGCAGGCGTCGCAAGACGGGCATGGATGCGCTCGTGTCGCCGTCGCGCGCATGGCGAAGCAGACGCCGCGCGTGTTCGCGCAGTAAGTCGCTATTGGAAACGGAAGAAGAGATCGGACAGGATGTTGACCACATGACGTTGTTCCTTTGTTGCGCCGTTCTCGCTGCGGCTATAAAGGTTCGACGTTGCGGTTCGATCCAGAATTGATGTGTTGCGTGGCAAGTGCCCAAGACTTTCGCGAGACCGGGCGCCCTGCCGCGCCCGTCCGCGATTCTATATCGATGTCTTGCGTCAGGCCAACTGGAATTTGCCGACCAGCGACTTCAGCGCCCGCGCCTGATCGTCGAGCGATTGCGCCGCCGCGGCCGCTTCTTCGACGAGCGCGGCGTTCTGCTGCGTGTTCGCGTCCATCTTCGTGACCGCTTCGCCGATCGACTCGATGCCCGTCTTCTGCTCCGCCGATGCCGCCGAAATCTCGCCCATGATGTCGGTGACGCGGCGCACCGCCTTCACGACTTCCTCCATCGTGGCACCGGCTTCCTGCGCGTAGGTCGAGCCGTCCGACACGCGCGACACCGACGTACCGATCAGCCCTTTGATCTCCTTCGCCGCCGACGACGAGCGCTGCGCGAGACTGCGCACCTCGCCCGCGACGACCGCGAAGCCGCGCCCCTGCTCGCCCGCGCGCGCGGCTTCCACCGCCGCATTCAACGCGAGGATGTTGGTCTGAAACGCGATGCCCTCGATCACGCCGATGATGTCGCCGATGCTCTTCGCGCTCGCATCGATGCGCTGCATCGTCTCGACGACGCGGCCGACGACCGCGCCGCCCTTCTCCGCGATCGCCGATGCGTTCGCGGCGAGCGTGCTCGCCTGCTTCGCGTTGTCCGCGTTCTGACGAACCGTCGACGTGAGCTGCTCCATGCTGGCCGCGGTCTTTTCCAGCGCGACTGCCTGCTCTTCGGTACGGCGCGACAGGTCGACGTTGCCCGTGGAAATCTCGCTCGACGCCGATGCGATCGCCTCCGCGCTCGCGGCGATATCGCCGACGGTCGACGAAAGGCCCGCCTGCATTTCCGCGAGCGCGTGCAGCATCGAGGCATCGTCGCGGTGCTTGAGCCTGACCGGATACGCGAGATCGCCCGACGCGATGCGCCGCGCGATGTCCTTCGCATAACCGGGCTCGCCGCCGAGCTGTCCGGCGAGGCGCCGCACGACCCATTCGGAGACGACGATCGCGAGGACGAACAACGCGAGCGTCAGCCCGAGCACCATCACGAACGACGAGTGGAAGATGAACGCGGCGGAATCGATCGTCGCCTTGGCCGCTGCGCCGCGGCGCGCGACGAGATCGTCGACCATCTTTTCGAGCTTGCCCGTTTCGACCAGCAGCGACACGTCCTGCGTGCCGACTTGCCAGTTCATCTGCGAGAGATCGAGCGGCTGCTCTTTCACGAGCTTGACGAAGGTGCGCAGGTTCTCGCTCCACTTCGACAGCGCGGTGGAGAAGCTCTTTTGCTGCGCGAGCGCGTCCTTGTCGGCGTGATCGATATATTGCGCGAGCTGCCCCTGCTCACGGCCGATATCCGCGAGCGACTGCTCGATCTGCGCGCCGAGATCGTCGCGCTCTTTCGCCGTCGATGCGGTCAGCAGCATCTTCTGCGAACGGCTCGCGCGCAGCAGATAGCCGCGCGTTTCCTCGGCCGCGCGGCTTGCGACATAACCTTGCGTGTAGATGGATTCGGTCGCGCCGTTCAGACGGCTGATCTGCGTGAGCGAAATCGCGCCGATGGCGAGCGTCCCCGCGAGCACGAGCCCGAAAGCGAGCCTGAGCGATGCCTTGACGGACAGCGCGCGCTTGGTCGTGCGCTCGCGCGCGTGTTCTTCGGTCGCCGCGGCGTCGGTGCGCGCCACGAAGCCCGCGTCTTTTGCGGCGCGTAGCGAAAGCAGTTTCATCGATCGTTTCCCCGATTTGATCTGCGGACTGAGCCGTCGTGCGGCAAGCCCTGGCCTGGTCTGGTTTCCCCACCGGAGTACGGCAGGTTTGTCGGCTTTCTTGAGCCTTTTTATCGGAAAGCGAACATGCGTTCGCCCGCCGTGCTTGTTATAACCGGCCAAAAATGGTTGCGTAAGACGAAACAACGGGGATGGCAGCGCTTATCCTGTCCGATTCGCGACAAAGCTTGGCAGGACAACGTAACGGGGACATCCTAAACTTGTCAGAAATTCAGCCTGCGCATAAATGCCGCACTGAAATGGACCAAAAACCGGGACTTTTTCGCTTTCATCAGCCATTCACCATGCAAACGAGCATCGACAAGGGCGCTTTGTCGCCTTCCGGCGCATCGGCCGGCGCAACGGCCGCGGGTTCCGCGACCACGGGCACGCAACGCACCGTTTATTCCGTTCTGGGTGCGATCAGCTTCTCGCACCTTCTGAACGACATGATCCAGTCGCTGATTCTGGCGATCTATCCGATGTTCAAGGCCGAGTTCGCGCTCTCGTTCGGACAGATCGGCCTCATCACGCTGGTGTATCAGATCACGGCTTCGCTGCTGCAACCGCTCGTCGGCTTGTACACGGACAAGCACCCGAAGCCTTATTCGCTGCCGGTCGGCATGGGCTTTACGCTGTCGGGTCTCTTGCTGATGTCGATCGCGGGCAACTTCGGCACGCTGTTGATCGCGGCGGCGCTGGTCGGCTGCGGATCGTCGGTGTTTCATCCGGAGTCGTCGCGGGTTGCGCGCATGGCGTCGGGCGGCAGACATGGTCTCGCGCAGTCGCTGTTTCAGGTCGGCGGCAATGCGGGCTCGTCGCTCGGGCCGCTGCTCGCCGCGCTGATCGTCATTCCGCACGGGCAGAAGAGCATCGCGTGGTTCTCGGCGGCGGCGCTCGTCGCGATGTTCGTGCTCGCGAATATCGGCCGCTGGTACAAGCGTCATCCGGCGACGAAGAAGGGCCGCGCGCAGGTCGCGCATGCGACGCTGCCGCGCAACAAGGTCATCATGGCGATGAGCGTGCTCGTGCTGCTCGTGTTCTCCAAGTATTTCTATCTCGCAAGCATCACGAGTTACTTCACGTTCTATCTGATCAGCAAGTTCGGGCTGTCGGTGCAGGCCGCGCAGATCCACCTGTTCGTGTTCCTCGCGGCGGTGGCGGCGGGCACGATCATCGGCGGGCCGGTCGGCGACAAGGTGGGGCGCAAGGTAGTGATCTGGGTGTCGATTCTCGGCGTCGCGCCGTTCACGCTCTTGATGCCTTATGCGAATCTGTTCTGGACGGGCGTGTTGTCGGTGATCATCGGGCTCGTGCTGGCTTCGGCGTTCTCGGCGATTCTCGTCTATGCGCAGGAGCTGATTCCGGGCAAGGTCGGGATGGTCGCGGGCCTGTTCTTCGGCTTCGCGTTCGGGATGGGCGGCGTTGGCGCGGCGGTGCTCGGGCATCTCGCCGATGCCACCAGCATCGATTACGTGTACAAGGTTTGTGCGTTCCTGCCGTTGCTCGGCGTGCTGACGGTGTTGCTGCCGAAGACGCATGAGGCGCACGCGAAAGGCTGATCGCGATAAGTTGTGATGCGTCGCGGCGGGCGCGCCGGTCCTCAAGCGGACCGCGCGCCCGTCGTGTTTTCGGCACTCAGTTTCCCAGGGCTTCCCTCACCTGCATCAGCGCGCCCGGATCCTCGATCGTCGGCAGTTCGCCCGGATCGCGCCCTTCGGCCAGCGCGGCAATCGCTCTTCGCAGCAACTTCCCCGAGCGCGTCTTCGGCAGCATCGTCACGAAATGCACTCTGGCCGGACGCGCGATCGCGCCGAGCTGCGAATCCACCGCGTGACAAAGCTCCGCCTCCATGCCCTCGCGCGCGCCCGGCGCGTTGATGCGATCCGCATCGCGCAGCACGACGAACGCCGCGGCAGCCTGTCCCTTCACCGGGTCCGCGATACCGACGACCGCCACTTCGGCCACAGCCGGATGCGCCGACAACGCCTCCTCGATCTCGCGCGTCCCGAGCCGATGCCCCGCGACATTGATCACGTCATCGGTGCGCCCGAGAATCGACACGTAACCGTCTTCGTCCTGCACGCCCCAGTCGAAGGTCGAATAGACCATCTGGTTCGGCACGCTCTCCCAGTAGGTATCGATGAAACGCTTGTCGTCGCCCCAGACGGTCTGCATGCAGCCCGGCGGCAACGGATACGACAGCGTGACGACGCCCTTCTCGCCCGGCGCGCACTCCTCGCCTGTGGCTTCGTTGCGCAGCTTGAGGTTGAAGCCCATCGACGGCACGCCCGGCGAGCCGAGCTTGGTCGGCAATTCCTCGATGCCGCGCGGAATCGCGATCATCGGCCAGCCCGTTTCCGTCTGCCAGTAATTGTCGATGACGGGCTTCTTCAGCGCGCTCTGGATCCATTGCGCGGTCGGCTCGTCGAGCGGCTCGCCCGCGAGAAACAGCGCGCGCAGACTCGACAGATCGTATTTCTCCATCAACGCCGGGTCCTGCTTCTTGAGCACGCGGATCGCGGTCGGCGCGGTGAACATCAGGTTGATCTTGTACTGCTCGACGAGCCGCCACCAGATGCCGCCGTCGGGACGGATCGGCGTGCCTTCGTACATCACGGTCGTCAAGCCGGCGATCAGCGGCGCATAAATGATGTAGCTGTGCCCGACGACCCAGCCGACATCCGACGCGGTGAACATCGTGTCGCCCGGCGCGCCCTGAAAGATATGCTCCATCGACGCGGCGAGCGCCACCGCGTAACCGCCGACATCGCGCTGCACGCCCTTCGGCCTGCCCGTCGTGCCTGACGTGTAGAGCACGTAGGAAGGCTCGTTGGATTCGAGCCATTCGCAGGGCACGTGGGCATCGAAAAACTGTTCGCGCAGCGGCTCGTAGGAGACGAGATAACTCGCCTGCAAACGCTCGGGCGCGAGCTGCCGGTCGATCAGCAGCACCTGCGGCACCTTGTATTCGGCGCGCGACAGGGCTTCGTCGACGAGCGGCGTGTAGTCGATCACCTTGCCCGCGCGCGCGCCGGCATCGGCGGTGACGATGAGCGCGGGCTCGGCGTCATCGATGCGCGCCGCGAGATTCGGCGCCGCGAAGCCGCCGAACACGACCGAATGAACCGCGCCGATACGCGCGCACGCGAGCATCGCGAAGAGCGCTTCGGGGATCATCGGCAGATAGATGAGCACGCGGTCGCCCTTCTTCACATGCAGCGAACGCATGACGGCGGCCATGCGGTTCACTTCGGCATGCAGCTCGGCGTAGGTGTAGCGGCGCTCGATGCCCGTTTCCGTCGACACATAGACGAGCGCGTCCTGTTGCGCGCGCGACGCCAGATGCCGGTCCACCGCGTTGTGACAAAGATTGGTCTTGCCGCCGACGAACCAGCGCGCGAACGGCGGCTTGCTGCGGTCGAGCACCTGATCGAACGGAGTCTGCCAATGAATGCGTCGGGCCTGTTCGGCCCAGAACGCTTCGGGCTCGTCGATGGACCGTCGATACGCTTCCTGGTAAGTCGGCATGCGCGTCCTCTGCAAAACGGCGTTGGCTGGCCTCACAGAATAGAGCAGCCAACAAACCCGTGCTAGACAGGGCGCGCCCTGATCGATCGGATCGTTCAGATCGCCCGGCTTCGCGTAGCGGGAACGGGCGCGGCCTCGGACGCCGAATGCTTCAGCAGCACCGGCGCAAGCTCGCCCGCGACCCGGATGCTCGACACGACGACCGTGCGCACGCCGCAGCCTTCGGTGAGCGCGCGCAACGCTTCACGCGTGGTGGCGCGCGCCGCGATGCGCGGCTCGATCACGATCAGGCCACGGCAGTACGCGGCGAGGATCGCGCGATGCGTGCGCATCCATGCGGCGCGCAGGCGCGCGTCGTCGGCGGTTTCGTTTTCGTCGTGCTCGGCCACCAGCACGAAGGGCGTCGAGAGCGCCACGAGGCGCCGCATCTGCGTGCTCCACGCGAACGCGTAACCCGGTTTCACGGTGCGCGGACGCAGGCGCACGAGCGGAAAACGGCTCGCGTCGAAAAAGCGCGCGTCGAGCGCGAGCGAGGAAGGCGTCATGGATTTCGAAGTGGAATCGGCGGCGTTCACAGCGGTTTCGGGCTCCAGTAGTTCAGCGCGGCGACGAGCGACGACCAGCGCGAACGCCGCGGCACCACTCGTTTTTTCGGTTGCGTGACGCGCGGCGGACGTTGCGTCGCCTTCTTCGGCGCCTGAGCCGTCGCCTCGTTCCACGCGCGGCGCGTCGTTTCGAGCACCTTGGCGGCGTTCGCCGAGATCGCGCAACGCTCGCCGCGGTCATTCGTCATGCCGATGGCGGTGAAATCGTTGGTCATGTCGTCGGACCTCCCGTTTGCTCGATGACTGCCTCACGTCGTGCGAGTCATTGTATTGAGAATCATTCTCAACTACAAGCGGGAATTTCAGCGAGAGAACGCGGGCGCGGGCGGTGAATCAGGCTGCGTCGCGCAGAAACCGCGACAGGATGCCCGACGAGTAAGTCGCGGCGATCGAGGTGAGGAATTCGGCGAAGGATGCGGGCGCTGCGGCGTCGGCGGTATCGGAAATCGTGCGCACGACCGCGCACGGCACGTCGTGCTCGTAGCAGACTTGCGCGATGGGCGCGCCTTCCATTTCGACCGCGAGCGCGTCCGGCAATGCATCGCGCAACGCGAAGAGCGCCTCGTGGCTCGCGATGAAGCGATCGCCGCTCACGACCAGCCCGCGATGCACGCGCGGCGCGGCGACGGCGAAGCGTTCCGCCAGCGCGCCGCCTTCTGCGGCGATGAACGCGTCGGCGGCTGCGGCGAGCGCATCGGAAAGCGGGCGATCGGCGTCGAAACGCGCGCGGTCGAGCAGCGGCACTTCGTAGCGCGGAAAGAGCGGCGATGCATCGAGATCGTGCTGCATCAAGGCATCCGCGACGACGACATCGCCCACCTGCACATCCGCCCGAACGCCGCCCGCGACGCCCGTGAAGACGATGGCATCGGCGTCGAAGACGTGGATCAGCGCGCTGGCCGTCGCCGCCGCCGCCACCTTGCCGATGCGCGCGAGCGTGACCACGACGGCCCGGCCGTGCGCATCGCCGACATAGTATTCGCGCCGCCCGAGCGTGACCGTGCGAACCTCGCCCGCCGCCTGCATCTGCGCGATCAGGTCGCCCAGTTCCTGCGGCAGCGCCGCCATGATCCCGAGGCGCTTCATGTTCATTCGACGGCCTGAAGCTTCGCGACCGACAGCGCGAGCCACTTCTCGCCGTGGCGCTTGAAGCGCACCTGCGCGCGCGCATCGCCGCCGGAGCCTTCGAGCGCCGTCACGGTGCCTTCGCCGAACTTCGTGTGGAACACGGCCTGGCCGACCTTGAAGCCCGATTCGGCCGCGCGCTGCTGATTGGCGAACGCGGGCAGCGCGGCGCTCACCGCTTCATCGCGCGGATACGACGAACCGCCGCGCTCATGTCCGGGACGCGCGAACCAGTCGCGGCCCCAGCCGGCGTTGTCCGCGCGGCCGCCCCAGCGCGCGCCCGCCTCGACCTTCGGCGTGAGCCACTTGAGCGAGCCTTCCGGCAATTCATCGAAGAAACGCGAGCGGATGTTGTAGCGCGTCTGACCGTGCAGCATGCGGCTCTGCGCGAACGACAAATAGAGCCGTTCCTTCGCCCGCGTGATCGCCACGTACATGAGACGCCGCTCTTCCTCCAGCCCGTCCGATTCCTGCGCGCTGTTCTCGTGCGGGAACAGGCCCTCTTCCAGCCCGGTGATGAACACCGCCGTGAATTCGAGGCCCTTCGCCGCGTGCACGGTCATCAGTTGCACGGCGTCCTGGCCGGCCTGCGCCTGGTTGTCGCCGGCTTCGAGCGATGCGTGCGACAGGAAGCCGGCGAGCGGCGTCATCGTGTCGGGATTCTGCGCGGGATCGGCGATGTTGGGTGCGTCGAGCACTTCGATCTCACCGTCGTCGCTGACGATCTCCGGCACAGCTGTCGCACCGGGACGCAGCGGAATCGAGCGCGCGGGCGTATCGAGCCCGTAACCTTCCTCGCTGACGAATGCCGCCGCCGCGTTCACGAGTTCCTGCAAGTTCTCGAGACGGTCCTGACCTTCGCGCTCGCCTTCGTAGAACGCGGCGAGGCCGCTCGTGCGCACGACGTATTCGACCGTTTCCGGCAGGCTCATCTGCTGCGTCTCGGCGCGCATCTTCGCGATGAGCGTCGCGAACGCGCCGAGGCTCGAACCCGCCTTGCCGGTGACATACGGCACGGCGGCGGCCATCGAACAGTTATAGAGACGCGCGGCGTCGGCGACCTGCTCGATGGAACGCGCACCGATGCCGCGCGTCGGGAAATTGACGACGCGCGCGAACGCGGTGTCGTCGTTCGGGTTGTCGATCAGACGCAGATACGCGAGCGCGTGCTTCACTTCCTGGCGCTCGAAGAAGCGCAGGCCGCCGTACACGCGGTACGGAATGCCCGCGTTCACGAGCGTGTGCTCGATGGTCCGCGACTGCGCATTGCTCCGATAAAGCACCGCGACCTCGCCGCGCGACACGCCCGTATTGATGAGCGCCTTGATCTCCTCGACGATCCAGCCCGCTTCCTGCGAATCCGTCGCGGATTCGTAGACCCGCACCGGCTCGCCGTGGCCCGCGTCCGTGCGCAGATTCTTGCCGAGCCGCCGCGCGTTGTTCGCGATGAGGTAGTTCGCCGTGTCGAGAATATGGCCGTGCGAGCGGTAGTTCTGCTCCAGCTTGATGAGATTGCGCACGCGGAACTCGCGCTCGAAGTCGTGCATGTTGCCCACGTTCGCGCCGCGGAACGCGTAGATCGACTGGTCGTCGTCACCGACCGCGAAGATTGCGTTATGTTCGCCCGCGAGCAGTTTCAGCCATGCGTATTGCAGCTTGTTCGTGTCCTGAAACTCGTCCACAAGAATGTTGCGAAAGCGCGCCTGATAGTGCGCGCGCAGCGGCGGATTATGCGCGAGCAACTCGTAACAGCGCAGCAGCAGCTCCGGAAAATCGACGACGCCTTCGCGCTGGCATTGCTGATCGTAGGCTTCGTAGAGCTCGACGAACTTGCGATTGAACGCGTCGGTGGCATCGACGTCTTTCGGACGCAGGCCCTGCTCCTTCGCGTTGTTGATGAAGTACTGGAGGTTCTTCGCCGGATACTTTTCGTCGTCGACGTTCAGGCCCTTCATCAGACGCTTGATGGCGGAAAGCTGATCGGCCGTATCGAGGATCTGGAAGGTCTGCGGCAGGCCGGCGTCGCGGTAATGCGCGCGCAGCATGCGGTTGCACAGGCCGTGAAAGGTGCCGATCCACATGCCGCGCGTGTCGATCGGCAGGAGCGCGGAAAGGCGCGCCATCATTTCGCGCGCCGCCTTGTTCGTGAAGGTGACGGCCAAAACGGTCGGCGGCGACGCATAGCCCTGCCGGATCAGCCATGCGATGCGCGTGATGAGCACGCGCGTCTTGCCGCTGCCGGCGCCCGCGAGAATGAGCGCGGGCTCGTTCGGCAGCGTCACGGCGGCGAGTTGTTCGGGGTTCAGATTCGCGAGCAGGTCGGGCATGGGAAAGTGCAGCGGCAGGAGAGCGGGCCAGAAATAATTCTGGCGACGGGCCGGTCATTATAAGACCGCGCCGATGGAGTCGCCGGCCGGCCGGAGGTGCGCGCCCACGGGCCGAATTCGTCCGACGTCGCGCGCGCAACCTTATAATTGGGGATTCCCCCGCATTTTTTCACGCATTTTTCGGCAGATTCCACAATGAGCGACAGCACGCTTGCGAAGAGCTTCGAGCCTCAAAACATCGAGTCCCAATGGGGCCCGGAATGGGAAAAACGCGGGCTTTCCGCTCCCACGTTCAAAGAGGGCGCGAAGAATTTCTCCATCCAGTTGCCGCCCCCGAACGTCACCGGCACGCTGCACATGGGGCACGCGTTCAATCAGACCATCATGGACGGTCTCACGCGCTATCACCGCATGCTCGGCGAGAACACGCTGTGGGTGCCGGGCACGGACCACGCGGGCATCGCGACGCAGATCGTCGTGGAGCGCCAGCTCGATGCGCAAGGCGTCTCGCGCCATGACCTCGGCCGCGAGGAATTCCTGAAGCGTGTCTGGGCGTGGAAGCAGCAGTCCGGCTCGACGATCACGAATCAGGTGCGCCGCCTGGGCGCGTCGATCGACTGGTCGCGCGAATACTTCACGATGGACGACAAGATGTCGGCCGCCGTGCGCGACGTGTTCGTCACGTTGTACAAGCAAGGGCTCATCTACCGCGGCAAGCGTCTCGTGAACTGGGACCCGGTGCTCGGCACGGCCGTGTCGGATCTCGAAGTCGTGAGCGAGGAAGAGAACGGCAGCCTGTGGCACATCCAGTATCCGCTGCCGGACGGATCGGGCCATCTCACGGTTGCGACGACGCGCCCCGAAACCATGCTCGGCGACGTCGCCGTGATGGTGCATCCGGAAGACGAGCGGTATCGGCATCTGATCGGCAAGACGGTCGTGCTGCCGCTGTGCGACCGCGAAATCCCGGTCATCGCCGATGAATACGTCGATCGCGAATTCGGCACCGGCGTCGTGAAGGTCACGCCCGCGCACGATTTCAACGACTACGCCGTCGGCCAGCGCCACAAGCTGCCGCAGATCGAGATTCTCACGCTCGACGCGAAGATCAACGACAACGCGCCCGAGAAGTATCGCGGCATGGATCGCTTCGACGCGCGCAAGGAAGTCGTGAAGGATCTCGAAGCGCTCGGCCTGCTCGAATCCGTCAAGCCGCACAAGCTGATGGTGCCGCGCGGCGATCGCACGCAGGTCGTGATCGAGCCGATGCTCACGGACCAGTGGTTCGTCGCGATGACCAAGGCCGCGCCCGAAGGCACGTTCAATCCGGGCAAGTCGATCACGGAAACGTCGCTCGATGTCGTGCGCAGCGGCCAGATCAAGTTCGTGCCGGAGAACTGGACCACCACGTACTATCAATGGCTCGAAAACATCCAGGACTGGTGCATCTCGCGTCAGTTGTGGTGGGGCCATCAGATTCCCGCGTGGTACGGCGAGAACGGCGAGATCTTCGTCGCGAAGACCGAAGAAGAAGCGCGCGCCGATGCCGACGCGCAAGGCTACAACGGCTCGCTCAAGCGCGATGAAGACGTGCTCGACACATGGTTCTCGTCCGCGCTCGTGCCGTTCTCGTCGCTCGGCTGGCCGAACGAGACGAAGGAACTCGACGCATTCCTGCCCTCTTCCGTGCTCGTGACGGGCTTCGACATCATCTTTTTCTGGGTCGCCAGAATGGTGATGATGACCACGCACTTCACCGGAAAGGTGCCGTTCGACACCGTCTATGTGCATGGCCTGGTGCGCGACGCCGAAGGTCAGAAGATGTCGAAGAGCAAGGGCAACACGCTCGACCCGATCGACATCGTGGACGGCATCGATCTCGAAGCGCTCGTCGCGAAGCGCACGACAGGCCTCATGAACCCGAAGGCCGCCGCGCAGATCGAGAAAAAGACGCGCAAGGAGTTCCCCGAAGGCATTCCGTCGTTCGGCACGGACGCCCTGCGCTTCACGATGGCGTCGATGGCTACGCTCGGCCGCAACGTGAACTTCGACCTCGCGCGCTGCGAGGGCTATCGCAACTTCTGCAACAAGCTGTGGAACGCCACGCGCTTCGTGCTGATGAACTGCGAAGGTCACGATTGCGGTTTCGCGAATCCGGGCGCATGCAAGCCGGGCGATTGCGGTCCGGGCGGCTACACGGATTACTCGCAGGCCGATTTCTGGATCGTGTCGCTGCTCCAGCGCGTGGAAGCGGAAGTCGAGAAAGGCTTCGCGGACTATCGGTTCGACAACGTCGCGAGCGCGATCTACAAGTTCGTGTGGGACGAATACTGCGACTGGTATCTCGAACTCGCGAAGGTGCAGATCCAGACGGGCACGCCGGAACAGCAGACCGCGACGCGCCGCACGCTGTTGCGCGTGCTGGAAACGGTGCTGCGCCTCGCGCATCCGATCATTCCGTTCATCACCGAGGCGCTGTGGCAGAAGGTCGCCCCGCTGACGGACGCGTTCCCGTCGGGTGCGAAGGAAGGCGAAGTGTCGATCATGACGCAGCCCTACCCGCGCGCCGCGCAGAAAAAAATCGACGAATCCGCAGAACAGTGGGCCGCCGAACTGAAGACTGTCATCGATGCATGTCGTAATCTGCGTGGCGAAATGAATCTGTCGCCCGCGGTGAAGGTGCCGTTGCTCGCGCACGGCGACGCGGCGCGCCTCTCCGCGTTCGCGCCGTATATCGCCGCCCTCGCGCGTCTTTCCGAAGTGAAGATCATCGACGACGAAGCCGCTCTCGACAAGGAAGCCCACGGCGCGCCGGTCGCGATCGTCGGCACGAGCAAGCTCGTGCTGAAGGTCGAGATCGATGTCGCCGCGGAGCGCGAGCGTCTCACGAAGGAAGTGGACCGTCTGACTGCCGAGATCGCAAAATGTAACGCGAAACTCGGGAATGAAAGCTTTGTTGCAAAAGCGCCGGCGGCTGTCGTTGAACAGGAGCGCAAAAGGCTGGCAGAATACGGAACCACCATCGAGAAACTTCAGGCCCAATTATTGCGTCTGCCGGCTTGAATTGGGGGTTCGAATCATTATCGATCCGTTCCGGTTGTCTCGACGTTTCAATGAATTAAGAGGATCAGGGTCATCACATGCTAAAAGTTACCAAAGCGGTTTTCCCCGTCGCAGGTCTGGGCACGCGGTTCCTACCCGCGACCAAGGCAAGCCCGAAGGAAATGCTGCCAGTCGTGGACAAGCCGCTGATTCAGTACGCGGTCGAAGAAGCGATGGCCGCCGGCATCACCGAAATGATCTTCGTGACCGGCCGCAGCAAGCGCGCCATCGAAGATCACTTCGACAAGTCGTACGAGATCGAAGCGGAACTCGAAGCGCGCGGCAAGGACAAGCTGCTCGAACTCGTGCGCAGCATCAAGCCGAGCCACGTGGACTGCTTCTATGTGCGTCAGGCCGAAGCGCTCGGTCTCGGCCACGCGGTGCTGTGCGCGGAAAAGCTCGTCGGCGACAACCCGTTCGCCGTGATCCTCGCGGACGATTTGCTGTACGGCAAGCCGCCCGTGATGTCGCAGATGATCGAAGTATTCGATCACTATCACAGCTCGGTGATCGGCGTCGAAGAAATCCCGGCGCAGGATTCGAAGTCCTACGGCGTCATCGACGGCAAGGAGTGGGAAGACAACATCTTCAAGCTGTCGGGCATCGTCGAAAAGCCGGAACCGGCTGTGGCGCCGTCGAATCTGGGCGTGGTCGGCCGTTACGTGCTCAAGCCGCGCGTCTTCGATCACATCCGCGCGCTGAAGCCGGGCGCGGGCGGCGAACTGCAACTGACGGACGCGATTCAATCGCTTCTGTCGGACGAGCAGGTCCTCGCGTACAAGTACCACGGCACCCGTTTCGACTGCGGCAGCAAGCTGGGCTATCTCAAGGCCACGGTGGAATTCGCGCTGCGTCACCCAGAAGTGAAGGCGGACTTCGAGGAATATTTGCGCAATCGCGCGCCGATTCTCGAAGGCTGAAACCGCGCTGGCTAGCCGGTTCGCCTGAAAAAAATGCCCGTCACCTGCGTGACGGGCATTTTGTTTTTGGACGCGTGCTCGTCCGCTTCAACGACGGCGCATCAGAAAGATGAACGTCTTGTCCTGCGACGTCGATTCGACGATCTCGTTGCCGGTCTGCTTGGCGAACGCCGCGAAATCGCGCTGCGATCCCGGGTCGGTTGCGAGCACCTTCAGAATCTGACCGCTCGTCATGTCGGCGAGCGCCTTCTTTGCCCGCAGAATCGGCAACGGACAGTTGAGCCCGCGCGCGTCGACTTCCTTGTGAACTTCCATCGCGATTGAACCTTTCTTTGCCTGTGGGGTGAGCGCTCGGTGAAGGTTCGATTTTAGCGCAGAGGTCACAACTCCACCGCCCTCGCGCTTTCATAAGCCTCGCGCATCGCGATGCCGATGCGAGGACTGCCGCAACCGGTTGGGACTTTTCTAGTTCACGCGTCGCAGTGTTGAGCCTAGCTTCCTCAGTCTGAGAGCCGATATCTCGAGCAACAAACGGCTGCGAGATCGGCGTGAAAAAACGTATAAAATTTTATACAATGACCGATGAGAAAGAAATTCGCTGGGTAGGCTCTTGCTACAACGATATCCTCGCATTCCCCTTGTCTGCTCGACGCGAAGCGGGCTTCCAGCTTGGCCGCCTTCAAGTTGGACTGGATCCCGAGGACTGGAAACCGTTCGACGAGGTTGGCTCCGGGGTACGCGAGATTCGAATCCGCGACACGAACGGCATCTATCGCGTGATGTATGTGGCCAAGTTCGAGGAGGCCATCTACGTGTTGCATTGCTTCCAGAAGAAGACGCAAACGACGTCCCAGCGGGACAAGGAAATCGCAGCGATTCGCTATCGCGCGATCACGAACGAAAGGAAAACACGGATATGAGCAAAGTCGACACCCAAGTGCGGCACGTAACGAAGCCCGGCGCAAACATCTTCACCGAACTCGGCTTCGCGGCCGACGAAGCGCGCCGATACCATGACGAGTCGCAAGCACTCGTCGGCCAGACCCTGGCGCTCAAAGCGCAACTCATGGACGAGCTCGCCACGTGGATCGAAGCGCACCACCTCAAGCAAGCCGAAGCAGCCGAGATACTGCATGTGACGCGGCCTCGCGTCTCGGATGTCGTGAACAAGAAAACGGCCAAGTTCACCATCGATACGCTGGTGGAGATGCTGGCTCGGGTGGGCAAACCCGTCCGGCTGGTTGTCGGATAAAGGCCCGCATCGACAAGTGCGGGCCCTGGAATACTCACAACTCCACCGCCCTCCCGCTCTCATAAGCGTCGCGCATCGCGATCCCGATACGCGTCGCCTCCCTCGCATCCTCCAGCGTGAGGCCAGTCGGCGTCCCGTCCCTGAGCAGCGCCACGAACGCCTGCGCCTCGCGCAAAAACGCATCCTCGAAGCGCTCAAAGAACGTCGGCGTGCACGCGTTGCGCATACCGTGCGCATCCGCGATCTCGACGCGGTTCGCCCTCGGATTGCGTCCCACCGACAGCGCGCCCGCCGTGCCGATCACTTCCGTCTGCGTGTCGTGCCCATGCGCCATCGTGCGCGATGCGTACAACACCGCGAGCCGCCCGTCCTCGAACTCGATCGTGCCCACGCCGTTGTCGATATCGCCGCACTCGCGCAAGCCATCGTGAATCGCGATGGTGCCGCTCGCATACACCCGTTTGGCGCGCGGATTGCCGAGCAGCCAGCGCGCAAGATCGATGTCATGCACGCTGCAATCGAGAAAAAGCCCGCCCGATGTCGGCGCGAACCGCACGAAGAAGCCATCCGGATCGTTCTTGTCGCAGGTCTGCGAGCGCACCATGAAGGGCCGGCCGATCGCGCCTTTCGTGACGCCATCGAACGCATCGCGATAACTCGCATCAAAACGTCGCACGAAGCCGATCATCACCTGCAGATGCGGATGACGCGCATGTTCTTCGAGCACGGCATCGCATTCGGCGAGATCGAGCGACAGCGGTTTCTCGCAGAACACGTGCTTGCCCGCGCGCAATGCGGCGATGATCTGCCGCGCATGCAGCGACGTGGGCGTGACGAGCCACACGGCGTCGATGGAAGCGTCCGCGAGCAGTTCGTCGTAATCGGCATAAAGCGAAAGCTCGGGCAGCGACTGCTCGGCCCATGCACGCTCTTCCTTCACCGGACTGCACGCCGCGACGAGTTGCGCGCCCGGCACGTGCCACGCGAGATTTTCCGCATGCCGGCGCCCGAGCCGCCCCAATCCGACGATACCGAAGCGCAGCGATTTCATGCGACCTTCTCCCCGAGCGTGACGATGCGCTTCTCGCGCCACGACAGCGTCGCGGCTTCGGCGAGTTCCAGCGCCTTCAGACCGTCCGCGACCGTGGTACGCACCGGCTTGCCGTTCTCGACCGCATCGAAGAAATGCGCGATTTCCGCCGCGTACGCCGCGCGATAACGTTCGAGGAAGAACGCCTCGGGCTTGTCGCTCGACACGGCCGTCGCCGTGTAGGCGGTGACTTCGGTCGGCCGCACGTTGCCCGCCTGAAGCATGCCGGCGCTGCCGAGCAGTTCGAAGCGCTGATCGTAGCCATACGCCGCGCGCCGCGCCGTGTTGATCTGGCACAGACGGCCACGCTTCGTGCGGATCGTCACCGCGGTCGAATCGATATCGCCCGCATCGGCGATGGCCGGATCGCTCAGGCAACTGCCCGTCGCGTGCAGCGTGTCGGCTTCATCGTCGAGAATCCAGCGGAAGATATCGAAATCGTGGATCAGCATGTCCTTGAAGATGCCGCCCGAATGCTTGATGTACTCGACCGGCGGCGCGCCCGGATCGCGGCTCGTGACGATCAGCATCTCCGGATCGCCGATCTCGCCCGCATCGATGCGCGCCTTCAATGCCGAGAACGTCGGATCGAAGCGACGCTGAAAGCCGATCATGCAGACGACGCCCGCTTTCGCGACCGCATCGGCGCACGCACGCGCGCGCTCGATCGTGAGATCGACGGGCTTCTCGCAGAACACATGCTTCTTCTGCGCCGCCGACGCGAGAATGAGATCCGCATGCGTATCCGTGCTCGAACACACGACGGTCGCGCCGACGGAAGCGTCGCCCATTGCGCCATCGACATCGGCGACCTGTGCTCCATGCAAAGCAGCCAGCGCGGACGCCGCATCACGATTCACATCGACGACGTATTTCAAACGCACGCCCGGCTGCCGGGCGAGATTGGCCGCGTGAATCTTGCCGATGCGCCCTGCCCCAAACACCGCCACATCAATCGTCATAGCCACCTGTCTCCTTGGATTCCTCGACGTTCAACTCCAGCCGGTACGCGAGCGCGATGAACAACGCCTGGCACAGGCAAATGGTGCTCGTGAGCGAACGGAACGCGAACGCGCTGCCCTCCTTCACGAGCAGACTCGCGCTCGCGTGACGCGCGAGCGGCGAAAGCTGGCTATCGGTGATGACGAGGGTTGCCGCGCCATGATGCTGCGCGGCGCGCACGCAATATTGCGTCTCCTTGCCGTAGGGCGCGAAGCTGATCGCGACCACCACGTCCCCCTTCTTCACGCTGCGGACCTGCTCGCGGAACATGCCGCCGAAGCCCGAAATCAGATGCACGCGCTTCTTCGTGTGCTGCAATGCATAGACGATGTAGCTCGCCACCGCGAAAGACCGGCGCACGCCGATCACATAGATGTTCTCCGCCTGCGAGAGCATGTCCACGGCGGCTTCGAACTGCGCGTCGTCGAGGCCGGCTTCGAGTTCGTCGAGACCCGTGCGGCTCGCCGCGATGAACTCGCGCGCCACCGACAGCCCCGACGCCTCGCCCGCCTTCTCGTCGATGAGCTTGCGAATGCGCTGCTGATAGCTCTGCTGCGAGCCGCCCGCGCCCGTATATGCCTGCCTGAACACGGCCTGCAGGTCGGAGAAGCCGGAGAAGCCGAAGCGCTGCGCGAAACGCACGACCGCCGACGCATGCACGCCGCACGCACTCGCGATATCGCTCGTGCGATCCATCATCACACTCTGGCGATGCTGCTCGATGTAGGTCGCGACACTCTTCAACTGGCGCGGCAGCGAGTCGTACGCGTCGGTGATCCGCTGCATGAGTTCGTCGACGCTTTGTACGTCGGTGCTGGCGTCATCCATCACAGGCTCTTTCGATGTTCGTCGTAGAACCGATTATAGGAAGGCGGCAAGCAAATTGGAATGTATTTTCCATTTGCCGCATCAATGAAATTTCTGTTGCAGGTCGCCGAAAACTGACCTACTCTTGGTCCTGAGCATGGCACATCAAACGGTCGGCTCGCGAAAACATCACACCAAACAACAACCGAGATAGGTGGAGACAATGACCATTTGCAACGGTCGGGCCGCGCTGCGCGCGCTGGCGGCTGCTGCTGCGTTGTGCAGCGCAACGTTGATGGCGGCGAGTCCCGCTCAGGCGGCGCCAGACGCGAAGTTCGTGCTGATCAGCCACGCGCCGGATTCCGATTCCTGGTGGAACACCATCAAGAACGCGATCAAGCAGGCTGACGAAGACTTCAACGTGCAGACGGACTACCGCAATCCGCCGAACGGCGATATCGCGGACATGTCGCGTCTGATCGAGCAGGCCGCCGCGCGCAACTACGACGGCGTCATCACCACCATCGCCGACTTCGACGTGCTGAAGAGTTCGATCAACAAGGTCACCGCGAAGAAGATTCCGCTCGTGACGATCAACTCCGGCACGGAAGAACAGAGCGCGCAACTGGGCGCGATCATGCACGTGGGCCAGCCGGAATATGTGGCCGGCAAGGCGGCGGGCGAAAAGGCGAAGGCCGCGGGCGTGAAGTCGTTCCTGTGCGTGAACCACATCGCGACGAACACCGTTTCGTTCGATCGCTGCAAGGGCTTCGCGGACGC
This sequence comes from Caballeronia jiangsuensis, assembly GCF_046030135.1. NCBI lineage: Bacteria > Pseudomonadati > Pseudomonadota > Betaproteobacteria > Burkholderiales > Burkholderiaceae > Caballeronia > Caballeronia jiangsuensis. The sequence goes on from NZ_JAQQDB010000017.1 coordinate 166,188, forward strand.
GCTCGGCATCGACTACAAGGCCTCGACGATCGATTCGGGACAAGACCCGACCGAGATTCAGTCGAAGGTATCGGCGTATCTGCGCAACCATCCGGACACGGGCGCGATCCTCACGCTCGGACCGACGCCCGCATCCGCGACGCTCAAGGCCGTCACGCAAATGGGCCTGCAAAACAAGATCTATTTCGTGACCTTCGACTTCTCCGACGACATCGCGAAGGGGATCAAGGACGGCACGATCAAGTTCGCGATCGATCAGCAGCCGTATCTGCAAGGCTATATCCCGGTGGCGGTGCTCGCGATCGTGCATAAGGAACACACCACCGATCCGGCGAAGATCCGTCAGATTCTCGAAGCGAATCCGAAGTTCAAGGCGCGCCTCGAAACCTACGGACTGCAACCGTCGTACGGCCCCAAGAACATTCGTTCGGGACCGGGCTTCATCACCAAAGAAAATCTCGACAAGGTCGTGAAGTACGCCGGTCAATATCGTTGATCGCAAGCTGACCTTCTTTGGGCGGCTTCCTTAGCGCCGCCCGCTTTCATCGATGTCCCATGCTTCTGTCGCGTTCCCTTGCGGGACGCGGCGGGGGCACGCACATCCGTACTGCATCGTATCGAGTCTCAAGGAGCCATCATGGGCGTAGCCGGCAAGCATTACCCTCCTCACGTGAACGCTCAGCAGGACGACGCTGAAACACCCGACAAGGCCAAGCCATCGGATGAGCGCGTACGCCAGCAATCGTGGTTCGGTCACTTGCTGAATCGCCCGGAATTCGCGGCGATTTCGGGCACCGTGCTCGTGTTCATCGTGTTCGGGTTCGGCGCGGGTTCGTCCGGCATGTTCAACCTCGACGGCGTGATGAACTGGTCGCAGGTCGCCGCCTATCTCGGCCTGCTCGCGGTCGGCGCGTGCCTTCTGATGATCGCGGGCGAGTTCGACCTGTCCATCGGTTCGATGATCGGCTTCGCCGGCATGATGGTCGCGTTGCCCTCGGTCTACTTCCACTGGCCGCTATCGCTTTCCATTCTCTTCGCGTTCCTGATGTCGATGCTGCTCGGCGCATTGAACGGCTATCTCGTGATGAAGACGCGCCTGCCCTCGTTCATCGTCACGCTCGCGTTCCTGTTCATCCTGCGCGGCCTGACGCTCGCGCTGTCGATCATGTTCGCGGATCGCACCATCATCTCCGGCGTGGGCGATCTCGCGCAGGCCGATCCGATCGCCAATACGCTGTTTCACGGCGTCGCGTTGCACGGCGTGTTCACCTGGCTCGCGCACATGGGCATCGGCAAGCTGCTCGATAGCGGCGAGCCGCTCGTGCCGGGCATTCCGAAGGTCATCATCTGGTGGCTCGTGCTCGCGGCGATCGGCGCGTTCGTGCTCGCCAAGACCCGCTACGGCAACTGGATTCTCGCGGTCGGCGGCGATGCGAACGCCGCGAAGAATGTCGGCGTGCCGGTGAAGCGCGTGAAGATTTCGCTGTTCGTGCTGACCGCATTCTGCTCGTGCCTGTTCGCTGTGCTGCAAGTGTGCGATATCGGTTCGGCGGCAGCGGATCGCGGCCTGCAAAAGGAATTCGAGGCGATCATCGCGGCGGTCATCGGCGGCACGTTGCTGACGGGCGGTTACGGCTCGGTGGTCGGCGCATGTTTCGGCGCGCTGATCTTCGGTGTCGTGCAGATCGGCATCACCTATACGAACGTGAGCTCGGACTGGTTCCGCGTGTTCCTCGGCGTGATGCTGCTGATCGCCGTGCTCTTCAATCACTACGTGCGCCGCCGCGTCTCGCAGGCTCAATAAGAGGAGAACCGACATGAACGACGACAACATCCTCGCACTCGAGAACGTCAGCAAGTTTTTCGGCAAGGTGATCGCGCTCAACGGCGTCACGTTGCGGCTCAAACGCGGCGAAGTGCATTGCCTGCTCGGCGATAACGGCGCGGGCAAGTCCACACTCATCAAGACGCTGGCAGGCGTCCATACGCCCTCCTCCGGCGATTATCTGGTCGATGGCAAGCCGGTCCATTTCGATTCGCCGAAGGAAGCACTCGATCTCGGCATCGCGACCGTGTATCAGGATCTCGCGCTCGTGCCGCTTCTTTCCGTCGCGCGCAATTTCTTCATGGGACGCGAGCCGCAGAAGAAACGCTTCGGCATGTTCAACGTGATGGACCTCGATCTCGCCGCCGAAACCTCGCGCGCCAAGCTCGCGGAAATGGGCATCAACGTGCGCGATCCGCATCAGCCTATCGGCACGATGTCGGGCGGCGAGAAGCAATGTCTCGCGATCGCGCGTGCGATCCACTTCGGCGCACGCGTGCTGATCCTGGACGAACCGACCGCCGCGCTCGGCGTGAAGCAGAGCTTCAACGTGCTGAAGCTGATTCACAAGGCGCGCGAGAAAGGCATCTCGGTGATCTTCATCACGCACAACGTGCATCACGCGTATCCGATCGGCGATTCGTTCACGCTGCTCAATCGCGGCCGCTCGATGGGCACCTATACGAAGGACACCATCAGCAAGAACGAAGTGCTCGACATGATGGCGGGCGGCGCCGAAATGCAGCAGATGATGACCGAACTCGAAGGCGCGACGATCTGAGGACATGGAAGCCATGCCAACACAAAATACTTCTCGCTTCGCGCCGGATCGCACGCGCGATATCGTGTGCCTCGGGCGCCTTGCCGTCGATCTCTATGCGCAGCAGGTCGGCGCGCGTCTCGAAGACGTATCGACGTTCGCGAAATATCTCGGCGGCTCGTCCGCGAACATCGCGTTCGGCTGCGCGCGGCTCGGTCTCGATTCGTCGATGCTCGCGCGCGTCGGCAACGATCACATGGGGCGCTTTCTCACCGAGACGCTCGAACGCGAAGGCTGCGACGTGAGCCATGTGCGCATCGATCGTGAACGGCTCACCGCGCTCGTGCTGCTCGGCCTCGAAGACCGCGACACATTCCCGCTCGTGTTCTATCGCGAGAACTGCGCGGACATGGCCGTCGATGAAGCCGACTTCGATGAAGCGTATATCGCGTCGTCGAAGGCGCTGCTCATCACGGGCACGCACTTCTCCACCGAACAGGTGAACCGCACGAGCCGCCGCGCGCTCGAATATGCGCGCCGCAACGACGTGCGCACGATTCTCGACATCGACTACCGGCCGGTGCTGTGGGGCCTCACGGGCAAGGCCGATGGCGAGACGCGCTTCATCGCGAATGAAAGCGTCACCGCGCATTTGCAGCGCATCCTGCCGCTGATCGATCTCGTGATCGGCACGGAAGAAGAGTTTCGCATCGCGGGCGGCAAGGACCGTCTGACCGATGCGCTCGCGATGGTCCGCAGCGTCACGAGCGCGACCCTCGTCGTGAAGCGCGGGCCGCTCGGCTGCTCGATCATCGAGGGCGACGTACCCGCTTCCATCGACGATGCGCCGATACACGGCGGCGTCGAAGTCGAAGTGCTCAACGTGCTCGGCGCGGGCGATGCGTTCGCGTCCGGCTTCCTCTCGGGCTGGCTGCGCGACGAGCCGCTCGAGGCCTGCGCGCGAACGGCCAATGCATGCGGCGCGCTCGTCGTGTCGCGTCACGGCTGCGCACCCGCGATGCCTACGCCCGCCGAACTCGACTACTTCCTCGCCGCGGCCAAGGACGATCCCGTGCGCATGCGCCGACCCGACCGCGATGCGACCTTGGCGCGGCTGCATCGCGTGAGCCCGAAGCGCAGGCAATGGGATGAAGTGCTCGGCTTCGCGTTCGATCATCGCAACCAGTTCTTCGATCTCGCGCAGCAGACGGGCGCGAGCGAAACGCGCATTGCAACATTGAAGAACCTGTTCGTCGATGCCGTCGCGCAGACGGAAAAGGAACTCGGACTCGAAGGGCGCATCGGCGTTCTGATCGACGATCGCTACGGCCAGGATGCGCTGAACGCGGCGACCGGGCGCGGCTGGTGGGTCGGACGTCCCGTCGAATTGCCGGGTTCGATGCCGCTCGTGTTCGATCACGGCCGCTCGATCGGCACGACGCTCGTTCAATGGCCGCGCGAGCAGGTCGCGAAGTGTCTCGTGCAATATCACCCCGATCATCCGCATGACGTGCGGCTCGAACAGGAAGCACAGATACGCGCGCTCTACGATGCCGTGCAGGAAAGCGGCAACGAACTGCTGCTCGAAGTGATCGTGCCGAAGAACGGTCCGCCCGTGGAAGACGACACCGTGTATCGCGCGTTGAAGCGTCTCTATAACCTCGGCATCTACCCCGAATGGTGGAAGCTCGAACCGATGAGCGCGAAGCAGTGGCAGGCGATCGATGCGCTCATCGCCGAACGCGATCCGTATTGCCGGGGCGTCGTGCTGCTCGGGCTCTCGGCGGCTGTCGATCAGTTGCGCGATGGCTTCAGGGCGGCGGCATCGTCGAAGACCTGCAAGGGCTTCACCGTCGGACGCACGATCTTTCATGAGCCGAGCCATGCGTGGCTCGCGAACGAGATCGACGACCGCGAATTGATCGCGCGTGTGCGCCGCACGTTCGAAACGCTGATCGGCGCTTGGCGCGATGCGCGTGCGGCGTCGCATGTCGAAGACCATCGGATCAAACAGGAGCAAGCCGCATGAACCAGCGTGCTACGCAAACTGAAACTGCCGTGAACTCCACCATTCGACTGACCGCCGCGCAGGCCGTCGTGCGCTATCTCGCGGCGCTTCGCACCGAACATGGCGAAGCGCTTTTCGGCGGCGTGTTCGCGATCTTCGGGCACGGCAATGTCGCGGGCATCGGCGAGGCGCTGTATCGGCATCGCGATGAATTGCCGACGTACCGCGCGCACAACGAGCAGGCGATGGCGCATAGCGCGATCGCCTATGCGAAGGCGCATATGCGACGCCGCATGATGGCGGTGACGACGTCCATCGGACCGGGCGCGACCAATCTCGTGACGGCCGCCGCGCTCGCTCATGTGAACCGGCTGCCGGTTCTTCTGCTGCCCGGCGATATCTTCGTGTCGCGCGCGCCGGATCCGGTGCTCCAGCAGGTCGAGGACGGTCATGATGGCGGCGTGTCCGCGAACGATGCATTGAAAGCGGTGTCGCGATACTTCGATCGCATCGTGCATCCCGCGCAGTTGCTGAGCGCATTGCCGCGCGCGATTCGCGTGCTCACCGATGCGGCGCTGTGCGGCCCGGTCACGCTCGCGCTGCCGCAGGACGTGCAGGCGATGGCGTATGACTACCCTGCTTCGTTCTTCGAGCCGCCCGTGGTCGAGTTTCATGCGCCCGCGCCAATTCCGCGCGAGATCGAACGTGCCGCCGCGATGTTGCGTGAAGCACGTGAACCGATGATCGTATCGGGCGGCGGCGTGCTCTACGGACTCGCGACCGATGCCTTGCGCGCGTTCGCGCACAAGCACGGCGTTCCGGTCGCGGAAACGCAGGCGGGCAAAGGCGCGCTCGCTTGGGACGATGCGTTGAATGCGGGCGGCATCGGCGTGACGGGTGGGTCGGCGGCGAACGAACTCGCGCATGCGAGCGATTGCGTGCTCGCCGTCGGCACGCGCCTGCAGGACTTCACGACCGGATCGAACACGCTCTTTACGCAAGCGCGGCTCGTCGCGATCAATGCGAATCCGTTCGATGCGCTGAAGCAAAACGCTGTCGCCGTGCAGGCGGATGCGCGCGTCGCGCTCGATGCGCTGTCGGCCGCGCTGGGCGACTGGCGCGCATCGCCGCAATGGACGACGCGCGCGCACCGGCTCGCGAACGAATGGCGCGAGACCGTCGCGCATGTGACGAACATGCCTGTCGCGGATGGCTCGTTGCCGCGTGAAGCCGATGTCATCGGCGCGGTGCAGCGCTCGGACGATGAATCGCCTGCGAACGACATCGTCGTGTGTGCGGCCGGCACTTTGCCTGCGGATTTGCAGAAGCTCTGGCGCACCGGTAAGCCGGGCGGCTATCACGTCGAATACGGTTATTCGTGCATGGGCTATGAAATAGCGGGCGGCCTGGGCGTGAAGCTCGCGCGGCCGGAGCGCGAGGTGATCGTGATCGTCGGCGACGGCAGCTATCTGATGATGAATAGCGAACTCGCCAGTTCCGTGATGCTCGGCGCGAAGTTGATTGTGGTGCTGCTCGACAATCGCGGGTTCGGTTGCATCAATCGATTGCAGCAGGCTTGCGGGGGGGCGCCGTTCAACAATCTTATCGATGATTGCAAGCAAGGCGCGCTCGGGGCGCCGGAGATCGATTTTGCGATGCATGCGCGGGCGCTTGGGGCATTGTCGGAGCAGGTGGCTGGTATCGATGAACTGCAAGCGGCGATGAAGCGCGCGCGGGCGGCGGATCGAAGTTATCTCATTTCTATCGATACCGATCCGGCTCGGCCTACCGAGGAAGGGGGCTGGTGGTGGGAAGTCGCCGTGCCCGAGGTTTCTGATCGCGCTGCGGTCGTCGTTGCTCGGGAGGGGTATGAGCGGGCGGTCAAAGCTCGGGGGTTTTAGGGGGGGGTTTTGTCGTGGAATCCTGTTTTCGTGGTGGTCTATTAGCACTGCCCCTCCCCGGGGCGGGGGTCACTTTCTTTGCTGCTGCAAAGAAAGTAACCAAAGAAAGCAGCTCGCTTAAGCCCGCGGTCACACGCACGTTAGCCATGCTTGCCAGCCGCCAATGGCACTCGCCTAAGTGTCGCCCTCATAGGCCCTATCGGGCTTGGATCGCGCACGGTCTGACAAGCTAGTTGTTTTAGGGCGCTGGTTCAGCACCAGATAGTTTCGGCACAGCGCTACGCGCTGCCGCCGGGGATGCAAGGGAAACCAACAGAGCGCATGTGCTGTGCATGAGATGGCGGCTTTAGCAAGAAGGTCTGCGCCGACCCGATTGACCCATCGGCCGCGAAGCGGGCCGGAGCTATTTGGCGCTGAACCAGCGCGCTTAAACATTTGGTGCGGCAGACCGTGCGCGGTCCAAGCCCGGCGAGTTTTGTGGGGGCACTCGCTACTGCCGGGCCATTCAGCCAATCGCCTGTGCCGCGGCCGGTGTGAAGTGCTTAGGCTGGGGATAGCTGTTTCTTTGGTTACTTTCTTTGCAGCAGCAAAGAAAGTGACTGCCGCCCCGCACAGGGGCAACGCTAATAAACCAAAAAGAAATCGGGATCCGGCGAAACAAAACGCGAAGCACCATCAAAACCACAAGGACAAAACCATGGCATTAAACGTCCGCATCGGCATCAACCCCCTGTCGTGGATGAACGACGACTTGCCATCGCTCGGCGGCGAGACCCCACTGTCCACCGCCCTGACCGAAGGCAAAAAAATCGGCTACGAGGGATTCGAGCTAGGCAACAAGTTCCCCCGCGAACCGCAGGCGCTCAAATCGCTGCTAGCCCAATACGATCTCGCGCTCGTGTCCGGCTGGTACTCCGGCAGGCTCGCGGAGCGCAGCGCGCAAGAGGAAATCGAAGCCGTCGGCCCGCATCTCGATCTGCTCGCGAAGAACGGCGCGACCGTGATGGTCTACGGCGAGGTAGCGCATTCGATCCAGGGCGCGCCGCGGCCGCTCTATCAACGTCCGCGCTTCTTCTCCGATGCGCAGTGGAACGATTACGCCGAGCGCCTGAACCGCTTCGCCGAATTCACGCTCACGCGCGGCGTGCGCGTCGCCTATCATCATCACATGGGCGCGTATGTCGAAACGCCCGCGGATGTCGATCGCCTCATGGACCTGACAAACGATGCAGTCGGTCTGCTGTTCGACGCGGGGCACATCACGTTCGCGGGCGGCGATGCCCTGAGCGTGCTGCAAAAGCACATCGCCCGCGTGTGTCATGTGCATTGCAAGGACGTGCGGCCGGACATCGTGAAGCTCGCGCGCAATCGCAACTGGAGTTTTCTCGATGCGGTCATCAACGGTGCGTTCTCCGTGCCCGGCGATGGCTGCGTGGACTATCCGGGCATCATCGCGTGTCTCGCGAAACATGATTACGACGGCTGGCTCGTCGTCGAAGCGGAACAGGATCCGGTGATCGCGCCGAGCTATGCCTATGCCGACAAGGGCTATCGCACGCTGCGCGCGCTCGTCGATGGAACATTCAAGGAGGCAGCATGAGCCTGCTGGTCAAAGCATCGCGCGAAGGACAAACCATCGCGCGCGTCACGCCCGATTCCGCGGGCTGGAAGCATGTCGGATTCGCGGCGTATCGCCTGAACGCGGGCGATGTCGTGCATGTGTACGACGCCGATCGCGAGAGCTGCATCGTCGTGCTGACGGGCACCGTGAGCGTCGAGGCGGGAGACGAGCATTATCAGTCGATCGGCTCGCGCGACAGCGTGTTCGAGGACGCCGCGCCGTATGCGGTCTATGTGCCGCCCAAGCTCGCGGCGATCGTGCGTGCGGAGCGCGATGCGGAAATCGGCGTCGCGAGCGCACCCGCCAAGGGCGATCTTCCACCGCGGCTGATCGAGCCATCGCAGATGAAGCGCTCGACGCGCGGCAGGAACGCCAATACGCGCTACGTATGCGACATTCTTCCGCAAACGGAAGCGGCCGAGTCCTTGCTCGTGGTCGAAGTGCGCACGCCGGGCGGGCACGCATCGAGCTATCCGCCGCACAAGCACGATCAGGACAATGTGCCCGTCGAGAGTTCGCTCGAAGAGACGTACTATCATCGGCTGAATCCGCCGCAAGGGTTTGCGTTTCAGCGCGTCTATACCGACGAGCGCGACCTCGACGAAACGATGGCCGTCGAGAATCACGATGTCGTGATGGTGCCGCGTGGGTATCATCCGGTCGTCGTGCCTTATGGCTATGACAACTACTATCTCAACGTGATGGCGGGAAGCAAGCGCACGTGGCACTTCAAGAACGATCCGAAGCATGAGTGGATCGTGGAGAGGGATAGCAAGGCTTCGAGCTAGGCGATGGCGTTGGACGCGGGACGGGTTTTTTGCCGGATCCCGTTTTCGCGTCGGTCTATTAGCACTGCCCCTCCCCGGGGCGGGGGTCACTTTCTTTGCTGCTGCAAAGAAAGTAACCAAAGAAAGCAGCTTCTCACCGCCCGCGGTCACACGCACGTTAGCCATGCTTGCCAGCGGCCGGTGGCACTCGCCTAAGTGTCGCCCTCGAAGTACTTACCGGACTTGGCTCGCGCACGGTCTGCCGCACCAAATGTTTAAGCGCGCTGGTTCAGCACCAAATAGCTTCGGCACTGCGCTACGCGCTGCCGTTGGGTATGCGAGGGAAACCAACGAAGAAGAAGCACGCGCACCCGACTGACCCATCGGCCGCGAAGCGGGCCGGAGCTATTTGGTGCTGAACCAGCGCGCTCAGAGTTATGGCTTGTCAGACCGTGCGCGGTCCAGGCCCTTATCTGCTTGTGAGGGCACTCGCTACTGCCGGGCCATTCAGCCAATCGCCTGTGCCGCGGCCGGTGCGAAGTGCTTAGGCTGGGGATAGCTGTTTCTTTGGTTACTTTCTTTGCAGCAGCAAAGAAAGTGACCCCCGCCCCGGGGAGGGGCAGTGCTAATAAACCAACACGAATACGGGATCCGGCGAAAAACCGAAGCACGTCAAGCAACCACGCTCTACCCTATCGAAACCCAATCCCGCATGACATGCTCGCTCTCCGCGAGCACCTCGATCGCGCCATCGAACTGAATCGCCCCATGCCCCATCACCGCGACGCGCGCGCCGAGCATCCTCGCGATCGTCAATCGCTCTTCGATCAGCAGCATCGCGACCCCGCGTTCGCGCAACATCGCAAGGCATCCGGCCACTTGCGCGAGCACTTGCGGCGCGAGCCCTTCGCCGGGTTCGTCGATGACGACGAGCGACGGATCGCCCGTCAACGTGCGTGCGAGCGCAAGCATTTGCTGTTCGCCGCCCGATAGCGCCCCCGCTTTCACCGACGAGCGTTCTTCAAGCACAGGAAACAACCGATACGCATCGCTCAGCGAAAAGCGCGTGCCTTTCCTCTCGCCGAGCAACAGGTTTTCGCGCACGGTGAGCGCGGGAAACACGTCACGCGTTTCGGGCACGTAACCGATCCCGAGCCGCGCGATTCGATGCGGCCTCAAACCGACGAGTTGAACATCGCGATAACGCATGTCGCCCGCGCATCGCACGAGTCCCATGATGGCCTTCGCAAGCGTCGAACGTCCCGAGCCGTTGCGGCCGACGAGCGCGACCACTTCCCCTTCGCCGATGCACAGATTCACGCCGTGCAGCACCTGCGCCGCGCCATACCACGCGCGCAAATTGTCGATGCGCAATGGCGCGTTCATGTTGCGACTCCGCCGAGATACGCTTCCCGCACATCACGATTCGCACGGATCGCGGCAGGCGTGCCGGTCGCGATCACGCGTCCTTGCACGAGCACCGAGATGCGATCCGCGAGACTGAACACGGCATCCATGTCGTGCTCGATCACGAGCAACGTGCGCCCTTGCGTCGTCGCGCGGATCAACGCGAGCGCGCGCGTCGCCTCCGCGCGATTCATGCCGGCGGTGGGTTCGTCGAGCAAGATGAGCGGCGCGTCGGTTGCGAGCGCGATGCCGAGATCGAGCGCGCGTTGCTCCGCGTAAGTAAGCCGCGCGGCGAGTTCGTACGCGCGTTCGGCAAGACCGATAGCATCGAGCATCGCGTGTGCGCGCGCATCGATTTTTCGCGAAGGCAGCCATCGGTCGATAAAGCGCGATGACGACGCGCCCAGCGCCGCGCAACGCAGATTGTCGAGCACGGACAATCCACCGAACACGCTCGTCGTCTGGAAGCTGCGCGCAAGCGTTCGGGAGACACGCTGCGGCGGCTTGCCCGTGATGTCGATTCCTTTCGCGACGATGCGCCCGTCGTCGGGTCGCGCACGTCCCGAGATCAGATCGAAGAGCGTGGACTTGCCCGCACCGTTCGGTCCGATGAGCGCATGCCGCTCGCCGTGCGCGATGTGCAGATCGACGCCGCGCAACACACGCGTCGCGCCGAAGCGTTTGGTCACGCCGTGCAGTTCGAGCGCGGCGTTCATCGCGCGGCCCTCGTGCGTCGCGCGAGCCAGAGGCCCAGCAAGGCGCACGGCAATGCGATGAGCCACGCACGCACGTCGATTCGTCCCGCGTAGAGCGCTTCGACCGGCACGACGACCGCAACGCCCCAGACCATCGCGCCGAGCGCGCCGAAGCACAGCGACCGCGCATCGCGCCGGAGCAGACCGGCCACGCCCTCCGGCGCTGCGATCACGACCCACACGAAGAAGAGCCCGAGATACATCGGCCACGCAGCGCTCACGCTCGCCACCGCGACGCTGAAGAACGTCAGCAGCACCGCGCCGATCACCGGCCCGAAGAACGCGCCCGTTCCGCCGATCACCGTCGCGACGAGCACGCTCGTCGAGCGCGCGAGGCCCACGCCTTCCGACGACACCAGCTCGACGTTGATCAACGACAGCACGCCCGCGATACCCGCGAAGAACGCCGACCCGACAAGCATCGTGAAGCGCACCCGCGCCGGCGCGAAACCGATCGCGGCCGCGCGCGCGGGGTTGTCGCGCACGGCGTTGGCGAGGCGGCACATCGGCGTGCGCGAAAACGCGAACATCGCGAGCGCCGCGACCACGCACCAGCACGCGATCAGCGCGTAGGCTTCGCGCAGCGGTCCGAAGCTCCACGCGAAGAACGACGGCCCGCTCGCGCGATCGATCGTCACGCCGCCCTCGCCGCCGAACCATCCGGGCACGAGCCACACGCACGCGGCGACGAGTTCGCCGATGCCAAGCGTGATCATCGCGAAAGCCGTGCCTGCGCGCTGCGTCGAGATCGCGCCGAACACGATGGCGACGAGCATCGCCGCGCATCCGCCGATGACCGGCAAGAGCGGCAGCGGCACGCCGTAGCGATTGAACACATGCGCGGCGGCGAACGCGCCGAGCCCCGAATACACGGCGTGGCCGAACGACAGCAGGCCAGTATCGCCGAGCAGCAGGTTGTACGAGAGCGCGAAGACGATGAGCGTCGCGGTCTGCGCGAAATACGCGAGCAGCCAGGATTGATCGAAGAAGAGCGGCAGCGCGAGCGCCAGGACAAGGGCGAGCGCGAGAAACCTAGGCATCGTGCGTACGCTCGCCGAAGAGTCCGCGCGGCCGCGCGGCGAGCATCGCGACGAGCACGAGATAAGGCAGCACGGGCGCGAGCTGCGCGACCGTCAACGCGCTCCATGCGGGCGGAAGCGTCACGCCGAGCGATGCGGCGATGCTGCCCGCCGACGCGCTCGCGCCCACCGCGAAGGTCTGCACGCAGCCGATCAGCAGCGACGCGACGAGCGCGCCGCCGAGCGACCCGAGCCCGCCGATCACGACGACGACGAACACGATCGGGCCCATCGCATCGGCCATCGCCGGCTCGATGACGGCGAGCGGCGCGCCGATCACGCCGCCGAGCGCGGCGAGCGCGGTGCCGATGGCGAAGACCATCGTGAACACGCGCGGCACGTCGTGGCCGAGCGTTTCGACCGTGGCGGGATGCGTGAGCGCAGCACGCACGACGAGGCCCGTCTTCGAGATGCGCAAGACGAGCCAGAGCGCGCCGAGCATCAGCACGGCGATCGACATCATGAACACGCGATAGCGCGCGAAAGATGCGTCGTAGAGCGTGAAAAGCGGACCGTCGAGCACGGGAGGAATCGCCGCGGGCAACGGCCCGAGCCCCCACGCGAGCTTGACGCCCTCGCCAATCACGATGGCCGCGCCGAACGTGAGCAGCATTTGCCCGAGCGCGCCGCGCGCATGCACGCGTCTCAGCAACAGCCGTTCGAACAGCGCGCCCGCCATGCCGACAACGATCGGCGCGACGATCAACCCGAACCAGAATCCGCCATACGCGGCGAGCGCCTGCCCGACATACGCGCCGAGCATATAGAAACTCGCGTGCGCGAAGTTGAGCACGCCGAGCATCGAAAAAATCAGCGTCAGGCCCGCCGACAACATGAAGAGCAGCAAGCCCACGCTCACGCCGTTGAGCAGACTCACGCAGAACCACTGAAGCAAGACGCGACCCTCAGCCGGTGATGAGCGGCTTCAGCGCATCGACGAGCGGCGCGGGCAGCGGCACCGGCCTGCGCATCACGCGATCCACATAGACATGCACGAAATGTCCTTGCGCCGCGGCGACGTCCGAGCCTTGCGTGAAGATCGCCACTTCGTAGCGCACGCTCGTGTTGCCGAGCTTCTCGACGCGCAAGCCCGCCTCGATCGGCTCGGGAAACACGACCGGCGCGAAGAAGTTGCAGCGCGTCTCGACGACGAGGCCGATGGTCTCGCCCTCGCTGAAATCGAGCACGCCCGCGCGCAGCAGATACTCGTTCACGACCGTGTCGAAGTAGCTGTAATAGACGACGTTGTTGATATGTCCGTAGACGTCGTTGTCCGACCAGCGCGTGCTGATCGCGAGAAAGTGCGCGTAGTCCGCGCGCGTGGTCGGAACCGGCTTGCTCATCGCTTAGAGAGACTCCGTCAGCATGCGTCGATAATCGTCGGCGCTCGCCTCGCGCGGATTCGTCTTGTGGCAATGATCGGCGAGCGCGCCCTTCACCACCTTGTCGAACATGCTTTCTTCGACGCCCATCTGCGAAAGGCGCGTCGGCAGGCCGAGGCGCGCGGTCATGTCGTGAACCGCCTGCGCGACATCGGCGTTCTCCGCGAGGTTCATCACGCGGCGCATGCGCGCGAAACGCCGGTCCGCGACAACCGTCGGCGCGCTCTCGTTGAAGCGCAGCACCGCGGGCAACACCACCGCGTTCAGCGTGCCGTGATGCAGCGACGTGCGCCCGTTCACCGCGAGCCCGCCCAGCGGATGCGACAGCGAATGCACGCAGCCCAGGCCCTTTTGAAACGCCATCGCGCCCTGCATCGATGCGGACATCATGTTCAGGCGCGCGTCGCGGTCCTGGCCGTCGCGCGTCGCGCGCTCGATATTGGCCCACGCGCGTTCGAGCCCGTCGAGCGCGATGCCGTCGGCGGGCGGATTGAATGCGGGCGCGAGAAACGTTTCGATGCAATGCGCGATCGCGTCCATGCCCGTTGCGGCCGTAAGCGACGGCGGCAGGCCGAGCGTCAGCGACGGATCGCAGATCGCGGATTTCGGCAGCAGATGCCAGGAATGGAAGCCGAGCTTGCGCCCGTCTTCGAGGATGATGATCGCGCCGCGCGCCACTTCGCTGCCCGTGCCCGCCGTGGTCGGCACTGCGATCAGCGGCGCGGACCGCTCGGTGATCTTGCCGCTGCCGCCTTCGATCGTCGCGAAGGTCGTCAGGGGCGCGTCGTGCGTCGCCGCGATCGCGACGCCCTTCGCCAGATCGATCGACGAGCCGCCGCCCACCGCGATCAGCCCGTCGCACCCTTCGCGCCGGTATTGCTCCGCGGCGCGCATGACCATCGCTTCGGTCGGATTCGAAGGCGTATCGTCGAAGATCGGCAACGCGCCCAGCTTCGCGCTTTCGATCACGCGATCGGCGAGTCCCGCCGCCGCGACGCCTTTATCGGTGATGACGAGCGGACGCTTCACGCCGATACGCGCGCATTCGCTTTCCAGCGACTGCAGCGCGTCGTAGCCGAGATGGATATGAGTCAGGTAGAAGATATAGGCCATTGCGCGGGAACCGGTGAGGAATGTGCGGGCATGTTGGAGCGCTGCGACGCGCGTGTCAATCGGGGTTAGGTCGACGCGGCCAGCGTGCGCACGTCATCGACGAAGCGTTCGACGGTTTCGCGCTGCGTGTCCCATGCGCACATCAGGCGGCAGCCGCCGGAACCGATGAACTGATAGAAGCGCCAGCCCTTCGCACGCAGCGCGGTGGCGACGTGCGTCGGCAGTTCCGCGAACACCGCGTTCGATTCGGGCTTGAAGAGCAGGCTCACGCCGGGAATCTCGACGAGGCGCTCGGCCATCAGTTGCGCCATCGCATTCGCATGACGCGCGTTGCGCAGCCACACGTCGTCATCGAGCAGGCCGAGCCACGGTGCGGAGATGAAGCGCATCTTCGATGCGAGTTGTCCCGCCTGCTTGAGGCGATACGCGAAATCGGCGGCGAGCGCCTTGTCGAAGAACACGACCGCTTCGCCCACCGGCAAACCGTTCTTCGTGCCGCCGAAGCACAACACGTCGACACCCGCGCGCCACGTGATCTCCGACGGATGCACGCCGAGCGTCGCGACCGCGTTGGCGAAACGCGCGCCGTCCATGTGCACTTTCAGATGACGGCGCTTGGCGATCGCGGCGATCGCGCGGATTTCCTCGACCGTGTACACGGTACCGACTTCCGTCGCCTGCGTGAGCGCGACGACCTTCGGCTTCGGATAGTGGATGTCCGCGCGTTTCGTGACGAGTTCCTCGATTGCATCGGGCGTGAGCTTGCCGTTCTCGCCGCGTGCGGTGAGCAGCTTCGAGCCGCCCGAGAAGAACTCGGGGCCGCCGCATTCATCGGTTTCGATATGCGCGAGCTCGTGGCAGATCACCGAGTGATACGACTGACACAGCGAAGCGAGCGCGAGCGAATTCGCCGCGGTGCCGTTGAATACGAAGAAGACTTCGCAATCGGTCTGGAAGAGATCGCGGATGCGGTCGCAGACTTGCGTGGTCCACGAATCGTCGCCGTAGGCGGGTTCGTGGCCGCTCGTGTTGGAATTAATGAGCGCCTGCAGCGCTTCGGGGCAGATGCCTGCGTAATTGTCGGAGGCGAAGTGCTGGATCGGGTCCGTGGACGCTGTCATGGGATCGCTGTGATGGCCTTGTCGGAACGAGGCGCGCGCAACGCGTGGCGTCGCGCGGCCGGCAATCCGGCCATTCTAGCGGCTCGGATCGGCGCGCGCCGTGGCGCCGATCCGGGCGATGCTTGTTTGCTGTCTTACTTGGTCTTACTTGGCGTCCGTCCCGCTCGCCGCGTTGGCTTGTTGCGCCTTCTTGTCCTTCTTGCTGGCTTCGTGATGGCCGATCGCGCAGCCACCGACCGCGCCCGCCGTGCCGTGCTTGCCCGCGACGTGTCCCGCCACGCCGCCGACCGCCGCGCCTTCGACGCAGCCCTTCGCTTGTGCCGCCCCGGTGGCGGCGAGCATGGCGGATGTCAGTGCGATCAATGCGATTTTGCGACTCATGGTGCTTCTCCCTCTTCTCGTTGAACGTGATGGGAGCGTTGCATGTGATGTGCCTGACAGGCTGTAAGTGTTGATGGGGGGGGTTTGGAGGGGCGGGTTGCTTGGGTTGTCGCCGGATCCCGGGTTCTTTTTGGTCTATTAGCTCTGCCCCTGTGCGGGGCGGCAGTCACTTTCTTTGCTGCTGCAAAGAAAGTAACCAAAGAAAGCAGCTTCTCATCGCCCGCGGTCACACGCACGTTGGCCATGCTTGCCAGCCGCAAGTGGCACTCGCCTAAGTGTCGCCCTCGAAGGCCCAATCGGGCTTGGCTCGCGCACGGTCTGCCGCACCAAATGTTTCAGGGCGCTGGTTCAGCACGAAATAGCTTCGGCACAGCGCTACGCGCTGCCGTTGGGTATGCAAGGGAAACCGTCGAAGAAGAAGCGCAAGCGGACCCGATTGACCCATCGGCCGCGAAGCGGGTCGGAGCCATTTGGCGCTGAACCAGTGACGCAAGCGATGCGATGTGGCAGACCGTGCGCGAGCCAAGCCCGGTTAGTCCTGTGGGGGCGACACTTAGGCGAGGGCCACCGCGGGCTGGCAAGCATGGCCAAACTGCGTGTGACCGCGGGCTTGAACG